>NZ_JAVDDX010000001.1:1304151-1630189 GCF_030848575.1 Haloarcula sp. H-GB4 | reverse complement strand
CAGATCATAGCTATCAGCACAGCAAGCCGGTCGTTTACAAGATACGAGCTAGCGGTAGCGCTATCCGGGGTGATTCCAGTCTGTGCGGGCGGATATGAACTATTAATACTCCAACGGCGCCGAGTTAATACATGGGCGTTGTTAGTATCTCGATGCCGGACGAACTGGAGGAGCGAATCGACACGTTCGCCGACGAACACGGGTACACGGGTCGCAGCGAGGTCGTTCGGGAAGCGGTCCGGAATCTGATGGGGGAGTTCGAGGACAAGCGGCTGGAGGACCGCGAACTGATGGCGATCGTCACTGTGTTGTTCGACTACGAGACGACAACCGTTGAGGAGAAAATGATGCATCTCCGTCACGACCACGAGTCCATCGTCGCGTCGAACTTCCACAGTCACGTCGGCGACCGGTACTGTATGGAACTATTCGTGCTGGAGGGACAGCTAGATGACATTTCCGCATTTGTCGGCAAAGTCCGTGCCACGAAAGACACGCTGTCTGTCGATTACTCGGTGCTGCCAGTTGATGACATCAACATGTTCACGTGAGAGGGTGTCGACGCTGGAAAGAGCTGCCACGTCTCGGAAGTCCGCGAACCGTTTGAGACCTTCAGTAGGCGTTTAAGTCGGGGCCGCGTAGCCGGCGGCGATGAAAGACTCTATTCTCGATACGATCGGGTCCCCGCTGGTCTCGGTTCGCGCACCGGAGGGGGCAACTGTTGCAGCGAAAATCGAGTCGTTCAATCCCGGGGGGTCCGCGAAGGACCGACCGGCGAAGTACATGATTGACTCCGCTGAGCGGAACGGCATGCTCGAACCGGGTGATACGCTCGTCGAACCGACGAGTGGCAACACCGGTATCGGGATGGCGATGGTTGGAGCGACGAAGGGGTACGACGTGGTGCTAGTGATGCCGTCCTCCAAGTCGCCGGAGCGCCGACAGATAATGAAGGCTTACGGTGCGGATATCGAACTAGTTGAGGGCGATATCTCCGACGCGAAAGAGCGCGCAAACGAACTCTGCGAGCGCGACGACTACGTCCAGCTCCGGCAGTTCGAGAACTCGGCGAACCCGACAGCGCACTACGAGACGACGGGTGAGGAGATACTCGAACAGGTGGGCGACCGGACCGTCGACGCGCTGGTCGCGGGCGTCGGCACTGGTGGCACACTCACTGGGACCGGCCGTCGGTTGCGTGAGGCGTTCCCCGAGATGGATATCGTCGCGGTCGAGCCGGCGGACAACGCTGTACTTTCGGGGATGGACCCGGGTACTGGTGAAGACAGCTTCCAGGGAATGGGGCCGGGGTTCGTCAGTGACAATCTCGATACCGATCTGCTAGACGACGTGCTGACAGTCGAACTCCCGGATGCAGAAGACGAGTGCCGGCGACTCGCCCACGAGGAGGGCATCCTCGTCGGCCAGTCCTCGGGTGCGTCGAACCTCGCGGCAAGAGAGGTAGCTGAGCAACTCGTCGCGGACGACGTTGACGACCCGCTCGTCGTCACAGTCTACTGGGACAGCGGCGAGCGGTATATGTCGACCGGAATGTTCGACTGAAACCGGTCTGTTTTGCGCGCAGCGTAACCCGGGTCAGGCACCGAACTCCGACTCGGTCACTCTAACGATGAGCGTTTCATCCACGTCTTGAAGATCGTACTCGGGAATCGTGTTGCCAGTCCGTGTCAGGAGCATCGGCTCGACCAGTTCCGGTGGGCCATCGGCTTCCATCGCCTTCGTGTCGAGTGTTGACACTTCTTCGGTCTGGGTTTCATCGTCAGCGTCGCTGGTCCTGTCCGGCTCGACGATACCGTACACCTTGAGGAAGCGCCCGGTGTCTTCGGGCGCAATGTCATCGTCCCGTATCGCCGCGGCGAGGTTCCGAGAGAGCCACTCAGTCTCACTAATCGATGGATCCCGAACGAATGCGGCGTTCGCGAAGCGGACGAGATACCAGTTCAAGTCGTTGAGCAGCGCCACTGCCGCTCCGAGGCTCACGGTGTCGATGGCGACGGTATTCGCGAACGGTTCCTGCAGGTCGTAGGTGGCAAGTGCGTTCCGCGCAGTCTCGCGAGAGAGGAGTTCGTATCGAAGGTTCACGTCGTCGCTCCCGACGAGACAGACCTGCGTCATGACTCAATCCTGGCCCGCCCCGGAAATTTAGCTTTCGATGGGGACGACAGTGCGGTCCTGAACACAGGCTTCGGCGCGCTCGAACAGGCCGTCGGGTTCGGCCGCCCGGACCGCTTCTAGCGTGGCATTGGTTTCCGGGTGCGATGGTGCGACACGGTTGCAACCGGTGTCGATTGTCGAGTCCTCAAAGGTCCCGATAGTTCGCGCATGATTGGTTATGTCGGACTTGTCGACGGTGAGGTTCGGTCGGTGCACCGGGAGTGTGGTCGCGGCATCGGTGACGGCAATGTTCGCGCTCGTCTGGCTGGATTTCTGCCCGATAGCTTCGCCGGTGACGATGCCGACAGCGTCGCAGTTGTGCGCGATACCCTCGGCGACTGTGAGCATGAACCGGCGGAGCACGAGCATTCGAAGCGCCCCGAGATTTTTCGAGAGGTCGGTGACGACGTCACCGGCGTCAACGACGTTGATGGACAGGTCGTGCCCGGGAGCGTACGAGGCAAGCGTTTTGACGGTCGAAACGGCTCGCGCCCGGTGGTCGGGGCCACCGTAGTCACCGAGGTCGACGTAGACTGGAATCACAGGTGCGCCGCGTTTCATGAGCTTCCAGGCGGCGACAGGCGAGTCGATACCACCACTGATGAGGGCGACAACGGGCCGCTGAGTTCCGAGCGGGAGTCCGCCCGGGCCCGAACGTTTCTCACAGAAGACGTACGCCTCGTCCGCGCGACACTCGACGAACAGTTCGAAATCGGGGTCGTCGAGGTCGACAGCGGGATCGCCGCCCAGTTCATCGATTGCCTCCCAGACGGCGGTCCCGCCGTCGGATTCGATGTCTGTACTCGAAAAGGGATGTGCGTCCGCCGGCCCCGCCCGGCGAGCGTTGACAGCGAAAGCGCCACCATCGTACTGTTCTCGCGTGGTTGCGGCCAGTGCCGCTTCGATTGCAGACAGCGTCGGTTCGATGGTCGTGACCGCCGAGGCGGAGGTGACGCCAAACGTGTCGGCCGCGGCTGCGGTCACACCCTCTGGTTGGTCAGTGTGGATAAACAGTCGGTTCCGGCGCTGTTCAATGTCTCCTGACAAGCCGCGCGCGTCGAACATTGCGCGGAGATTGTCCGCCAGCTGCTGCTCCATCTTTCGACGGACTTGGTCGCTCTTGACGCCGAGTTCTCCGTGGCGAACGAGCACGCTGTCGGCGTCTGACGGATGCATACCCGCGAGTTGACTATCGGTGAGTAAAGGGGTGTCGCCTCGGTGTCTTAGAACGTCGAGAGGTCGCCCTCAATGACCTGCCGCGTGATGTCGGTCACGTCGGCCAGTTCGTCGTCGATTGTGGCCTGAATGTCAGATTCAACATCGCCGACCGCGATACCGTCTTCTGTGATTACTGTCGCGTCGGCGACGTGGGGCTCGTCAATCGGTGACCCGATCTGTGAGAGCAGACGCATCTGGACCTGTCGGATGCCGTCGACCTCATTTGCGACGGACTGTGCGATAGCTGTCGAGAGGAGATTGTAGATCTTCCCGATGTGGTTGACGGGGTTCTTCCCCGATGTTGCTTCCATGCTCATCGGGCGGTTCGGGGTAATAAGGCCGTTCGCGCGATTCCCGCGCCCGACAGAGCCGTCATCGCCTTGCTCGGCACTGGTCCCGGTGGTGGTGAGATAGATGGACTCGGCGTCGTAGTCGTCGGCCGTGTTGACGTGGACCGTTACGTCCCGGTCAGTGTACTCCTCGGCGAGATCGGTGACGAACGCCTGAACGTCCGAAACTGCGGTTTTGTACGCATCGAGGTCCGGAACGTGTTCATCAACCATCGCAACGGCCACGGTCACGTCGATGTGGTCGCCTTCGCGTTTGCCCATCACCTTCACGTCTTGGCCGACGACTGGGTTGGACTCTGCGTATTCGCCGGTCAATCGCTGTTCGGTGTTGCGGACGATCTGTTCAGTTTCGGTTAGCGGAGCGTGGCCGACGCCGTAGCTGGTATCGTTCGCCATCGGAATTGCTGCTTCCTCGCCGAACACGGTCTGGAGGTCGCCCGACCCTTCGCCGAACTGAACGTCGACGATGACATCGGAGCCGAGATCGAGGTGGGGGAATTGCTCGTCGAGGTAGTCGCGTGCGGCCCGGAGGGCGATACTTTCAGCCGGGATGCGTTCGCCGTCGAACTTCTTTGTCGCTCGGCCGACGACCAGGATGTAGATCGGCTCAAGCACTTCGCCGCCGCCGTACGCGGGGGCGGCAGTGCCGGCGACAAGCTGTGTCTCGTCTGTGTTATAGTGCAAGACTGTACCGAACCGGTCAATGTACGTCTGTGCCAGCGCACGCGACACTGTCTCCGCGATGCCGTCACAGATGGAGTCTGGATGGCCGATACCCTTGCGCTCTACGACTTCGATGTCCTGATCTTCTACGGCAAGCCCGCTCGCAGGTTGGACGTGGATGTTCCGCTCGGTCATTGCCTCGACTTCGTCTGGCCGGGTTCTATAACTTACGGGAACAGATAATAACGGAATGATTACTCGTTCGCATCGCTAAGTAGCATGCCGAGATAGGAGGTCCGCTGCTGGTCGTTGGGGTTCAGACCGAGGTCCTGAAGCACCTCGTAGGCTTCTTCTCGGACGGGTTCGATATCGCCGTTGGTTTCGCGCTCGACTTCGACGAACTCGCCGACATCGTCGACAGCGTCGAGCGTGACGTCGTACTCTCGAACTTCGTAGACTCGGCGGTTCTTCCGGACTGTCGCCGCGGGCTCGAAGCCGAGGTGCTGGACGATAGTGCTGATTTCGTCGCCGTCCTCGACGCCCGTTTCGAACTCTTCTCGGCTCTTCGACTCTGCTTCGAGGAGTGGCCCCTTGTAGGTGACTTTCGCGTTCGTTACTCCTTTTCTGGTTTCACGGCGAACCCGGAACGCCTCGTCTGTCTCAGCGAAATCCCGGTGGGGCGCATCGTAGTACGTGTCCGTCTGTATCACCGTATCGACCTGCTCGGATCCGAGTTCGTCGAGTCGCTCCGCGACAGCCTCGATATCCGCTGGCACTTTCACCTCGACTTCGTACATACTGTGGGGCTGGGCCGGGCTGCTGAAAAACGCTCCCGTCGACCGCGCCCTTTACTGTGTCCGCTCTCCCGGGTAGTAGTATGGCCGGTCGCTACGAACCGATCGACTCCCCGGATGAGACGACCCTCTTTCCGTATCACGACCTGACACCGCCGACAGTTGCAACGGTCGCGCGCGCCCGGCAACGCATCCGACAGCATCTTCCAGAGACACCCTTGGTCCGCAGCGAAGCCCTCTCAGAAGCCCTCGACGCAGATGTCTTGCTCAAGCGCGAGGACACGCTCCCGACTGGCGCGTTCAAAGTCCGTGGCGGCGTGAACCTCGTTGCGTCCCTTGACGAGGAGTTCCACGACGCTGGACTGCTCGCTGCGAGCACGGGGAACCACGGGCAGTCTATCGCGTGGGCTGGCCGCGAGTTCGGCATACCAGTCACCATCGGTGTCCCCGAAGAAGCCAATGCAGGAAAGGTCGATGCGTTGGAGCAACTCGGTGCAGAAGTTATCCAGTACGGGGAAGACTACGACGAGGCCCGCGAACACATCGAGGACTTGGCGACCCAGCGTGCGGCGCGCTACGTCCACTCGGGTAACGAACCGAAGTTGCTCGCCGGCGTCGGCACAGCAGGCCTCGAAATCCTCGATGAACGACCCGACGTTGACCGCGTGTTCTGTCCTGTCGGTGGCGGTACCGCCGCAGCCGGGTACTGCGTCACGCTCGGGGCGATGACCGACGCCGCTGTCGTCGGCGTGCAGGCCGCTGGCGCGCCCGCGGTGTACCACGCTTGGCAGGACGAGACGCTGGAGGCTCTCGACAGCGTCGACACCATTGCCGAGGGCGTCGCAACCCGGGTTCCGTTCGCGCTCCCGACCGAAATCCTGCAGTCGGGACTTGCCGATTTCCGGCTCGTATCCGAAGACGCCATTACCGACGCCGTGGCACGCCTGTTCGAGACAGACCGCATCGTCATGGAAGGGGCCTGTGCGACCGCTGTCGCCGCAGCGCTTCAGGCTGGTGACGAACTACGGGGCGAGACAGTCGTTCTCCCCATTTCGGGACGGAATATCGACCGAGAGAAGTTTGACCGACTGCTGGCAGAGAGCGAGTACTAGCTGGTCACTTCGGAAGTCTTTCGATCGCTGCTGACCGGGAAACGTTGTCCTTAAGAGTGCCACGACTGACGAACAGGGTATGAGCAACGAGTCTGAGACTGACGTAGACGAGGAGACCGCAGACGAAGAAGAACAGGCGGAGGGACTTCAGAAAGGCGATGTCGTCAAGCTCGCCTACACCGCCCGCACCGTCGACGGCGGCCAGCTTGTCGACACGACCGACGAAGAAGTCGCCGAAGACGACGGTATCGACACCGAACAGCAGGAGTTCGGCCCGCGCACCATCGTGCTGGGCGAGAACCACATCTTCCCGGATGTTGAGCAGGACATCTACGGCAAGGAGGTCGGCGACGAGGGCGACGTGACCGTCGCGGCTGCCGACGCCTTCGGCGAGTACGACGAGGAAGAGGTCCGGACGGTCTCGAAAGACAAGATCCCTGAGGACGACCGCTACCCTGGCGCACACGTCGACCTTGAGGGCGAACACGGCCACGTCGAGACCATCATTGGCGGCCGCGCGCGAGTGGACTTCAACCACCCGCTGGCCGGAGAGGACGTCGAGTACGACTACGAAGTCCTCGAAGAGGTCACGGACCGCGAGGAGAAGGCACAGGGCATCATCCAGATGATGCTCGACATGGAGCTCGACGTGTGGTTCGAGACCGACACCGTCGAAGAAGAACAGGTCGTCGAGAGCGAGGACGACGAAGACGAAGAGTCCGAGCCCGAATACGAAACCGTCGAAGTCGAGAAGGAAACGCTCTACATCGAGGCGACGCCGCAGTTGACGATGAACCAGCAGTGGATGATGGGCAAGCAGCAGATCGCCCAGCAGCTCACGCAGCTACTCGATATTGACCGCATCATCGTGCAGGAAGAGATCGGTGGCGGCGGCATGGGCATGCCCGGCATGATGGGCGGCATGGGCGGTGCCGGCGGCGCTGACATCGAAGATGCGCTGGAAGATGCCGACGTTGACGCCGAAGAGATCGTCGAAGAGATCGAAGGCGCCGAAGAGTAACTGCACAGCGAGCACGCGAGCGGTTCTACGGTGCTGAGCGACAGCGAATGGGGTTGCGGTATCGAGCGGTAGCGGGCGGTTTTACCGTTCTAGGCGCTAGCGACTGCCACTTTCTGACGGCCAATACGGGAGAACCGTTATACGCACGACACGTCATCACTACGCATGCGAGTGTCGTTGGTGTACCCGTCACTGCTCGCGCTCCCGCCGGGAATTGCGTTTGGCGTCGGCACGGTCGTGCTGACTGGAAGCACCGGCGCAGGATTGGCAGCAGGCGTCGGCGTTGGTCTCGGACTATTCTTGTTGATACTCGTCGGCACTGAGTTCGGCTCGACGGACAGAGAGCCACGGCCCGGCGGCGAATAGACTCAGGCGATGTCGCGGCTCGTATCGATGCTGACCTCTTCGACGAGATTGAGCTTGATGATGTCGGTGGGGGCGCGCCCGCCGCGGAACTTCGGAATCGCGAGCCGGTTTTCGACCTCATCACCGTTCGTTGTGGTGTTGAGCTGGAACACCACGTCAGCGAAGTGCTCGGTCGTATCCCGGAGCGGTGGCACGTCACGGCCATCGAGACAGTGGACAATAGCGAGGCTCCCAGTGTTGACGATGTGGTTCTGCAAGTCGTTCATGAACGCGCGAAAGCGCGAGTGTGGCTCCTGAGCTTCCAGCACGTCGAGTGGGTCGACGATGAGGTTCGATGTCTCCGGCAGCGCCGAGACGAGCTTGCCGGCGTTGTCGAGGGGCGCCTCACCGGAAATGTGCCGTACCGTCGGGTCCCCGGTGTTAGCCGGCGTCTGCTCAATGCTCGCAATGACTGATTCGGCGGTCCGGTCGAGCGACAGCCACAGCGTCCCGCGCGTGGCGGTAAGTTCGTAGAGGAACAGTTCCGCCTGGCTAGCCGGCTGGGCAGAGAGCACGACGATGCTCCCTGCAGGGATGCCACCATCGAGTTTTCTGTCGAGGACATCGATCCCCGTTCGCAACCGGTTGGCCATACCACCGAGAGATTATTTTCCCACGAGATTAAGTATTCCGCTTGGCGAGAACGTTCGCCATCTCGACGTATTTTGCTGCCGCCCGGTCCGATTCCAGTGGCTTCGACACCGACGGCACGTGAATTGTTTCTGAGCAGGACAGCAGGTCCGATGGGTCCACGGACCCGTCACTGCCAACAAGGACCGTGAGCGCCGGCGGTGCATCAAGCGCACGGGCCATCGCCGCGGTCTTGGCTGTGTCGGTGAGGCTCTGGCGGGTTGGTGCACTCACGAGTACTGTCCTGTCAGCCGCCCGTAGCGGCCGCGCGGCGTCCGGGCCAGCGCCGGCCGGACAGTCGAGTACTACAGGGCAAGCACGCCGGGACAGGCTGTCGATGGCATTGTCAACAGCGGCTTCGGTTGCGCTCTGACAGGGAAGCACCTCGACGTTTTCGACGGTCATGGCGGGCTGGGCAACTGTGGTCGGCTCAGCCGAGGTTGTGATATCAGCGATTCCGGGTGTCGGAGTGACCCCAGCGCGACGGTGGAGGTTCGGCATATCGCGATCGGTGTCTACGACCAACGACCGCTTGGTGGGCGTCCCCAGTACCTGACCGAGCCCGAGGGCGATGGTCGTTTTGCCACAGCCACCCTTGCCGCCAGCGATTGCGAGCATAGTGAGTGTGGCCTGTCTATCGGTTTTGAATCCTTGTACTATGAATCACGAACAGTGACCGCAAAACTGGGCCGGAAGGTCTGACTTACGTCGGTTGGCTGTTGCCTACTCTTACACGCTGGGTTCCGTTGCCGGGCATAGTTCGAGACTGTGACCGCTGTCAGCCGGTGTTAGCCCGGCTATAACAATACCGATGTACCCGAAGGGCTGGGACATGAACCTACACCACGAGCGCATCGAAGCGTCGCCGCCGGCGAGTACGATGAGCTTCTGTCTCACGACCGACCTCACGGGAAATGGTCGACCGGACGTCGTTGTCGGGGCGCTCGGCGACGAGCACGAGGTCCAGTTCCCACTCGTCGACAAGTCAGTCGACTTGCTGTCCGTGTTCGGCATGGGGCCACTGGCCCGCTGGCTCCAGACGAACGTGTTCTGGTATGAAAACCCCGGCTGGGAGCGCCATGACGTTGCCAGTGCACCGGAACTCTCTGTCGGCGGCTCGCTCGGCGACATCACGGGGAACGGCCGACCGGACATGGTTGCCGGCCAGAACATCCACCAGCACAAACTGTGGTGGTTCGAGATACCGAACGATCCGAGAGAACAGTGGACGCGTCGGCTCATAACCGACGACTTCGAGAAGTATCACGACACCGCGGTGGCGGACGTGGACGGCGACGGACAGAACGAGGTCGTCGGACTGTCTCAGGAGTCCAAGACGGTGTTCTACTACGATATTCCTGAGGACCCAACGAGCGAACCGTGGCCGGTGGCGAACCGCCATGTCGTCGCTGAGGACCTCGATGTCGAAGGTGTCGCTGTCGAAGATGTCGACGGGGACGGCGAGGTCGAAATCGTCGCCGGCCCCAACGTCTTCCACCGGACGGCAGACGGGTGGGACCGGGAACCAATCGTAGAGGACTGGCAGTGTACTCGTGTCGCTATCGAGGACGTCGATGGCGACGGCGACCTGGAAATAATCCTCGTCGAGGGTGACGAACCGTATCTCGACGACCGTCCGGCCAGGCTGGGCGTGTTCGACCCGCCCGAGTGGGACCTGACTCTGTTGCACGACGACCTCTCGAACCCACACAGCCTCGACGTGGCGGACTTCGACGGCGACGGCAGTCCTGACATCTTCGTCGCGGAAATGGGTCTGGAGGAAGGGCATGAACCGCGACAGCTCGTGTTCCACAACGACGGCGCGGGGAATTTCGAGCAGAAAGAACTGAACACCGGTATCCCTACCCACGAGGCGAAGGTCGTCGACCTCGACGGTGACGGCATCCCAGACATCGTCGGCAAGGCATACACCGAGCCCCGCGTCGATGTCTGGCAGAGCAATCCCTGACGAGTCGCCTCGTTCTGTTATTACGACCGCTACGCGCCTTCTGACACCGCTTTCGAACCCAGTTCCGCTGCTCTCGAAGCCGAACCTGACGATGTACGTGATTGTTCAATTCCCGTGTCGGGGGATTCAAGAGCGTCCGGAGCGCGGTATCGAGTGAAATGCGGCACGACCACATCATCAGCGCGAAACAACTCTCGCGGGGCGACATCGAGACGGTGCTCGACCACGCGGCTGACATCGCGGCTGACCCGGGAGCGTTCGCGGACCGGCACAGCGACACGCTGCTTGGCCTCCTCTTTTTCGAGCCGAGTACCCGGACAAAGATGAGCTTCACAACGGCGATGAAACGCCTCGGTGGCGACATCGTCGACATGGGCTCTGTCGAGTCCTCAAGCGTGAAAAAAGGCGAGTCACTAGCCGACACTGTCCGCGTCGTTGAGGGGTATACCGACGCGCTCGTGCTCCGGCACCCGATGGAGGGCTCCGCGAAAATGGCGAGCGAGTTCGTCGACGTGCCGCTCGTCAACGCCGGCGACGGGGCCGGCCAGCACCCGACACAGACGCTGCTTGACCTCTACACGATCCGTGAGAACGCGGGCTTCGACGACTTGACTATCGGCATCATGGGCGACCTGAAGTACGGACGAACCGTCCACTCGCTGGCCCACGCACTCACGACCGTCGACGCCAGCCAGCACTTCATTAGCCCGGAGTCGCTCCAGCTTCCACGGTCAGTTCGCTACGACCTCCACGAGGCCGGCGCGGGCATCCGCGAGCATACTGAACTCGACGAGATACTCCCGGAACTGGACGTGCTCTACGTGACACGCATCCAGGCCGAGCGATTCCCCGATGAGAGCGAGTATCGTGAAGTCGCTGGCCAGTACCAGATCGACGCCGACACGCTTGCGGCGGCCAAAGACGACTTGACCGTGATGCACCCGCTCCCGCGCGTCGACGAGATCGCCCACGACGTCGACGAGACCACCCATGCACAGTACTTCCAGCAGGCCCACAACGGCGTCCCAGTACGGATGGCCCTGCTCGACCTGATGCTCGGAGGCGACCAATGAGCGACAACGACCAGCAACTCCGCGTCTCGAAGATTCAGAACGGCACTGTTATCGACCACATCGCGGGCGGACAGGCGTTGAACGTCCTGGCAATTCTCGGCATCGACGGCACCAGCGGCGACTCCGTTTCCGTCGCGATGAACATGCCCTCGGACCGCCTGGGCCACAAGGATGTGGTCAAGGTTGAGGGCCGCGAACTTTCTCAAAACGAGGTCGACGTCCTCTCGCTCATTGCGCCCGCGGCGACGATCAACATCATTCGTGACTACGAGGTCGTGGAAAAAGGCCGCGTCGAGCGGCCGTCGGTCGTTGAGGGCGTCCTCGAATGCCCGAACCACAACTGCATCACGACCGAGAACGAACCAGTCGACTCACGCTTTGCCGTCGGCGACGACGGCGTCCGGTGTGAGTACTGCGATACGATCATCCGCGATGACCTGCCGGCACACATCCTCGCAGAGTAAGCTGACCCTGTTGCCGTCTGGCTACTGCAGCCAGATGCTCGCGAACGAGTCGAAGTAGTCTGCACCGGTATCGACCAGTACGTGGTCCGCACCCAGTGCAGTCACGCGGTTCGAAACCGAGTCGATGTGGGCGTCGAGCCGCGACTGGTACGTTTCTGCCAGCGAGCCGCTGAAGTACGACCGGCGTGTCTCGTCGCTTTCCGGGTCAGCGAACAGGACATCACCGACGACGCCGGGGTCTCGTTCCGCCGGAGCAACCACGCGGACCAGCAGCACGTCGGCGTCGTTGCGTGCGAGCGCGGCGATACCGGATTCGAGCGTCTCCGGGTCGGCCAGGCAGTCACTGAACACGACGACGAGCGAGCGCGACCGGATCCGTTCGGCGTACGCCTCCAGCGCGGATTCGAAATCTGCCGTCCCGTCGGGCGTCAGGTCGTTCAACTGGTCGATAAGCGAGAGGAGTTCGCCACGGTTCGACTGACCCGTATCGATACGGTTCACCCGGTCACGGAGGGTACAGAACTGGAAGTCGTTGTTCTCCTCCGCGGTGAGGTAGGCGAAGCCGAGCCCGAGCTTGGCAGCGTACTCGAACTTGTGACTCGCCGCGTCACCGTAGTCCATCGACGCGCTCGTGTCGACAAGCAGGTGGACGGTCAGGCTTCGCTCTTCCTCGTACTGCTTGATGAAGTACTCCTCTGTGCGGGCGAACAGCTTCCAGTCGATACGCCGCGTGTCGTCCCCCGGCGAGTAGCGCCGGTAGTCGCTGAACGTGAGCCCTTCCCCGACCCGCGGGGACTCCTGATCGCCCTGTCGAATCGAGGTCGTCTGGCGGTTCAGTGCCGCGGTGAACCGGCCGAGTTCGTCCAGAAAGTCCGGCTCGATAGTCACAGCTGTCCCCCCCGCTCTCGTTGGCCCGCCGCCGACTGAACCGCGGTCACTGGGTGCCTCATTCCAGCAGGGCCGCGATGAGGTCGTCAGCCGTCCGTCCCTCTCGCTCAGCCCGGAAGTCCACGATAATCCGGTGGCGGAGGACGGGCGCGGCCAGCGCCTCGATGTCCTCGCCGGTGACGTGCGAGCGGCCGTGGAGGAACGCCCGGGCCTTCGCTGTCTGAACGAGCGCCATGCTCGCCCGCGGGCTGGCCCCGAACTCAATGTCGTCGGCCTCGCGCGTCCGGCGGACGAGCTGGACTGCTCGGTCCCGCAGGTCATCCGCGATAGGCATCTCGCGGACCAGCTGCTGGATCTCCTGAATTTCCGAGCGGGTCAGCGAGCGCTCGACGGGGACCTGTTCCGCGCCGGCGGTGTACATGTCGACGATGGTCCGCTCCTCGTCGTAGTCGGGGTAGTCGACCAGCAGCTTCAGCATGAAGCGGTCGGTCTGGGCCTCCGGGAGCGCATAGGTTCCCGACTGGTCGATTGGGTTCTGGGTGGCCAGAATGAAGAAGGGGCGCGGCAGTTCGTAGGTCTCGCCCGCGGCAGTCACCTGTTTCTCCTGCATCGCCTCCAGCAGGGCGGCCTGTGTCTTCGGCGTCGCCCGGTTGATCTCGTCGGCCAGTACCACGTTGGCGAACACCGGCCCTTTCTCGAAGACGAACTCACGCCCGCTGTCGGTCTCGCGGATGATCTCGGTCCCCGTGATATCGGAGGGCATCAGGTCCGGGGTGTTCTGAATCCGGGAAAACTGGAGGTCAGTCACCTCTGCGACGGTCCGGACCATTGTCGTCTTTCCCAGCCCTGGGTTCGATTCGAGCAGGGCGTTACCGTCGGCCAGGATACAGATGAGCAGTTGCTCCAGTACCTCCTCCTGGCCGACGATCCGGGTGCTGATCTGTTCACGTGCGTTCGCGATCTTCTGCTGTAGTTCGTCGATGTCTTGCTCTGGGCTCATGGGTCGGTGTCCTCGTCGTCTGTGTCCTGATCTCGAATCCTGAGATTGTACTCGCGGATGAGGTCCGCGTCCTCAACGTCTTCCTGGCCGGCGAACCCGGCCTGCTGGCTGTCGACTGTGCCACTGCCGCTCCCCGGCCCCCCGGTGTCCGACGACGGGAACGACTGACTCCGGTCGATTTCCTCGTCGCCACCCGTCGAATCGATCTCAGCGGTAAGGTTCTCGTCGCCCGCCTGCACGTCCTCACTGTCACCGAGTATCGCGTCGCCGTCTTCGAGCCCCTCGTACTCGCGGGGACGGTCGTTTGGCGATTCCGTTTCGACTGTGCCGCGGTCGAGCAAGCCGATGTCGACGACGGCTACCTGTACTGTCGCCAGGCTCAGCAGAATAACAACGACGAGCGTCCCGAGCAGTCGCCGGCTATCGACAAGGGCGACGCTTGAACTCTGTTTCAGCCCATCAAGGACGTCCTCGTAGAGCCGGCCCGCCATCCGCGTTTCGGCTCCGTCTTCTACCGCATCCCGCGCCGTTCGGAGCGCGTCAGTGACGTTCGCGTTCGCCGCCTCGAACTGCTCGACGAGCGGCTGACGGACTCGGTACAGATACTCGCCGATGAGCCAGCACACTCCGACGACCATGCCGACAACTGCGCCCGTGGGGAAGGACAGCTCCGGTATCGAGCGGCCGACAGCCGCCCCGACCGGGTCCGTCACCGCCGTGGGAACCGACACCTGTGTCGGGAGTTCGGCCGGCGAAAGGACAGTCAGGAGGATGTTCGCCAGAAGAAAGACCAGCACCGCGTCGACGACGGCGTAGACGAACGCCGCTTTCTTGCCCTCGCGTCTGATCTCGTCGAGCGCGCTCGCCATCCGACGGCGCGAGTCTGACCTACCGGAGTCTCCCATAGACGTTGCCTCACTCTCGCTGCCGGCTGTTCCAGACGTGTCGGATGCGACTTCGTCTTTCATGGTCAGACTCCCTCGCAGGCGCTGGAGGTCTCGTTCGTGTTGTCCAGCGCGTTACAGGCCCGGTTGAGCCGGTTCCTGAGTTCCTGGTTCTCCGATTCGAGAGTATCGATCTCTTGGTTGAGGTCGTCAATCTCATTTTCTAGATTATCAATCTCTGTGTTGAGGTCTGATACCTGCTCCTCAAGGTCTTCATTCTCGCCTTCGAGGTCGTTGATTGTCGACTCAAGGTCATCGACTTCGTTCTCGAGCGTGTCGCGCTCATCCTGTAGGTCATCGACCGCCCCCTCCAGCTCCTCGACGCGGTCCTCGCTCTCGCGGAGCGACCGCCGGGTCTCTGCTAGCTGGCTCTCCGTGGCGTTCAACTGCTCCTCTGTCTGGTTCAGGTTGGTCGCGACCTGATCGACGTCCTCAGATCGCGTCTCTAGCTGGTCTTCGAGTTCCTCAACGCGGGTCTGTGTAGATTCCAGCTCACCTCTGGTGTCGTCCAGATTCTCCCGGAGGTCGGCGTTTTGTTGGCGGAGCTCCTGGTTCTGCGAGCGCAGTTCGCTCGCGGAGTCCTGATACAGCACCGTTGTTCCGCCGGTACCGACCATCGAGAGGACGACAAACACCACGAGTCCGAGGTTGATCCGACGACCGATTGCGCTCACGGGAGACCACTCTCCAGAGAGGTCCGGCCGCGGTATACTTGAATACGCCGGGCGACCACCTCGCCGGTGAACAGCAAGAGTGCACCGAGCAGGGCAATCCAGTCCCAAGTGTCCCGAACGGTGCGGACCCGGGCAGATTTTTGGCGTGCCTCACTGGCTATCTGCTCGCCCTGGTCTGGGCTGAATGTCTGCCCGCCCGTCGTTTCGACGAGCGCTTCAAGGCTCTCACTCGGGCCGAAGGAAGCGTATTCGACTGGGTAGTTCGCCGCGTATTCGGTGTCGAGTGCCGTCTGATACCCCGATTCTCTGGGCGTGAACTCGCCGCGATACCGGCCGTCGCCGACCTGACGGAAGGAGATATTCGCCGCGTCCGGGCGGCTATCGCCTTGGTAGGTCAGCGTCGTTGGACGTCCGACGCGGGCATCGCCGACCGCTATGACGCCGGTCTGGGTGCGCATGGGGTCACCCACCGCGTAGTTGACCGATTTTGTGACGACCAGCGAGTCCGGCCGGTCGAGCAGGCCGCCCATCGTGTTATCCGAATCGTAGGCGGTGATAGAGACCACGCGGCCCAGCCCGAACCGCCAGGAGGCGATGGCCGGCTTCCCGTCCGCGGTGGCGACCTGATAGTCTGCCCCGGGCTTGACCTGAACGTTGTTTGCTTGGCCGGGGTTTGCTGTCAGCTCCACACCCGAGGTGATGAACGTGTCTTCCGTGACAATGGTGAGGTTTTCACCCTGATAGCGCCGCGATGAGCCGCCAAAGAGGAGCCGAAGCCGCTCGGTTTCGTCGGCCGCGAAGTACGAGCCGCCAGACTCGCTGGCAATCTGGCGCATCGTTGCGACACCGACGCGCTTGCCGACACCGACCGAGACGACGCGGGTCCCCTCACGGCCCAGTTGGTTGGCAACGGCCGCCGGCGGGCCGAGCCGGTCCTGGCCGTCACTGAGGAGGATGATCGTCCCCTCGCGGTCGCCCAGCAGTTCGTCGGCGCCCTGAAGTCCGACAGCGATATCCGTCGCGCCACCGCTTTCAAGCCGCCGTATCTTATCGGCAGTCTCCGCCCGGTTCTGACCGAGTGCTTGCATCTCCGAGACGCGGTACGCGTTCTGGTTGAACGCGACGACACCCACCTGATTCTCGTCGCCGAGCTGGTCGAGTACGTCAAGCGCGACAGCTTTCTGTATCGAGAGGCCGCTTTCGGCGCTGCCGGACACGTCGACGAGGACGACGATGTTCGACTCGCCGCCGGTCGCGTTCCCGACGCGGACCGGAAGCATCGAGCCCACCGACGACGTTTCGTAGCCGCCGTTCTCGTAGGCGTTGTCGCCGCCCGCGACGACCAGCCCGCCGCCGTTGATCACGAAGTCCTGCAGTGCGGTGGTGTTCCCCATATTGCCCGACGGCGTGTCTTGCATGACGACGGCGGCGTAGTCATCGAGGTCCGCCGGAACCGACGAGGCCGTCGAGACATTGTACAGCGAGTCGAGATAGCCCCGCAGCGGATACTCGCCCTGTGAGACGTACAGCACGTCGGGCTGCTCGACAACGCGGACGCTCTTGTAGAACACGTCGTTTCGTGCGTACTCGTCGTCGCCAGACAGCGTCGCAGTCACCCGGTGTGACCCGAGCGCCTCGAACGTGTGGTCGACAGTGAGCGTCCCATTCGGTTGGAGTTCGCCCTCAGTGACTGTCTCGCCGTCGATGGTCACCTCGACGGGCACTGGCTCGAGGACGCTCACGCCCTGCATCGAGACGGTGTACTGCGACTGGACGCCGCGGCTCACTGTCGACGGCCCGGCTATCGCCACGGCGCGCTCGGTGCGTGGCGACTGGGGAGTGACGCTGTGGACGGTTGCGTTGAGGTCGGTGGCGTCCTCGGCGGCCATTGAGAGGCTCCGTCCCTCCGTGACGCGACCGTCGGAGACGACGACGACCGTCCCATTTTCTTGAAGGTTCGCTGCCACGCCGTCGCCAAGCCGCGAGTTCGAGCCGCTACCGATTGTCGCCCGCGTCACCGGGACGCCCTCGGCCTCGATGCTCTGTACCAGCGCGTCGGTCGTGTTCGGATAGATACACATGCTCGCGGAGTCATCTGTCAGCAGTGTCACGCCCGGTTCGCCAGGCGTCTCTCTGGTCTGGACGGTGTACGGTCCCATCGCGCCGAGGACGAGCAGGCAGACGATGAGCACGCGGCTGGCCAGCAGGAGCCGGCGGCTCCGGTTTGAGGCTGACCGCGGCCCGCCGTCGCCACGCCGGATGAGATACGCGAGGAGGCCGACGGCGACCGGCAGAACCACCAGCGGCCACAGATGCTCGACGCCGACGGTGAGTCCCTCCGCGAGGGTGTAGGAGACCGCCATCAGAGGTCACCCCGCCGGCGGAGATAGCCGACTTCGGCCAGCGCGAGTACCAGCCCAGCTAGCGCGAAGTACTCGGTCAACGGCTGTGGCACCGACCGTCGTTCGGTCCGGGTGAGGTTCCCAGCCGTCCCGGCGCGCTGGTCGAGTGCCTCGACGTTGGTGTTTGACTCGCTCTCGTCCAGCAGCGACGCACTCACCTGCCGGCTTTCGCTCCGGTAGAGACCGGCCCGCTGGAGCGGGACTGAGTTCCCGGAGATGGTCCCGTCTGGCCCCTCGACAGTGGTGTTGCCGAACCGGACGGTTTCGCCGGTCTCGTGGTTCAGCGCCGGGAGCGGTTCCCTGTCCGCGAGGTAGTACACTGCGCGCTTCCAGAACACGGGGTACTGGTAATTGAACTTGAAGCTGGACCGGTCCTCCATGTAGCCGTAGTACATGACGCGGCCACCGCTCCGGTCCTCAGTCGCGATGAGCGGCGTCCCGTCGCTCAGTTGTACCTGTGCTGACCCGGAGCGCAGCGAGCCCGAAACGTACTCATCGGGTGGCTGGAAGTCGATGCCGCGGGTGAGCTGTGTCTGTGCCGTTTGACCGACTGTCGCGCCCGTCCGAGTCTCGCCGGGTTCGATGAGGAGGAGGCTTTGGTACCGCTGTGGGAGATTGTCCTGTGCCAGCACCGCGACGCCGCCACCGTCTTCGACCAGCGCGCGCCCGCTCTCGACGTTGCCAGGGAGCAGTGAGTTCGGGTCGACGTTGCTGTACAGAATGACGTCGTAGTCGCCCTGAATCGTCGTCGGCGGCTGCCTGACCGTCACGTTCACCCGATCGACGACCGACAGCGCGGTAGTCAGGTACCGGTTCCGGTCGTTTGTCAGCACCAGCACGTCGACGGCTGCGTCCGCCGGTGCGGCGACGTAGACGCTATCATCCGTCGCGAAACTGTCGCCCGGGCTAAGCCGGGCTTCGCTCCCGCCGGCCGGGACTGGGAGCGTCACCGAACCCACGTCGTCGGGCCCAAGCTGGAGCTCTTGCTGGGTGTTCCCCAGCCGGACAGTCCGGGTAACAGTCGAGTCGCCGTAGTTTTTCACCGACAGCGTCACCGCCGAGCCGGAGAACCGGCGGTCAATGAACCCAACGTTCCCGTCGCCCCCGCCGTCGAACTGCTGGAGGTCGACGGAGAGCCCGCGCCCGCGAGCCGTCGTGACCGCAGTGGTCCATTCCTCACCAGCGAAGTCACTCAGAACGACGATTCTGGCGTTTTCGCCGGTCAGCGAAGCCGCCTGCGAGATAGCGCCGCTAAGCGCTCCCGGCGCATCCGTTGGGCTGAGTCCGTCCAGCGTTCCCTGGGCCGCTGTCGGCGTGCCGCGCTGGAGCACTACCTCGCCGCCGTTGGTCGTGGTGACGATAGAGGTCGTCCCCGTCACCTCCTCTCGGGCGGCCGCGACGGCCCGCTGGAAGCGTGTCTGGCCGTCGGCGTCGGTCTGCATGGAGGCGCTCGTGTCGACGACGATGACTGTCTCTTCAACCGTCGCCCGCTCGGAGACGGTAACATACGGTGTCGCCAGTCCGACCGCGAGCACTAGCACGACCAGCACCTGCAACAGCAGTAGGAGGCTCCGTGAGATCCGTTCGAGAAACGGCGTCGCTGACTGCTGGCGTTCTCCGGCGACGAGAAACTGGAACGTCGGCAAGGTGAGTTCTTGCGGGTCCGGTCGAATGAGATACAGCACGACGATCGGCACCGCAAGGAGGAGGGCGGCCAGTCCCAGGGGGGCAAGCAAAACGTCCGAGAGGACCATTGTCGATGTATCAGGCGGAGGCGGCATTTATCTTGTGAATCTGATGACACCATTGTGCGGGCACCAGACGACGCCGTCTATTTGCTTCCCGGCGTCGAATTCCGCGTATGCGTTTCAGTCGCGTCCGCACGGAGGAGGTTCTGCGGGCTCTTGTTCACGAAATCAGGGCGGAACGACTCACGTTCATGGCTGGTTCGATAGCCTACCACGCCTTCCTGTCGATTCTCCCGCTGCTATTGCTGGTGTTGACCTTCGTCCAGCAAACGGAGAACGTCACGCTACGGGCCTCTGTCGTTGGCATCATGGAGGCCGTTTTGACCACACAGGCCAGCGGCATCATCCAGCAGGGGCTGACCGAGGCCGACGCATCCGTATCAGTGCTGGGCGTTGGCTTCCTCCTCTGGGGCTCCCTGCGAATTTTTCGGGGGCTGGACACTGCGTTCTCCGACATCTACGAAACAGGCGCGTCGAACACCTTCCTTGACCAGCTCGGCGACGGGCTGGTACTGCTTGTGACCGTCGCGGTGGTGATACTCAGTGCCAGCGCGCTCGGCAGCGTCCTGCCCGAGGCCGGGAGCGGCCCGCTGTGGGCAGTCGCAAGTGGGCTGGTCCGGGCCGCCGGCCTGTTCATCGTCTTCTATCCGATGTACTACATCTTCCCGGACACGGACATCTCGCCGCTTGAGATCGTGCCGGGTGTGGCCTTTGCTGCCGGTGGCCTCACGATTGCACAGGTTCTCTTCACGGCGTTCAAATCCGGCTCAACGGGCGGGAACATCATCGCCAGCATCCTCGTCCTGCTGAGCTGGCTGTACATTATCGGCCTGCTGATTTTGCTTGGGGCGGCCATCAACGCCGTTCTCTCGAATCGCTCTGCGGACGTGGATATCGACCCTGTCGTTGGCGACCATAGCCAGCAGCACACCGCTCGGGAGACGACGATGTCCCGTGAGGCGTTACTGGAAGAGATCGATACACTTGCCGACCGTTTCCAGCAGGCACAGGGGACAGTCACCGTCGAAGTCGCAGATGAGCGTACCGAAATCGACTGCCCGGAAACCGCGACTGTCGACCGTTCGTCTGACGTGTTCGGTCTGGACCAGTCGGTCGCGCTCACGCTCAGATGGTGGCCGAACGAGAAATAACGCCGTCCTACTGTGCGTCGCGTCGCTCCCATGCCTGTACCGTCGGGAGCGACCACCCGCGGCCGATGCCCAGCCCCCGGGCCAAAAGCACCGCGAGTGCGCACCCGGCCGATGCCACGCTGACGCTGACGCCAATCTGTGCCAGCGCCCAGAAGGTGAGGCCGCCGATAACCGCACATGACGCGTAGAAGTCCTCGCGGAGGATAAAGGGCGTCCGGCCCAACAGCAGGTCCGAGATCGCGCCGCCGCCCGCCGCGTTGACTGTCGCCAGCGCGACGACGGCGAACACCGGGAGGCCGGCCTGCTGACCCAGCAGTGCTCCAGTAGTCGAGAAGGCCGCCAACCCGATGGCGTCGGCCGTCAGGACGACGGGGTGCTGGTGGCCGTCGTCGAGGAAATGCACGAACAGCACAGCGGCGGTGACACCAAGCAGCGACAGGGCGACTTCGCCGGGTGACTGCAGGGAGTTCGGAACCCTGTTCAACAGCAAGTCCCGCGTCGTCCCGCCCCCCAGTGCCGTCATCACGCCGACAACCGTGACGCCGAACACGTCGTAGCGTTTTTCGATCGCCTTTGCCGCGCCGACGAACGCGAACCCGATCAGTCCGATAGCGTTCATCACGGCAAACGCGTCGGTCACGCTGCCCCTCCGACTCGCCTGGACCTGACACGTACGCGACCGCGCGCGAGTCGACCCGCCGCCACGAGTATAGCGGTCATTACCGTACTACTACGGGTGCGGACAATTATGCCTTTACTCCTGCGCTGGCGGCATGCTACTATCTGTCACTGCTTACTGCCAGCGACCATACCTACGGCTTGATTGTCTCCAGCACCCAGGCCTCGGGCGTTTCCCGGCGGACCTCGAACGGGTCGAAGGCCTCGCGTGGGGCTTCCGCGAGCTGGCCTAGGAATTGTCCGACCGGCGTCGGATCGCGGTCGCTGACGAGGACAAACGGCTCGCCGCTGTCCAGCGCGATGAACCGTTCGCGAACCCGATCTTTGCGCTCCTGTGGCGGCAAGTCCCGGATATCAGCGGTTGGGTCGACACGTACCTCGCCGGCGGTGTCGAGGGCGGACTCGACGGCGTCCCCGAGGTCGCTGACAGTATCTGGCACGTCGCCGGGTGCTGGTGTTCCCTGCAGGTCGTGTGAGAACGGGAGTTCGGCCAGCACTTCCGCATCGAGGTCCCCCAGCGCGTCGCCGGTGAACAGGTCGTTCGGTTCGCCACAGCAGTCACAGACGTACTCGGCCATGTTGACGACGGTTCCCAGGACCGGAACGTCGTTGTCACGGAACAGTTCGACGGTTCGGCTGGTGTCGCTGACGCTCGCGTGAAACGGCGTCGTGACGACGACCACGCCGTCGACGGGGACCTCCTGCAGCGTCGTCAGTACCACGTCACCCGTCCCTGGCGGCAGGTCGAGCACCAGTAGTTCGTCGTTACGCCAGGCGGTGTTCTCGAATAAGTCATCGAGCGCGTCGTGGGCCATCGCGCCGCGCCAGGCCAGCGGCGCGCCGCTCTCCATCAGGCCGACGCTCATCACGTCCATCGGGCCGGTCCGGACCGGGAGCGGGTCGCCCTCTTCGCTGGAGTGGACCGGCCCGCTCACCTCCAGCAGTTCGGGCACGTTTGGCCCGTGGATGTCGGCGTCGAACAGCGCCACGTCGTTGTCCGCGGCCAGTGCACAGGCCAGGTGAGTGGCGACTGTCGACTTGCCAACGCCGCCTTTCGCGCTGGCGACGGCCACGATGTGGTCGAACGACGCGACACCGGCGTGGTCATCGCTCGTCGGTGTCGTCCGCTCGACGTGGACGCTCTCGACGCCGTCCACGTCGTCGACCGCGTGGAGCATCGCCTGAACGACCTGCGTGCTCGTCTGGCCGTCCAGTGCGGTCAGGTCGGCTTCGATTGTTACCTCGCCATCGGCCGCGTCGATGTTCTCGACGAACCCTGCGTCGAACACGGAGAGGTCGGCGTTCGGGTCGCGCACGTCTCGCAGTGCGGCTTCGATACGGTCGGTCAGTGTGGTGGGCGTTCCGTCAGTCATCGTCAGAGGTCGGGCATCCGATTGAGTCTGTCTTCGCCGGGCAAGAGCCGTGCGTCGTTCTCCAGCGCGCCGCCGAACTGCCTTCGGAACCGTCCGGGGTCCGCTTCGAGTGACCGCTCGGCGGTCTGGCGGACTACCGTGGCCGGGTCGTCAGCGAGTTCGCGCAGTCGCTCGCGGGCGCGGTCCTCGTCGACGCCGCCGAGCATGTGGGCGGCCCACTCGCGGACCCGCTCGCTGTCGTCGCGGCTCTGCTCCAGCAACAGGTCGGCCATCGCCTCGCCGCGGAGTTTGAACAGCGAGATGGCCGCGTTGCGCCGGACTGCGTGGTGGTCGTCGTCGATAGCGGCCGCGATGTCGTCCTCGTGGGCCTCGCGGTCGACATTGTCGAGCGTGACGACGGCTTCCGCCCTGACCCACGGGTCGGGGTCGTCAAGCAGTTCCACCGCCACCGCTGCGGCCCGCTCGCCGCCGTGGGCCGTCAGTGCCTCGACGGCGAACTGCCGCACGTCGCTGTCGTCGTCGGTCGTTGCAGCACGGGCTAGCGCCGCCACGATTTCATCCGTCGTCGCCCGGTCTTTGAGTTCGAGGGCGGCGCGTCGGCGGTCGGTCTTCTCGCCGTGTTCGATGTCCGAGAGCAGCGACGCCACCGCGTCGTCCTCGACCGGTTCCGTGTCGCTGGCGGCCAGTTCCTCCGGCGTGGCCTCGCCGATTGTCACGTCCTCGCGGGACACCTCGATGTCTTCCAGCGCTTCGATGTCGGTATGTAGACCCGGACTGCGCTCTGGGTCCAGTTGCGGGTCCGGGTCCTCTTCGAGGTGCTTCTCGAACTCATCGTCGTCGTGACAGCCCGTCATTGCGCTCCCTCCTGTGCAGTGAGCACGGCGATACCGAGTGCGAACGGGAGCGCCCGCGGCAGCGATGCCGGAACGCCGGCGAACGCGACCAGCGCAACGCCGGCGAGCAGCGGCCATTGCCGCGTTCGGCTGGCCGCGCTGGCCGTCGTCACCGCACCAGCAGCGGCCAGTGCGACGACCGGCAGGCTCGTCCCGACAACGCCGGTTCCCGTGAGCGTGACCGCGCCAGTGACGAACGGGACAGCGCGACCGACGCTCAGGACGACGGCGAAGGCGGCGAGGCCGCCGAGTACCGCGCCCCAGTCCGCCGTCGACAGCGAGCGCCAGTCCGTCGCGGCGAACGCCGGCGTCGACGCGATCCCGAGCAGCGCCACGGTCGAGGCGACCGGCCGGAGGCCCGTCAAGCCGCCGACGCCGCTTGCCAGCCCGATGCTCAGCGCCGCGACGAGCAGGGCGACAGCGGCGGCCGAGACAGGAACCAGCCGTCGGCCCGCGACGGCGGCGACAGTCGCCGTCCCGAGGACGATTGCGGCGGCCGCCGGGAGCGCCGCTGCACTACTGAGTAGCGACAGCAGGCCGAACACGCCGACGAACAGCAGGCCGATGCCGGTGAGCGGATCGGCGTCAGTGACGGCGACGACAACTGCTGCGGCGGCGACGACGGTCGTGGACACGCCTGTCGCCAGCCCGGGTGAGACCGGGACACCCGCGTATCCCGGCGCGTTGACGAACAGCACGGCGAAGTACCGGGCGGCAACCGCGACGGCCGCAACGCCGACCGATATGTTCGCCAGCGAGTGGCTTCCGCCGGCCAGTAGCGGTCTGACCCGCTGCTGTAGCGCCGCAGTCATCGCTGCTCCTCCAACCGTGTTGCGAGGTCGTTGCGGTCAGCTCGGACGAACGCCTCAAGCAGTTCGCCGAAGCCGCCGTAGATGTCGGTTCCCGGTTCGTCGGCCAGTCGGTCGGCCACACCCGTAGCCGCGTGGCCGAGGTGTCGATCGTGGAAGTCCAGCCGAGCGATCGCGGCGTCCTCGCCGACGGCGGCTTCACGGCGGGCCAGGTAGCCCGCGAACTCCAGCTCGTAGGTCAGCGCGTCGTGGTTGTCCCGCTGGTCCTGGTCGATCTCCAGGCCGTAGTGGCTGTAGGCCCGCGAGAGGTCAAGGTTCACGTCGTTCCAGGAATGGTCCGGCCGGTATTTGGACTCGTACAGCGGGACCGGCGGCCCCTCCGCCTCTAGCGAGCCGTCTGTCCGGTCCGTGTACTCGCTGTAGCCGAGTTCGAAGATGTCGTTGTAGCGGGCCGCGAGCGTCTCGTAGTCGTCGTCAGTGGTCAGCGCCGGGGTGGCCACATCAAGGCCTGACTGGTCGAGACACGCTCTCAGGTCAGCTTCCAGCGTCCCGTCGGCTGCCGCGCTATGGAACGATTCCTCGGGGTACTCGAACGCTTTCGCGAGCGTCGCGTACACTGCACCGCGGGCGGCGGCGTCCTCGTCGAGGTCGTCCATCGGGTCGGTTGGCGTGGTTGCCATTACTCAGCCCCCCGCGTGCGGTAGATACCAAAGCTGGTGACGCCGACGACGCCGACGATAGCGATGCCGGCGAGGGTCCACAGCAGCGTCTCGTAGGGCGGACCTTTCGGGCCGCCGCTGAACGGGTAGTAGTGCCACTCGCTGACCGCCTTCTGTCCCGACCGCTCGCCGTTGGAGCCGTTCCAGACGGCGAAGGCCACGTCGAGGTCGCCGTCGGTCCGCAGGTCGGTCCGGTTCTCGCTTGGTGCGTCAAGTTGGCGCGAGTAGACCACCGCCCAGGTGGCGTTTCCGCCAGTGCCGGTGTAACTCGCGTTCGTCCGGACGGTCGGGTTTTCGAACGGCGTGGTTGAGCCTGCGCCGCCGGCCAGCAGTTCCTGCGTCCCGGTTGATCCGCTCCAATACCAGACGTTGACCCGGTTATCCGGGCCGCCCATCGCTATCGGCGGCCGGGAACTCGTGTTCGCCGGGAACTGGACCGCGACCGCGTCGGCGAACTCCCGTGTGGCGCTGGCGTTCCTGTCCCGTGTCGCGTCGTGCCACTCCAGCCGGACGTACAGCCGCTCGTCCGTGCGAGCCGCTTGCACGTCGACCGTCTCAACAGACGTGTCGTCGGCGTTCGGGACGCTACTCGGGGCGCTCGCAAGCGGCACGTCCGAGGCCGGGACCTCCGCCCAGCCGCCGGCGTTCGGTTCGGCGAGGTCGGCCGTCGATACCTCCGAAACCGGGATTTCGTGTGCTGGCCGGGCGCTCACCATCGGTGCGGCCATCGTCGAAACAACGATGAGCGCCGAAAGCACCGCCGTGAGTGTGAGTGTGCGTCGGTGGTCAGCCATCGTTGACCACCTCCTGAGCACGCTCTGGCACAGTCAACTGGGGCCGCTCGCGGGCATCGCCCGCTCGCGTTTCCGAGCCGCGTAGCGGCTCGCTACTCATCGTCGAAGACCTCCAATCGGTACTGTTTGGCCGGGTTTTTGTCCTGTAGCAGTTCCATCAGTTCGCTGTCACCACCCTGACGAACGCGCTGCCGGTGGGCGTCGATAGTGTCGAGCGCTTCGTCGACGCCGTCGCCGAACAGGTTCCGGAGGTACTGGCGGGGAATCCGGTCGATATCGACCGTCTCTCCGTCCTCCGTGTGCTGACCGGGCGCGAAGGGTGGGATGTAGTAGACGTTGGGCTGGGTGCGGAACTCCGGATGGAGCGGCAGGGCCACTTCGTACTCATTGACGAGCTTGTGGATCGGGCCCTCTTCGTCGTCGAGGAAGCCGACTAGCCGGAGCTGTGGCGGACACTCCTCGGCACAGGCCGGGGCGAACGTCTCCCCCTCAGGGCCCTCACCTTCGATGCGGGGGTAACAGAAGATGCACTTCTCTGATTTCTTCGAGACGGTGTTGTAGTACACCTTCTTGTACGGACACCCCTCGACGCAGTACCGGTAGCCCCGGCAGCGGTCCTGATCGACGAGGACGATGCCGTCCTCCTGGCGCTTGTACAGCGCCGAGCGCGGGCAGGCCTCGACACAGGAGGGGTGGGTACAGTGGTTGCAGATGCGCGGAAGGTAGAAGTAGTAGCTGTTGGGGTACTCGCCGGCTCCCTGGTCCTCGTCCCAGTTCGGCCCCCACTCCGCGCCGTCGCGGGGCCGCAACGGCTCGTCACTGCCCTCGTACATGATTTCCTCGTGGTTGAACTCCCAGGCGCGGCCGTAGTCCTCCTCGTCGGGAATCTCGCCGGGCGAGCGGTCCGAGTGCTCGCCCGATTCCCAGCCACCGCCGGAGTCCTCCCAGCCGCGGGGGTAGCCCTCGCCGGGCTTGGTTTCGACATTGTTCCAGTACATGTACTCGCTGCCGCCGTCCTCCGTCCAGAGGTTCTTGCAGGCGATTGTACACGTCTGGCAGCCGATGCACTTGTTCAGGTCCATCACCATCGCGACCTGGTGGTCGACGCCGTCGGCGACGTTGACCAGCGTGTCCTCCTCGCCCTGTTCGTCCTGTTGGTCGGTACTCATTCGGTGTCACCTCCGCTCGGTCGGATATCGACACGAACGTCGCTGTTGACCCCGGTCGGCCCCCAGTAGTTCGGGAAGAAGTGCAGGTGTTCCCCGGTGTCTTCCGGATACTGGACCAGCTGGGTCGGTTTCATGTACATCGGGACGAGCGTGTTGAAGTTGTCCCGGTCGGGGTACTGGAACTTCTCCCAGGAGAAGAAGTGCCGGACCGTCCCCGGTTCGCTGGAGGGGTAGATCTTCGCCTGCACCTCGACGCTCCCGAGGTCGTTGTACACCTCCACGGTGTCCCCGTCCTCGATGCCCCGCTCCTCGGCGTCCTCGGGGTTGATATACACCACGGGCTCGCCACGCTGGAGCCTGAGCATCTTGGTGTCGTCACGCCACGTCGAGTGGATGGACCAGCGACCGTGGGGCGTGTTGTACGACAGCGGGTAGTCACCGCCGGTGTTCTCGGGCCCTTCCTTGTGGGTCGGCAGCTCCTCGCCGAGTTCGAGGTACCAGTCGTGGTCGATGTAGTACTGCTGCCGGCCGGTGAAGGTCGGCCAGGGGTTCTTGTCGTGGACGTAGTCTTGCCACGGAACGTACGCCTCGCCGTCTTTGATGTCGGAACTCCAGTGGTCGCCAGCTTCGAGGAACCGCTGTGGTTGCTCGTCGATGTCGTCGAAGGTTATCTGCTCGTCGCTGCCCTCGGGATTCGTCTCCTCCGAGTGTTCGAGGATGAACTCCGCCGCGGCTTTGTCCTCAACGAGCCCTTCTTCCTCACCGGTCTCCCAGTCCCGAACGTAGTCGTCGTAGATGGTCGTGAGGTCAATGGTCCGGTCGAACTTCCGGTCCTCGATGGGCTCGACATCGCGCTCTTGGGCGCGTTCCTGTATCTTCTCGGCAAGCAAGCGGAATATCTCCCAGTCGGTCTTGGCCTCGCCGAGCGGTTCGACGGCCGGCGTGAACGGATGCACGTACGTGTGCATATCCGTCTCCGAGAGGTCGTATTTCTCGTAGTGGCTGGCCGCCGGCAGGACGATGTCCGAGTACATCGCCGTCGAGTCCATCCGGAAGTTGATGTCGACGACGAGGTCGAGTTTGGGCCAGAGCTGCTCTTCGAGTGCGACGTTGCCCTTGGCCTGGTTGAAGTAGTTCCCCCGCCAGACGAACATCGTTGACGGGTCCGGTCGGCTCCCGTTGTCCCGCTCCTCGGGATAGACCGGCATCCATCCCTTATCGATGGACTCGCGTATCTTCTCTGCGGTGTCCGGGTCCGTGTTGTCGAGGATGCCCGCGTGGAAGTAGGTCCACAGTGTCGTCGGCACGCCGCGGACGTTCCCGGTCGGGAACGAGAGCACCTTCCAGCCATGGAACGACCAGATTTTCTCCTGTCCCACGTAGTGGTCCAGCCCGGTGCCGGGGTCGCCGAGATTGCCCGTCAGCGTCACGAGCAACTGGATGGCACGGTTGCCCAGGTCGTTGTGGTACCAGTCGTTGACGCCCTTGCCGTGGATGATTTTGGCGGCGTCGGCCTCGGCGAACTCGCGGGCGATCCGCTGGTAGGTGTTCTCGCCGACGCCGGTTTCCTCGTGGACGACTTCGGGCGTGTACTGGCTGAGTTCGTCGGTGAGGTTCTCCCAGACCGAGCGGACCGCGATACTACCCTCGTCGGTGTCGACGCTCCGCTCGACCGATAACTGCGGGTCGAAGTCGAGTTCGATGCTCTTCGAGTGGTCGTGCTGTCCGTCCCGCTCGCCCAGCGAGCCGGGCGCACGACGGAGGTTCCCGTCGGCGTCAACCATGACGAACACCTTGTCGGGGTCGTCGGCGTCCTCGGCAAGGCCGACCTCGCTTGCTCGGAGGAACTTGCCGGTGTCCTCCCGGACGAGCAGCGGCATGTCGGTCTGTTCTTTGAGATGATCCTCGTCGTGCAGTCCCTCGTCGACGATTGTCTGGGCCATACCTAGCGCGAGTGCGGTGTCGCTGCCGCCGTGGGGTGAGAGCCACTCGTCGGTGTGGATAGCCGTCTGTGAGTAGTCAGTGAAGATACCGACGCGCTTTGCACCCTCGTAGCCGGCGTCGAGGAAGTACTTCGCGTCGGGGATGCGCGTGACGTTGATGTTCGACCCCCAGGCGATGATGTAGTCCGAGTTGTGCCAGTCGGCGGATTCGGCGTTATCCGTCTGGGTGCCCCACGTAATCGGCTGGCCCGGCGGCAGGTCCGAGTACCAGTCGTAGAAGCTGTGTGAGACCCCGCCCAACAGGTTGACGAGCCGGCTCCCGCTGGCGAAGGAGACCGGTGACATCGCCGGAATTGGGGTGAACCCCGAAATCGCGTCGTACCGGCCCGCCTCCACCTCGTCGATGACGTGGTCGGCAATCTCGGTGAGCGCTTCGTCCCAGCTAATCCGCTCCCACTGGCCCTCGCCGCGCTCGCCGGTGCGACGCAGAGGGTGGAGCACGCGCTGGTCTGCGTTGACGTAGTCCGTGTAACAGGCCCCTTTCTGGCAGCCCCGCGGGTTCGGGTCCGGGAGGCTCTCGTCGAACGTCGGGTAGTCGCCGGCCTGTTCCTCGCGCCAGACCTGGCCGTCCTTGACGTAGACGTTCCACGAACAGGAACCGGTGCAGTTGACGCTGTGGGTCGAGCGGGCGACGGAGTCCCAGTCCCACTCGTCGCGGTAGAGGTCCTCCCAGTCCCGGTAGGGGTAATTCCCGATGGGGTCGTCGACCGCTTCGAGGCCGTCCATGCCGTCGTCGGCGAAGGACAGCCCCGTCGCACCCAGTAGCGACGCGGCACCGAGGCCGCGCACAAAGTCGCGGCGACTGATTCCCGCACTGTTCGTTTCGTCGTCGGTCAGGTCGTTTCTACTCATTGGTGATGAACACTGTCGCAGTCGCGCAGGCAGTGCCGGCCACGGCCAGCGCGATGCCGGCGAGCGTGCTACCCCCGACTTCGAGGCCGGCGGCGACCAGCACGAGGCCGACCAGCTTGCTCGTCGTATCCAGCAGGCGATACTGTCGCTCAGTCAGTTCGACGTTCGCAGTCATCCGTCTCCCTCCGAATCGGTTCGCTCCGTTTTAGCAGCGGCCGAGCCGCCGTCGGCGGCCACGTCGCCCTCCTGTGACGGCGTGGGCTCGCCGTCGCGCAACAGGAGGTACGTGATGCCGCCGAAGATGGGTGGGACGATGAGCAACGCGGCCGTCAGGATGGGGTTGACCACGTTCGTCGTCGTCCCAAGCACTTGGTCCGCGAGGATGTTGTTCATCCCCGCGATGGAGGCAATCATGATGAACGCGACGGCGGCCACGCCCACACCGGTCTGCCAGGCCCGATCCAGTGGGTCTGCGGTGAAGTGGACCGGCCCGGTCCGGTCGATGAACGGCCAGACGGCGACTGCGGCAAACACCAGCCCCGGGAGGACGATGCCGCCGATGAACTCCCCGTTGATGTGAGCCGGGCCGATGCTGAAGCTGATCTGTGGCAGGAGCTTCAGGAAGCCGTACACCCACATCAGGAACCAGTCTGGCATGATGAGTTCCGGCGTGGACGCGGGGTTGTTCGGGCCGTATTCGGCGACGTTGTGGACCGGCAGCAGGCCCGCAAGCGCCGATAGTGTCGCCGCCGTGACGAAGAACACCACCGCGGAGACGGCGGCTTGATTCGGGAACGCCGGCAGGCCGATGATGATGTCGTCGTTCTCTTCGTCGACGGACTGGCGGCCGGTCGTTACGTCCCCGTCCCGCGGGGCCTCGGTGTGTTTCTGCCGGATGAGGATGGCCATGTGGACGGCCAAGCCCACGGCGATGGCCGCTGGTATCACGAGGATGTGCAGGAAGTACAGCCGTGGGATAGTGGCACTAGACGGGAACTCACCCCCGAACACCACTTGGCCGAGGAAATCACCTAACAGGGGGATGGATATCGTGAGGTTGTAGCCGATGCCCGTCGCTGTGGCAGCGAACTCGTCGAACGGTAACGCGTAGCCGGTGTAGGCCGCGCCCATCGAGAGGGCCGCCAGGCCAGTGCCGACGATCCAGTTCGGCTCCCGCGGGTTGCGGTATGCGCCGGTGAAAAACACCCGTAACATGTGCAACCCTATTGAGGCGACAAAGAGGTGGGCCGCCCAGTGGTGGAGCCGGCGAATGAACATCCCGAAGGGCACGTCGTAGGTGATGTGCAGCACCGAGACGAACGCTTCGGGCATATCCTGGCCCTGGAACTTCTGGACGCTGCCGTCGTACTCTACGTCGGAGGTCGAGGGTTCGAAGAAGAACCCGAGGAAGACCCCCGACAGGATCAGGAGGAGGAAACAGAACAGCGCCACCTCGCCCAGCAGGAACGAGTCCTCTGCCGGGAACGCCTTGCCGAGGAACCTCTGGCCGTTCTCTAGGTCGAGACGCGTGTCGAACCAGTCGTAGACGGCTTCGGCGCGGGACATCACTCACCCCCCGGGCCGATTGGCCCTTCGAAGTCGCCGGTGGCGACGAGGAATCCGTCGCTGGTCACCGTAATCGGAAGCTGCGGGAGCGGTCGTCCCGGCGGGCCGCCGCTGACCGCCGCCCCTTCCAGAACGTTGAATTTCCCGAAGTGGCAGGGACAGACGACCAAGTCCTCCTCTCGGTCAGAGACCATACAGCCGGCGTGGGTACAGACCTTCGAGAAGGCGGCGTAGCCGCTGACGGTGAACCCCTCCGAGATGTCGCTGCCGTACTCGGACTCGGGATAGCGCACCAGCAGCGTCGGCGCGTCTTCAATGCCGGGCCGGGGCTCCGGGAACACGGTCATGTGCTCGCCTTCGGAAAGTCGGCTTTCCGTGATTCGCTCGCCCTTGCCGTCGACGAGGTGGATGCCGTCGGAGTACACCGGCCCCTTGTACCCTCGCTCGAACACCTGTGTAGTGCTGGCAAGCGGTGCGGTGAGGCTGGCGACGGCGGTCAGACCGCCGACGGTCGCGAGGAACTTCGCGAAGTCACGGCGGCGGAGTTCTGCGCGGGCGTCCCCATACAGTGTGGGAGACGTCCCGGTTGCCCCGTCACACGAGCAGTCGTCGCCCTGTTCCTCGTCGTCGTCGGGTTTCGGATACTCTATCATTCGTGCCCCCTGAGTTCGGCGACTTCGACGTGTGGCATGAACCAGGCATAGTACGCGACCGTCGAGAGCGCGAGCGAGAGGAACATCCCGGTCGCGTACAGCCCGAAGTACTGGGTGCGAGCGAGCGTGAGGTACTCGCCGGTGAACAACGCCGCGAAGACGATAGAGAGGACTGTCAGCCCGCTCATGGCGACGAGTCCCTCTATGGCGTCCGAAGCGTCGTGGTACTCGACAACCCAGCGGTGCTCCGTGTTGAGCCACGGCAGCGAAACGGTCCCGCCGTCGGTGACCGGCTCGGCCTCGTCAGGCGGCCGGACAGCTCTGTTCATGAACTGATGGGCGGCCGTCAGCACGCCCACGAGACCGAACAGGGCGACCCAGACGACGACACCGACCTGGCTCGGTGACAGTTTGTTCGGCGTCTCTACCGGGCTATCCAGCGGCCGGATGTCGCTGACGCTCTCGTCGATAGCGATCTCCTCCGACGGTGGTTCGCCGTGCAAGGCGACGTACCACATCGGCAGCAACACCGCTGTTATCAACAGACCGATGAGTATCGTGTTGCGTCTCATAATCTTGTAGTATCTCGGTTCGCCAGCGATTCGAACGGCTATCTGTGTCGCTGTATTCAGGGTTTGTCCCAGCACCCCGATGAACTGCCAGCCCGACATCTTAGGCCCATTATATGGCGGTTTTTTATACGAACATGTTCGCACAGACCTTCTTATGTCAGCCGGGGCAACTCTCAGACATGTCGGGCCGAATGCTCGCCGAGGTCGAAGTGTTCGGCCCCCGGTCCTGCCACGTACAGCCACACGCCGACGAGGAGTGGTCAGTGTCGTCGGTCTCCCGGAGCGTAACGAGTGTTGATGCTGACCCCGTTATCGAAGAGTTTACCCTCAAAGGCGGCGACGAGCCGCCATCAGTGCTACAGACTGATGAGTTGAACGTCGACCACGTGTTCGCCTACGAGCAGCGACACGTTTTCCAACTGTCCAGAGCGGCCGGGCAGGGCTGCGTGTGTGAACGTATCGAAGCAGCCGGTTGCGTTGTTCATGAGTTCTCGGCGGACACTGAATCCATCGTCGTCACGTTTCTCGTCGACGACGTTCCAACCCTGCGAGAGATTGTTGACGACCTCCAGTCGGAAGGTGATACTGTCAAACTCCGGCGGCTACTGGAAGACACGTCTACGGAGACGGACCGGCCGGTCGTGCTCGACCGCGCGAAACTGACTGGCCGCCAGCGCGAGGTACTGACTCGTGCCCATGAGATGGGCTATTTCGAACATCCGCGCGATGCGACCGCCGGTGACGTGGCCGACGCACTAGATATCTCCACCTCGACGTTTACCGAGCATCTCGCTGCGGCTCAGCGAAAACTCCTCGACGACCTGCTTGACTCCCGCTGATACGGACATCGCCGCGACTCACTGGTATGTGTCACTAAGTCTGATATATTTCATAGCAGTTATTCCAGCCGGAACGCGAGGTGTCACCGCCGCCAATGACACAGGAACTAGGTCCCCTTGCTCGAACACTGTCGCTGCCGTACTACGAAGACGCCCTCCCAGCGCACGACCAGTTTCACGCCAAGCGAGTTCGAGATATCGCGCTTCGCCTCGCGGGCAACTGCGACGGCTCGGTCGACCGAGATATTATCGCCGCGTCGGCGTGGCTCCACGACATTGGCCGGCCCCGAGAGCGGGCCGGTGAAATCGATGACCACGACGAATGGGCCACGCTGGAAGCCGCGCAACTACTCGCGGCCGAAGGCGTGGCACCCGACCGAATCGACCGTATCAAACACTGCATTCGAGCACACAGTATCCGCGCAAGTTCTCCGGAGCCGAAAACACTGGAGGCGAAACTCCTCTTCGACGCAGACAAACTCGACGCCGCCGGAGCACGCGGACTCGTCCGACTGGCCTGTATCGTCGGCGAGCGGTCTGGGCGGATGGGTGAGAAATACGCCGTCATCGATGACACGTCAGCGACCGACCTCGAATCGTCGGCGTCTCCGGATATCGCACTGCTTCAGAACTGGGCGCAGGAACGGTTAGACACGCTGTACACCCAACCCGGCCGGCGTCTCGGCCGGACGCGTCAGGAATTCATGGACGAGTTTTTCACGCAATTCGCCAATGAAATCGGGGTTATGGGGGAGTCGTAATCGGCGTCCACGGAGTCACAGAACCCTTTACCCTCGCCCCGACGACACTGCACCCATGACCGAGTTCCACGCCGAGAAGTTCGACGAGAAATATGTCCACTACTTCGAGGAGCTCGAAACGGCGTACTCGAACGCGTATCAAGAGTTACACGGGCAATACGACTCCGAGGTCCTCCGTGGGATCGACCGGCAGATTCTCAGCGAGAGCGAGCCGGTGTACGAGGGCGACGGGACGTTCAGCATCCGGCTGCCCGACGACACTGCGGCGCGTGCGCAGTCATTGCCGGGGGACGAAGCGACGTTCGACACAGTGCTGTCGGCGTTCACTGACGCTATCGAGCGCGAACTCCGTCGGCTGTTTGAATTCGAGTAATCGCCTCGTTCTGCTCGACGGCTTGCTCGATAGCGGGCGTGTACAGCCTGTTTACCACTCCTTCCAGCAGCGCTTGGTCCGGCGAATCGAAAACACCAGAATCAATGCAGTTCCGGTACTAGCCCAACCAATTATACTAATGGCGACCGATTCAGATCTTCACTGTCTCTTTACCGCACCCGTTGAGGAGCAGCATGACTCGTACGTGATCGAAATTCCGAAACAAGAGGTCGAACTGGGGACGCTGGCCCCTGAGACGCTGTACCGGATCGCACTGTTCCAGTCGGCGGCTGAAGCACCCACGTCCCAGTCACAGTCAAGTTCCCAATCCAGGCCTGATCCGCAGTCCAGTTCCAACTCCAAGTCAGAGCCACAGTCCGGTTCACAATCCGGGTCGCAGTCCGATTCGCGGTCCGACGAGCCAAGCAGGGAACCGGAGTTCGGACCGTCGTCCCCGCCCGTTGCCGAGGGTGAGACGCGCGTGGTCGAAATCGAGAACATCGGCGACAAAGGCGATGGGGTCGCGCGTATCGACGGCGGGTACGTCGTCATCGTCTCCGACGCGGACGTCGGCGAGCGCCTCCGCGTCGAGATGGACCAGGTCCGCGAGAACGTGGCCTTCGCGGAGATCGTCGAACGGCTCCCGTACTACGAGTAAGCTGCCGGTCCCGTCGGCCGGCTCCTGCCTTCGCACGCTGCCGGAGTTAGCGCGACTGTCGGTCACGCAGCCGAGGGTATATTTTTCCGCCGCCTATCATCTCCCGTATGGGACACGACCACGATGAAACGACCGGCCACGACGAGCATGAACACGGAGAGTCCGGCTACGACCATGAGGAACATAAACACGACAGTGGCCACAATGACCATCACGCCCACGACGCCGAAGGGGTTGACATAGGGGTTCTCACAGTTTCTACCTCCAGAACACTCGATGATGACCCGGCGGGCGACATCATTGCCGCGGCCTGTGAAGACGCGGGCCACGAGATCGCCGAGCGCCGCCTCGTCGCGGACGAGGTGGACGCTATCGAAGATGCCGTCGCCGCCCTACTAGATGAGGGTGTCGACGTGGTTCTGACGACCGGCGGGACGGGGCTCACGCCCGACGACGTGACCGTCGATGCTATCGAACCGCTGTTCGACCGCCCGATCCCCGGCTTCGGCGAACTGTTCCGCTGGCTCTCCTACGAGGAAGTCGGGCCGATGGCGATGGCGTCACGCGCTACCGCCGGCATCGTCGACGACCGTCTGGTGTTCTGTCTCCCTGGCAGCGAGAACGCCGCTCGGACGGGTGCAGAGAAACTCGTCGCGCCAGCCGTGGGCCACCTGCTAGGGCTCGTCCGACGGTAACGCGGACCCGCACGGTTTTGGGCCGGCGTCGGCTACGGACAGCTATGTCCGAGGAGTTCACGCACGTCGACGAGGATGGGGACGCACAGATGGTCGATGTCGGCGACAAGGCCGAGAGCCAGCGACGCGCAGTCGCGCGCGGACAGATTCGGCTCACCGAGTCCACGCTGGCGGCCATCGACGCCGACGAGGTGGAGAAAGGCGACGTGCTGGCGACGGCCCGCATCGGCGCGATTCAGGCGGTGAAACACACCTGGGAGACGGTGCCGATGTGCCACCAGATCCCCATCACCAACGTCGAAGTCGAGTTCACTGTCAACGACGATGCCGTCGAAATCACGGTCGCCGTCGAAACGGTCGGCAAGACCGGCTGCGAGATGGAAGCGCTGGAGGGTGTGACAACCGGCCTCAACGTCGTTTGGGACATGGTGAAGGCCAACGAGAAAGACGACAACGGCGAGTACCCCACGACGGCAATCCAGAACGTCCGCGTCGTCGAGAAAACCGTCGACCGCTGAGACGGGGCGACTGACGACAGCTGCGCCGCTGCTATGAACAAGGTCTATCTACGTCGCCCTGCTACTGGCGTGTATGCAAGTCCTCGGTATCGTCGGCCACTCCGAGTCGGGGAAGACCACGCTGGTCGAGCGGTTGACACAGCGGCTCTCCGGGACCGGCCGTGTCGCGACGGTGAAACACTGCACGCATCCGCCGGATGTCGACACGGACGGGAAAGACACGGCTCGACACCGCGACGCCGGCGCGGGCGAGACGGTCGCGCTTACCGACGACGGCGAGTGGTACGCGACGGGACAGTCGCGGACACTCGATGAGACGTTGGACGCGCTCGCGCCCGACTACGACTACGTACTTGTTGAGGGATATTCAGACGCGAGCATCCCCAAAGTCGTCCTCGGCGACCGCGAGGCCGCCGACCCGGTCGTCCATCGCGCGCCCCATGGCGCGGACGCTGACCTCGACGAGATCGTCACTGCGATGGAGGAGCGAGACCCCTACATCACGCTGGAAACACTCGTCGCCGACGTAAAGCGGGACCCGGACGAAGTCTACTCCGGCGCAATAGCGACGTTCACCGGGCGTGTCCGCGCACAAGAGGGGCCGGAGGACCCGCCGACGGAGTTGCTGGAGTTCGAGCGCTACGACGAGGTCGCCGCCGAGAAGATGGCCACGCTTCGCCGGGACCTCGAAGCGCGGGACGGTATCTACGCGGTCCGGCTTCACCACAAAACCGGCGTGGTCGACGCTGGCGAGGACATTGTTTTCGTCGTCATCTTGGCCGGCCACCGAACTGAGGCGTTCCGCGCCGTCGAAGACGGCATCAACCGGCTGAAAGAGGAAGTGCCGCTGTTCAAGAAGGAGGTCACTGTTGACGAGGAGTTCTGGGCACACGAGCGGTAAGCCGGCGGTGCGACTTTTTCTGCGGTGACCGCTATCGCCATGGCGCCGCCCGCAGTGCATGGACCACCAGCAGCGTGCCGAGTGCGACGCCGAGCAGCACTACTGCCACGGGCAGCGCCGCATCCAATCCGTCAGAGATGAACGAGGCCCAGATCTGCACGGGGAGCGTCCGCGGGTAGTACGCCAGCATCATCGTCGCGCCGAACTCCCCCATTGCGCGTGCAAAGGTCAGTACGAGTCCGGCGAGCAGCCCGGGCTTTGCGAGCGGGACCGTCACTGAACGCATTGTCCCGACCCAGTCGCGTCCGAGTGAGCGTGAGGCTTCTTCGAGTCGGTCGTCAATGCCATCGAAGGCGGCCTTAGCGGTGACGACGAAGAACGGCGACGCGACGAACGTCTGGGCGGCGACGACGCCAAGCAGCGACCGCGTCAGTGCTAGGTCGGTAAGTCCCCCGAGTCCGTTCGGGCCGACGACGGTCAACAGCAACATCCCGCTGACGACCGGCGGGAGGACGAGGGGGAGGACGACGACGCCCATCGCTGCGGTCGCCAGCACGCTGGTGTTTCGCGAGAGCCAGTAGGCAAGCGGGAGGCCGAACACGACAGCGATGGTCGTACTGCCGAGTGCGGCAACGAGAGACGTGATTGCAGCGTTGATGACGTACGTCTCTGTCAGACTCGTCAGCAGCGCTGTCGGGGAGTACGTGATAACGAGCACCAGCACCGGAACGACAAAATACAGGAGCAGCACCGCTCCCAGCACGGGAACGAGCTCGCGCACGCCGACCGTATGGCCGGCTCTGGTCTCACCGCGTGACAGTGCTCGGGACATCTCCCACTAGTCGAGGATACGCCTGGCGGAGGGTAAATCCGTGTGGTGCGAGCCAGTCACCGGACAGGACTGCCTCGAAGGCTGTACGCGTCGCTTCTTGATTATCTCGGCGGACAGCTCCGTACTCGATAGGGCTGCCAGTAATTGTCGTGCCGTTCGGCAGCTCGTAGCTGGTGGTCTGATACTGTTCGGCGTATGCGGGGTCGCCAAGATGTATCTCCGGCGGAAACTCCCGGAACGGGTAGTCCCGTTCGACCGCCATGCTCCGGTAGACGAAGGCGGCGTCGACGGCCCCCGTCTCGAACTGCGCGAGCAGTTGTGTCTCGGGATACGTCTGGTCGGGGGATAGGGCCGCATCGGCAAGGCCGGGTTCGTCGTAGTAGTCCGCCGCGAGGGACAGCACGAACAGCGTTCGATACCCAAGCGGGTCAAGCGCCGGGTCAGTCCGGCCGAGCGAGACACTGGCACGTTTGAGCGGGGCGTACCACGGCTCTGCGTCCGCGATGCGGGTCCCGGCGTCCGTCTCTGGGTTGTACGCAAGCACCATCTCGTTGCTGGCAATCACCGCGTGCCAGGTGGTATCCATGACCCGGTCGAACAGGGTCGGGTCCGCCAAGGCGACAATAGCCGGGTCGCGTTTCCCATCGGCGACCAGCCGGGCGGCCTGCACTGACCCGCGGGCTTCGACGGCGAGTTCGACACCCGTTTGGGGTTGAAGCGTCTCACTGGCCGCTTTTTGCAAACTCCCCGCGACCAGTACGTCTACCCGTTCCTGACCGAATGCCCCACACCCTGCGGTTGTGGCGACACCACTCCCCAGTGCCGCGAGTACTGCACGCCGGGTTTGCCGGGCCATTATTCGCTCATTTCTCGTTCGGGTACATCGGTGTTGGGGTTGTTCCCAGTATTGACAGGGTGTCTTTCACGCGTTTGACCACAGTGTTTTATAATCCGGTAGTATAACCTAGTGATTATGACGCAGATGGCAGCAGCGCGGAACGGAACTGTCACCGAAGAGATGGAGCGAGTCGCAGCGCGCGAAGGAGTCGACCCGGCGTTCGTCCGGCAGCAAGTCGCTGACGGACAGGCGGTGATCCCTTCAAACGTCGGCCACGACTCACTTGACCCGATGATTATCGGCCGGGAGTTTGCGACGAAAGTCAACGCAAACATCGGCAACAGCGAAGAGACAAGCGATATTGAGGGCGAACTGGAGAAGCTCCACACAGCTGTTCACTACGGTGCGGACACGGTGATGGACCTCTCGACTGGGAGTAACCTCGACGAGATACGGTCGGCCAACGTCGAGCATTCGCCGGTCCCCATTGGAACAGTTCCCATCTACGAGGCGGTCAAGCGCGCTAGCAACCCGAGCGAGATCACCCACGAACTGCTGCTTGACGTCATCGAGAAGCAGGCAAAGCAGGGCGTCGACTATATGACCATCCACGCCGGCGTCCGGATGGAACACTTGCCGTTGACTGACGGCCGCAAAACGGGGATTGTCTCCCGTGGTGGGTCCATTCTCGCCCAGTGGATCGAGGAGAATGGGATGGAGAATCCACTGTACACGAAATTCGAGGATATCTGTGAGATATTCCACGAATACGACGTGACCTTCAGCCTCGGCGACGGCCTCCGGCCGGGCTGTCTCGCCGATGCTGGCGACGACGCACAGTTCGCCGAACTGGATACGCTCGGGGAACTCACGCGGACCGCTTGGGAGCACGACGTGCAGGTGATGGTCGAGGGACCCGGCCACGTCCCGATGGATCAGGTCGCCGAGCAAGTCGAACGTCAACAGGAGGCCTGTGACGGCGCACCGTTCTACGTGCTCGGCCCGCTCGTGACCGACGTTGCGCCGGGCTACGACCATATTACGAGCGCTATCGGCGCGACGGAGGCGGGCCGTGCCGGTGCGGCGATGCTCTGCTACGTGACTCCCAAGGAGCATCTCGGCCTCCCGGAGAAATCCGATGTGCGAGACGGACTTGCGGCCTATCGTATCGCTGCGCACGCCGCCGACGTGGCAAACGGCCGCGAGGGGGCACGGGACTGGGACGACGCTCTCTCGGAAGCCCGGTACGCCTTCGACTGGCGAGAGCAGTTCGACCTGGCGCTGGACCCAGACCGCGCCCGCGAGTACCACGACCAGACGCTCCCCGGTGACAACTACAAGGAGGCGCGCTTTTGCTCGATGTGTGGCGTAGAGTTCTGTTCGATGCGTATCGATCAGGATGCACGATCTGATGGCGACATGGAGTCGATTGAGGCCGACGCTGACGACCGGACTGCGATTGAAGACTCGCCAGCGGCAGAAGTAAACCGGCCGCCGGTCGGTACCCATGATGAGGCCGACATCCCCGGCTCTGACGCTGATATGCCCACTGATACAGAGGGGAGTGCTGACGATTAGCACGGCGGTAGTTCTTTATAATCGGTGTTCGTTTATTGAAACGATGTCAAAGAAAGTCATCGCCCTCGTCGCGGTCATGGCACTTGCCCTCGTGTACGTCGTCAAGCGGTAACGCTGCGCGAATCGGCTGTATCGCCCTCTGAACCTACTACCGGCCGCCCTGCCCACTGGTCCTCAACGGCATTGTATTGGGTCGGGTCCCATGATGGTCGGTAGTATTTTTTGGCTTCTGCGCTGTCAGCGGCAGCGCCGTCGCTTTCCGAACCCTTACCCGGCGAACCGCCGTACCAGCGTGCATGTACGGCGTCGTCACCCGTAACGAGGAAGAGACGGAGTGGTCCGAGTTCGACCGGGCGTTCTATGAGGTCAAGGATGTGACCGGCCGCGCTGTCGAACCGATTACGGGCGCGGTAAACATGGTATCCTGTTTCGGCGACAATGCAGTCGAAAGCGAGGAGGACCTGCTTGCGTTCGACGACGAGGGGACGCCGGCGACACGGAATCAGCCCTACTTCGACTGGACGTACGTCTGCCCGACCCACGACCGCTACCGTGAGGGCCTGCTCGACATCATTGAGGAGGCCGCCGCCGTCAATGAGGACGTCCGCCTCGACGACGTGGGCTTTCCCCGGGACGAGTACTGCCACTGTGACCGTTGCGAGCAGCGCTTCGCCGACAGCGAGTTCGAGGACTGGTCGGCCTGGCGCAGCAACGTCATCACGGAGTTCGTCGCCGAAGCTCGCGAGCGCGTGCCCGGGAAGATGTATCTCACGCTGTATCCCGACCCCTACCCCGGCCACCTCGAAGCCCGCTCGGGCGTCGCGGTCGACGATATCGCTGAGTACGTCGATGAATTTGTCGTCCCTATCTATGACATGGCGTATTCGACGACCTACTGGCTAGAGATTCTCGCGAAAGGCTGGCAGGACCGCCTCTCGACTTCGTTCAGCATTGAACTGTACGCTGTCGACGTGGATGTCGACGACCTCTCGAAGGCTGTCGAGGTGGCCGATGAGTACGCCGGAACTGTCCTGTTCGGCTATGACGCCAGCAACGCCCGCGCGACCATCCGCCGGATGAACGCCGACGCTCGCGACGGGCAATCGTTCGGGCCGGAGTAACGGCCCCGCTTCGGTGGCTTACGCCCCGTCGCCAAACCGCTGTCCGCGCCACTCTAAAATCTCCTCGCGGTCGCGCGTGTCGGCCGGCAGTTCGTCGAACCACCGGGCCTCACTGATTTCGTGGTCCGGGTCGTCGACGGCAATGTCGGTCGTCTCTGCGTGCGCCTCGTACACTGGCAGCACGCCCCAGGCCATATTGCCGTCGCAGTAGAACTCGATCCGCCCGAGCATCCCAAGTCCCTTGATAGTCGCCTCGATACCGCTCTCCTCGCCTAATTCCCGTAGTGCGGCCTCCTGCAGCGATTCGCCTTCGTCGAGCTCCCCGCCGGGCAGAACCCACAGGTCGACGCCCTCGTGGCGGACGAGCAGGAGTTCGCCGGAGGGTCTGTAAGCCAGCGTGTGCGCGCCGTATGGTGCGCCGTGGTCCCGGGCGACGGTAGCCACGTCCCGGAACCGATTCCGCGGGACGTTGCGGTGGCGCGTGAACTCGACAAAATCCGTGTAGCGCTTCCGGAGGTCGTGATACGTCTGTTCGGCCGTTTGACAGGCCTTATCGGAGAGGAACCACAGGTCGTCGACACTCGTCATCTGTGTCCTATCTGTGTCTGACACCTCGACGAAACAAGCGTCTCGATGGGGGAAAGCGGTGGATTGATCATGTCGATTGGTAGTTTCGAGAGTCCCATAACAGTTGTTGTGACAGATCGGCTGTCGTGGCGGATCTTGGACGGTTTCGCCACCGTATCCGTTGCGCTGCTGACACTGGTGGGGAAGTTGCAGACACGGATACACGTCTGGTCTGGCTCATTCGAAGCGAAACACGGGAAGAGGTCCGAACAAGGATAGCCACGCTCCCGTGTAGCAGGAACTCTTTGGCTATTGCGACGACCTGACGGTTCGTCTAACCATTCGATCTGTACGCCTTTGCGTTCCGTGGTTGACGGAACGCATACGAATGTGGAGCTCCCCGGTACTTAATTCTATTCCTCTAACAAAATATTTAGACCAGTCTAATAAACGCCGGGCCTTTCGAAGCGGAAGCGATAGAGAACAATGTGAACAGTCATCGCTGCCCGACACACCGCCCAAGCTACGCTGTCCGTGGATTGTCGCTGTCCCGATTTGTCCATACAGGACGTGTCACAGGTACATTCTCTGACTACGTCCGCGGTTGGGCCGAGCAAACCCGAATCAGTCCCTTTTTGACGAGCCACCGAGTACCGCCGGGTATGGCATTCGAAGAGGACGACAGCGTTATTCTCCACGACGAGCACAGCGACTACGACGGCGAGGAAGGCACCATCACGCAGGTCGTCGAAACGATGTTCGGCGACGCCAACTACACGGTTTCCTTCGAGGACGGCCAGGAACAGGGCGTCCCCGAGGATAACCTCGAAGCCGCCGAGGACGAGTAGGGCCACAATGTCGTCGGTTCCGTTCCACTACGTCGACCTCCGGACTTTCTGCTACGCAACAGAGGACGACAAGCGTATCGAGGAAGCGCTCCGGACGTTCCTCCCTGAGGACTACCCTATTGAGCGCGCACAGAGCGAGGGGCACTACGGCGACCGGATCATCGTCCTTTCGGCTCGCGTCGAGAACGCCGACGACATCCGGCACGTGCTCACGCAAGTAGCGTCAGCGCCGGACATCGACGCGGTGCGTGCGGAACTTGACGACCGGGTCGACGACAACTGCTCGTTTTTCCTTACCTTCGACAAACAGGCCGCGTTCGGCGGGAGCGTGGAACGCGGCGACGGCATCACGCTCCGGGCGAAAGTCGAGGCCTACCCCGCAAAGCGGGAGAAGGCCGTCGAAAACGCCCGCGAACTCCTAGAGGAGTTGTGATGTACGAGGCCGTCTACGCTCACCCTGACGGCGACAGCACTGTCGCCCGACACGCGCTGACGGCCGCCGATTCAGAATACGACGGTATCGTCGTCAGGAACCACGGCGACGAGCAAGCGGACTACGACGCCGAGGCCATCAGCGACGCCTACGGGGTCGATATCGCGGTGGGCGTCGAGGTCCGAGCGGACGACCCCTCACGGGCCAGCGGTTTCGTCGGAAACTACCGGAGCGACCGAACGGTCGTCGTCGTTCACGGCGGCAACCGCCGAATCAATCGGTTCGCGGTCGAGCAACCGTCCGTCGACGTGCTCGCCCATCCGATGCGTGAGGACGGCGATTTCAACCACGTGCTGGCGAACGCGGCGGCCGACAACGGTGTCCGCGTCGAGTTCGACTTCGGCCCGGTGCTCCGGGCCTCCGGCGGCAGTCGCGTTCGGGCTATCAAGGAACTGCGGAAACTGCGAGAACTCATCGAGGACGCTGGTGCACCCTTTGTCGTTTCAGCGTCGCCGAGCTCCCATCTCCAGATTCGTGCCCCACGGGACATCATCGCCGTCGGGGAGACAATCGGATTCGACGCTGATACCGTCCGGGAGGGCCTTGCAGAGTGGGGCCGCGTCGTGGAGCGCAACCGGGAACGCCAAAGCGACGCCGTCATCGAACCGGGTGTCCGACTCGAACGCGACGGGGACGACACTGAGTAACCGGCGCTGATACCACTCTCACTGGACGGTATCGGTTCTGTGTAGGATGTCGCGGGTGTAGCTCGCTTCCGCTTTTTGTCACGGCACGTCAGCCGACTGACTTGACCCGAACGCGTTTGCATTCGACCGGAGTACACGAGACGTATGAAAGAACGACAAAAGCACAAGCTCGCGGACACGGCTCAACAGATCGTCGGCGGGTTCCTGCTGTCCGGTCCCTTCGTCGTGACCCAGGAGGTGTGGGCGCTGGCGCTGAACATGACCGTCTTCCACAACGTATTCCTCGTCTGTATTGTCGCCGCCATCGGATACGGCGGGCTGTACGGCGCTGACAACGACCGTAACCCCAGACGCGAAGCCGCGGTCGCCGGCGTCCCGGTCCGATTCATCTCTGTCCTGGTTGTCGCGTTCGGCTCCGTCGGAACGCTCGCAATCGCGGTCACGGCTCCCGACCAGTTCCTGGGTGACCTTCCCCTGGCTGACCAGATGGTCGTCACGTTCCGCGCCGTCAGCGTCGGGGCTGTGTTCAGCGTCGTCGGCGCGGTGACGACCGATAGCCTGTTCTGACACGATGCCGGACCGACTCGTCTCTCGGGGTACTGTGCTGTGTGACCGGGGCTGACTACTGCCGACTTCCACACCGCACTGCTCATTGTTCTCCGCGCTAACGCTGGCGTATGAAACACCTCCCAAAGCATCTCCGGCCCCGGTGGCGCTATCTCGCCGTCGGTATCGAGACGTGGCCGAATGCCTCCTTCGGTCGCCGGGCGTTCCAGCGCGAGGTGTGGTACGCCGCCCAGAACCTGCTGGGGGACACCGGCAGCGCCGAGACAGATATGACCGTCCTCCAGTTCCACGGCTACGACGGCACGGCCGAAGCTATCGTCCGGACCAGACGCGGCCAGACGGACCCGGCACGGGCCGCGCTGACCTGTCTGGACAGCGTCGATAACGATGACGTTCGGGTCCGTGTCCGGGGGATTAGCGGCACCGTGCGTGCCTGTGAAGAAAAGTATATACGCGGGCCGCCGGAATCCACTGAACAGAGACACGTCGTGTTCGAGAACGCAGACCGGAGCGCTACTGTTCGGCCTCCGCGCTACGATGTCGAAACGGCCTCCGACGTTGCGTTCGTCGGCGCGACAGCACTCGATTTCCGATAACTATGCAGGGACAAAATCAACAGCAGGCCTACGACCGCGGGATCACTATTTTCTCGCCGGACGGACGCCTCTACCAGGTCGAGTACGCCCGCGAAGCGGTCAAACGCGGCACAGCAAGTATCGGCGTCAGAACAAGCGACGGCGTCGTTCTCGCCGTGGACAAGCGCATCCGATCGCCGCTGATGGAGCGCTCCTCGGTCGAGAAGATCCACAAGGCCGACGACCACATCGGCATCGCCTCGGCCGGCCACGTCGCTGACGCCCGACAGCTCATCGACTTCGCCCGCCGACAGGCGCAGGTGAACCAGCTCCGCTACGGCGAGCCGGTCGGCGTCGAGACCCTCACCAAGGAAATCACCGACTACATCCAGCAGTACACGCAGGTCGGTGGCGCGCGCCCGTTCGGTGTCGCCCTCATCATCGGCGGCATCGTCAACGGCGAGCCGCGCCTGTTCGAGACCGATCCCTCCGGGACGCCCTACGAGTGGAAGGCCCTCGCCGTCGGGGCCGACCGCGGCGACATCCGGGACTACCTCGAAGAGCACTACGACGAAGGGATGGACCTTGACGAGGGCGTCGACCTCGCACTGGCCGCCCTCGCGTCGGTCAACGAAGACGGACTCACGCCGGAAGGCATCGGCGTCGCTACGGTTGACGTGGAAACGGAGACATTCGGTCAGCTGACCGACGAGGAGAAAGAGACCCACCTCGCAGAGGCTGATCTGCTTGATACCGGCGAAGACGTGGACGACGAAGGCGAAGACGAAGACGCCACCGAAGAGTAACTCTTCCGGCGGCCCTCGCGGGCGACTGGACTTTTTTGTCCGACCACGCAGTAAGGCCTTTAACTGGCCCACTGCTACCGACGGGTATGATATCGCTTGACGAGGCGGTGACGGCGCGCCTCGAATCCCACGGTCAACGGTTCGAGGTACTGGTGGATCCGGACGCTGCGCTGGCGATAAAACGTGATGACTTCGACGACGACCTTGAGGACGTTATCGCGGCGGAGGACGTGTTCGAGGACGCCTCGCGAGGGGACCGACCGCCCGAGAATATGCTCGAAGAGGTGTTTGACACGACCGATCCGATGGCTATCATTCCCGAAGTTATCAAGCGGGGAGAGATTCAGATCACGGCCGACCAGCGCCGTGAAATGCAGGAACAAAAGCACAAACAGCTCATCCAGCGGATTACGCGTAACGCGGTCAATCCGCAGATGGACGACGCGCCACACCCGCCGGAGCGAATCGAGTCCGCCCTCGAAGAAACGGATTTCAGAGTTGACCCGATGGAGCCCGTCGAGGCGCAGGTCGACGACGCCCTCGATGCGCTCCGACCAGTCATCCCAATCCGGTTTGATGAGGTCACCGTCGCCGTGCAGGTCCCCGCGGATTACGCCGGGAGCGCCCAGGCACAGATCCGTCAGTTCGGCGACCTCGAACGCGAGGAGTGGCAGTCCGACGGCTCGTGGGTCGGCGTCATGACGTTCCCGGCCGGCCTGCAGAACGACTTCTATGACGTGGTGAACGAGCACACAAGCGGCGAGGCGGAGACCCAAATCATCAAAGACGAAGACGATATCAGTACACGCGGCTGACGCCGCGACGTCGCGTTACCCCTTCTTGAATCCGACGAGAAACCCGGCCGTAAAACCGGCGCTGACCGGCAGGGCCGAGAGCAGCGACGTGATCCAGGACGGTGGTTGTGTCGCCGTCGCGTTCCCGGCAGTGCCAGTTGCGTTCTGTGCGGCCCCGCCTATTGCGTCCCAGTTCACCTGCAGGATGCCGCGTGTCTCAAGGAACTTGAACAGCGCCAGCTCAATGCCGACGATGACGGCAATGAGTTTTGCGATCTTCTTGGCGGCGAACCCGATGATCCCGCCGATAAGGCCGCCACCACCGAATTCGAGGCCCATCTGCTGGAGGCCCAACCCATCTAGTTGGAGTACGAACTCACCCATACCGCGTACCTGACCGCCTGCTTTTAAATCCTTTGTGCTCCCTTTGGCGCATTCACTGTTATACACAGCTTCTGCTACAGAGATGTGGCATCGTTGCTACCCGGGTGTCCCAAAGAACTCAGGGAATTATTTTTCACACGGTGCTATTTCTTTACTCATATCCAAAGATTTGTATTCGAGGGACGAATCCTTCTTACTGTTAAGATGGCAGAAACACCGAATTCCGATATGAGCAGTGCCGCAGGCGGACGTTCGAAGCGACCAAAATCTAACCAGGACTGGTGGCCAAATAAGCTGAACCTCGAAATCCTCGACCAGAACACCCGGGATGTCGGCCCGATGGAGGATGACTTTGATTACGCCGAAGAGTTCCAGAAGCTCGACCTCGAAGCGGTGAAGTCGGATCTCGAAGAGCTGATGACGTCCTCCCAGGACTGGTGGCCGGCTGACTACGGCCACTACGGGCCACTGTTCATCCGGATGGCCTGGCACAGTGCCGGGACGTACCGGACCGCCGACGGTCGCGGCGGCGCGGCTGGCGGTCGACAGCGCTTTGCACCGATCAACAGCTGGCCGGATAACGCGAACCTCGACAAGGCGCGACGGCTGCTCCTGCCGATCAAACAGAAATACGGCCGCAAGATCTCCTGGGCCGATCTGATGATCCTCGCAGGGAACGTCGCTATCGAGTCGATGGGATTCAAGACCTTTGGCTACGCTGGCGGCCGCGAGGATGCGTTCGAGGAGGATAAGGCTGTCAATTGGGGGCCAGAAGACGAGTTCGAGACCCAGGAGCGCTTCGACGAGCCGGGCGAAATCGAAGAAGGGCTCGGTGCCTCTGTGATGGGTCTCATCTACGTGAACCCGGAAGGGCCGGACGGCAACCCGGACCCGGAGGCGTCGGCGAAGAACATCCGGCAGACGTTCGACCGGATGGCGATGAACGACAAAGAGACAGCCGCGCTCATCGCCGGCGGACACACGTTTGGCAAAGTTCACGGCGCTGACGACCCCGAGGAGAACCTCGGTCCCGAGCCGGAAGCGGCCCCAATCGAGCAACAGGGCCTCGGGTGGCAGAACAAGAACGGCAACAGCAAGGGCGGCGAGATGATTACGAGCGGTATCGAAGGCCCGTGGACCCAGTCGCCGACTGAGTGGGACATGGGGTATATCAACAACCTGCTTGACTACGAGTGGGAACCGGAGAAGGGTCCCGGTGGCGCGTGGCAGTGGGCCCCCAAGAGCGAGGAGCTGAAAAACAGCGTGCCGGACGCCCACGATCCGTCCGAGAAGCAGACGCCGATGATGCTCACGACGGATATCGCCCTGAAGCAAGATCCGGATTACCGAGAGGTCATGGAGACCTTCCAGGAGAACCCAATGGAGTTCGGGATGAACTTCGCGAAGGCCTGGTATAAGCTGACCCACCGCGACATGGGGCCGCCCGAGCGATTCCTCGGTCCGGAGGTTCCTGACGAGGAGATGATCTGGCAGGACCCGCTCCCGGACGCTGACTACGGCCTCATCGGGGACGCAGAAATCGCCGAGCTCAAGGAAGAAATCCTCGACTCGGATCTCTCCATCACCCAGCTCGTCAAGACCGCGTGGGCGTCAGCATCGACCTACCGCGACAGCGATAAGCGCGGCGGCGCCAATGGCGCTCGTCTCCGACTCGAACCCCAGAAGAACTGGGAAGTCAACGAGCCGGAGCAGCTGGAGACGGTTCTGGAGACGCTCAAAAACATCCAGACAGAGTTCAACGACTCACGCTCCGACGGGACGCAGGTCTCGCTTGCTGATCTGATCGTGCTGGGCGGCAACGCGGCCGTCGAGCAGGCAGCAGCGAACGCCGGCTACGATGTCGAAATCCCGTTCGAACCCGGCCGAGTGGATGCCGGGCCGGAACACACCGACGCCCCCTCCTTCGACGCCCTCAAGCCGAAGGTCGACGGGGCTCGAAACTACATCCAGGACGACATCACGCGACCAGCCGAGGAAGTGCTGGTCGACAACGCGGATCTGCTGAACCTGACGGCCTCGGAACTGACGGCGCTGATCGGCGGCATGCGTTCGATCGGTGCGAACTACCAGGACACCGACCTCGGCGTCTTGACCGACGAACCGGAGACGCTGACCAACGACTTCTTCGTGAACCTGCTGGACATGGGCACGGAGTGGGAGCCCGCAGCGGACTCGGAACACCGGTATAAGGGCCTCGACCGCGACACCGGCGAGGTCAAGTGGGAAGCCACACGCATCGACCTCATCTTCGGCTCGAACGACCGGCTCCGGGCCATCTCGGAAGTCTACGGCTCTGCCGACGCGGAAGAGACGCTCGTCCACGACTTCGTGGACACGTGGAGCAAGGTCATGAAGCTCGACCGCTTCGACCTCGAATAGGCCGGAGCGAACGCCACCGCCGTGGTGGCTGTATCCAGCTATCGCGAGACAGAACGGTCAGAAGGTAGTAACCAACCGCCGCTGCCCTTCAGTATCTGCCATTTTACCGCTTTCCGCCGGCGCACTGGACGTTACTGCGAGCCGCCCGGGGGGTTAAATAATCGGACGCCGTATCTTCACAACGAGTGACGGCGACACACACCACCGAACGAGCGGTCATCGCGAAGCGCGTCGACAGTGGCACCGCCGACACGACAGAAATCCGGGACCTCGCCCGGGCGGCCGGGTACGATGTCGTCGGCGAAGTGACACAGACCAGAACGGAGGACCCGGCGTACCACCTCGGCGAGGGGAAGGTAACCCGACTGAGCAACGCGGTCGCCCGTGAAGAGGCTGCTGTCGTCATCTTCGACAACCAGCTCGGCCCGTACCAGACGTACAACATCGGGAACGAACTCCCCGAGCGAGTGCGCGTCATCGACCGTTTCCGGCTTATCCTCGAAATCTTCGGCCAGCGAGCCCAGACTCGAAAGGCCCAGCTGCAGGTCGAACTCGCGGAGCTACGCTACGAACTCCCGCGTGCCGAGGCCAAGGCGAGCCTGGCCAAACGCGACGAGCGCCCGGGGTTCATGGGCCTCGGCGAGTACGACGAGTCCCGCGAAGAGGACATCAAAAAGCAGATCGCCAACATCCGGGACGAGCTGGAATCCATCGAGGAGACCGAGCGACACCGTCGGGAACAGCGCCGGGAGTCCGGCTTCGACCTCGTTGCCCTCGCCGGCTACACCAACGCCGGAAAATCAACACTCCTGCGCCGCCTCGCTGACGACCTCGACGTTGACGAGAACGACGACCTCCATCCTGACCTCGACACCACGGCAGAGAGCGAGGACCGCCTGTTCACGACGCTCGGGACGACCACTCGCCGCGCCGAAGTCGGGAAGCGCGAAGTGCTGGTCACCGACACGGTTGGGTTCATTCAGGACCTCCCGCACTGGCTCGTCGAGTCGTTCAAGTCCACGCTGGGGTCGGTGTATCACGCCGATCTCGTCTTGCTCGTTGTCGATGTCTCCGAATCGGTCGAGGAAATCCGGGAGAAACTGGTGACGAGCCACGATACGCTGTACGAGCGCAACGAAGCCCCCATCGTCACGGTCCTCAACAAGACCGACATGGTTGACGACGAGGAGGTCCGTCGCAAGAAAGACGCACTCTCGTCGCTGGCCCCGAACCCCGTCGCCGTCAGCGCCAAACAGGGGCTCAACATGGATGACCTCACGGACCGCATCGACCACGAACTGCCGGACTACGAGCACGAACGGCTCGTCCTCCCGATGACCGACGATACGATGAGTCTCGTCTCGTGGATTCACGACCACGCCAGCGTCGAGACGGTCGATTACGGCGACCAGGTAGTCATCGAGTTCGAGGCGCGGCCGGCAATCATCGAGCAGTCCCGGGCGAAAGCGGGGGACTTGGTCGGTGCGTCGGCCTGATTACGATCTACGGCTCTGCTTCTCGCTGCCACAGAACACTTGGTATCTCGTCTAGCAAGTCCGTCGCAACCAGTCCGTAGCCGCGGTCGTCAACGACGCGGTCACCGACACTGCCGACAGTGTAGGCGGCGATGGCAGCCGCATCAAGTGGATCCTGAACGGAGGCGAGTGCGCCCGTCACACCTGCGAGCACGTCGCCGGTTCCGCCGACCGTCATTCCCGGATTGCCCGTCCGGCCCACGCGGGTCCGCTCCCCATCGGAGACGATGTCGTACGGACCTTTGACTAGCAGCGTCTGGCCGACCTCCGCCGCGAAGGACTCCACTACGTCCGCCCGTTCCTGCCAGTCCTCGGCTGTCTCACCACCCATACCGAGCAGTTCGCCCTGATGGGGTGTGCAGATGAGTTCCGCGTCCGTTTCGATGTCCGGGACTACCGACAGCGCGTCGGCGTCGACGACGGCCGTTCCTTCGAATCCGGACAGCAGGTCCGCAACAGCATCCAGCGTCGCGTCGGCATCTCCGAGCCCCGGTCCAACAATCAGCGTGTCGTGGTCTGCCGCCAGTTCGGCGAGGCGGTCGACGTGCGGCGGCGCGAGGTGATCCCCGTCGAAGGGTCTGAGGATGAGGTTCTCGCTGTAGGACTGGATCTCGCGAGCGACGACAGCGGGGCAGGCGACTCGAACGAGGTCGGCCCCGCTTCTGAGGGCGGCCTGTGCCGTGAGCGCCGGTGCACCGGTGTACGGGCCGCCACCGACGACCAGCACCTCGCCGTTGTCGCCCTTGTGGCTCGCCGGGTCACGTTCGAGTCGCGTGAGGTCACCTCGCTCAATGAACAGCTCCGCCGCGTCGGGGATGCCGATGTCGGCAACGGTGACCGGCACGTCGAGGGCGGGCAGGCCGGGCTTGGTGTCATGAAACGTGACGACGTGGTCGGCGTCGACAGCGTTCTCGGCCAGCCGCCCTGTTTCAGCGTCGAGGCCGGACGGGACATCGACAGAGAGGACGGTCGCGTCGCTCTCGTTCATGCTTGTGGCAGCCGTCGCCGCCGGTTCCCGGAGGTCGCCGGTGATACCCGTGCCCAGCATCGCGTCGACGACGACATCGGGGGTTCCAAGCTCTAGCGCCGAAGAATCTCTGACCGTCTCTGTCGGGTACTCAGCGTGCTGGAGGGCTTCCCAGTTCTCTCTGGCAATCGTCGTCGAGATGGCACCCGGACGCCCAAGTAACAAGACGCGAAGGTCGTAGTCGTCGAGGAAACGGGCGGCGACGAGCGCGTCCCCACCGTTGTTTCCCCGTCCGGCGACGATAGTGACCTGTTCGCCGGGATCAGCGATGGAACCGACCGCCCGTGCGACGGCGTGGCCGGACGACTCCATCAACTGCTTACGCGGGACACCGAGCGCGGCAGCGTTCTCATCGACGACACCCATTTCGGAGCCGGTGAGCATATCCGCGGGTTCGCCCGCCAGTGAAGTAACTCTACGGGACGGCGGCCTACCAGCGGACCTCGAAGCCGTCGACACCCTCCGGGTCCTCGTACTCGACTTCGACGTCGGTCACGTTCGCGCGGTCGCTCCCCTCGTGGCAGAACTCGATCATCGCCTCAACGTCGGCTTCAGGGCCTTCGAACACTGCTTCGACACAGCCGTCGTCGAGGTTCCGGACCCACCCGTTGACTCCTTGGTCCTGTGCGCGCTCCCGTGTGGTCGCTCTGTAATAGACGCCCTGAACACGACCGGAGACGAACACGTGTGCTCGCGTGCGAGTCATATCCGAGGATTTGCCGGCGGCCTCCGTTATACTGTCGCCTTCCGCCACGCGTGTCAGTCTTCGTTGCTGCCCGTTCGGAGGTAATGGAACAGATACGTCTGTGTGTAGCCGGCGTACTCACAACCCAGTGCTGCCCGGATAGCCCGCGACGTGTCGGTGTAGTTCCCCTGCTCGCACTCCGGATAGTACTCCTCGATTGTTGTCCGGATCCAGGTGTCTAGCGGGACCGCTTCGAGGTAATCAAGCGAGAACAGCAACACGCAATCTGCGACCTTGTCGCCGACGCCGACGAAGCGGGTGAGCGATTCTCTGGCGTCCTCGTAGTCAAGGCCGACAGCTTCCTCGGGGTCGGCCTCGCCGCTTGCGACCATTTCCGCGGTACGCTGGACGTACGGCGCACGATAGCCCAGTCCGAGGTCCCGGAGCCGTTCTTCTGTCGTTTCAGCCAGCGCCGATGGCGTCGGATAGGCGTTGTACGTTCGCCCGCTGAACTCTATCTCTTCGCCGAACGTATCACGGAGCGCCTGCTGCATACTGTGTATTCGGGCGACACGCATCTGGGCTGAACAGATGAACGAGATGAGGGACCCGAACGGGGAGTCCTGAACCAGTCGCAACCCCCAGAACGTCTCATAGGCCGACTGAACCACGTCGTCGTCCGGTGCTGTCGTCCGAATCGCGGTGAGGTCGTCGTCAAGCCGAAGGAGTCGCCTGAGGTCCACTTCGGCATCAATCGTCGATTCCCATTCGAGCATCCCATCCCGCTGCCGGACACGGATGACCTCTGGTGACCCATCCCGGCGGACTGTCGTCCAGTACCAGGCGTCCCCGCCGGTTGCGCCCTCGCGCTGGTACATCTCGCCGTCGTCCCGGTTCCAGAGATAGGACTGCCCGCTCTCGACAGTTGCCTGCAAATCGATACCGCCTGCCAGCGACCCAACATCAATGACGCCCTGTTCCATTGTCTGTGTGTACGGACCCGGAGGTAATGGCGTTACGAGTTTCGCTCGTATTGGGTTTGTACGTGCACCACCAACACAGGGACCGTCGTTGTCTCACTTGTCACTGGTTTTGTCGTCGTGATGTTTTGGAGCGCTCGTACGTCTACCACTCGATTGGGCGCTCCGACTCTCTCACCCCGGATATCGGTACCGTATGGTACACACTGGTTCAGGGCTAACCTTCATTATATTGGGAAACAAACATACTGGCATGAATTGCCGAGTTGTTGTCGAGGCCGCAGTCCCAGTATACGACGTGGCATCTGCGGACGAGGCAGTTCGTATCGCCATCTCGAAAACGGGGGAGATGCTGAACCCCGACCTCAACTACGTCGAGATCAACATGGGGGATCGGCACTGTCCACACTGCGGCGAGACACTGGAACCCGCGTTTCTCGCAGCTGACGAGAGTCTCGTCGCACTCGAACTGGAGATGACCGTCTTCAACGTCGAACGAGACGAACACGCCGCCCGAATTGCACGCAAGGAGATCGGGCAACGGCTCGAAAACATCCCGCTCGATGTGCTCGAAATCGAAGAGATTCCGGAGGAGTCTGACGAGACGACAGAAGACGAGTCCTCGTCCGCAGAGTCGGAAGCCGACACCGATGACCTGTCGTCGGACCAATCCACGGACGAATCGGACGACGTGTTACCCGAGTTCGAGGAATTAATCGATGAGTAAGCCCGGCTCCTGAGCAGCAAGGGCAGATCTGTGCTACACTCTCGAATTATAGAACTTCTAACATATATCTGACAGCTGTTATATAGCCACTAATTGCATTGCTTGGCGGCAAAACTGCGGTAGAAACTACGGAGTTTCGTTAGTCCGCGGCGGCAGAAACAGGCTCTTTGGTTTCGTCGGCCATCTCAGAGGCAATACCGTCAGCAATCGCAAAGACAGCGGCCTTGTGGTCTGTTTTCGACTTGTGAATCGATGTCGGCTTAACGCCCAGTTCCGCGTATTCGTCGTGGTCCACTTCCGTCCCGGATTCGGCTTCGTAGTGGTTCTGTACCTGTGCAAGCAGGCCGTGAAGGTGGATGAGCTCCTGCTTTTTCATAGTCAACCCAAGGTAACAACTCGAAGGTTATAGTACTACTCTGATGAAGGTTAACACACGTCTCTGCTAGTAATACGTAATAGTTTATGCATAATTCTCCGCTCGAAGTATATTCTGAGTATTTTACACTAAATTTTATCAATTCTCCAAAGACATCGCTGTATGCTAGCAAAGATCAATATCTCGATCATGAACTGCGGTAGGTCGAACACTGTTGCCTCAAACTTATTGTGGGTATCTGTGGCTGGCACCCAGGATTATGGGCTGTCTACACCTACTATCGGTATGGATCAGGCGACTCTTTCATCGGAAGCCGAGATCGGCCGGGTGGCCCTGACCGTTGCTGACCCCTCTCCGGCCGTCGATTTCTACCGTGATGTTGTTGGCCTGCAGGTACTAGACTCGGGCAGCGACTGGACGGTACTCGGTGCGGGAGGACAGGCGCTTCTGGTTCTGAACCATCGGCCGGACGCACCAGCGAGAGATGCTTCAGAGACTGGGCTGTATCACGTCGCGTTTCGCGTTCCATCGCGAGCGGCACTGGGTGATGCTCTCCGTCGCATCGACTCCGAGTGGACACTCGACGGTGCATCGGACCACGGTGTCAGCGAGGCGCTGTATCTGTCGGACCCGGCCGGTAACGGCGTCGAGATCTACCGTGACTTTCCGCAGGCATCGTGGGGTGAGACACCGTCGGGGCACGTCGAAATGGTAACTGAACTCCTCGACACGCAGTCAGTCGCGGCTGCTGCGACCGGCGAACAGTCGATGCCCGCCGACTCCGACATCGGACACGTACATCTAGAAGTCTCGTCAGTGGAGACAGCCCGGTCGTTCTACGCCAACGCACTCGGACTGCGCGTCAGGGCCACGTACGACGGCGCGGTGTTCCTGGCGGCCGGTGACTACCACCACCACATCGGGGCCAACGTCTGGCAGCGGCGGTCCAGACCCCACACCGGGCAGGGGCTGGCGTGGTTCGAGATTCGACTCCCCGACGAAGCGACTCTTGAGGCGGCAGAGAAGCGCCTCCGTCAGTCCGACTATACTGTCGCGGAAACCGATGCCGGTCTCACAGTGCACGACGGCGACGACATCGAACTCCGCCTGCGAACTTGAATACGGGACATTTCGACCGATTGACCGATGTGCCAAGTCAAGTGTCTTCGCGCGCTATCTGGAGTATGCACACGACACGGTGGCTGACTACGGTGACCGGGCGAACTGGAAGAGAAACCGACTGCACGGGCGTGACAGGACGAAGCCAACGACCGGAAGGAGAGCGATGAGCGGCCCCCACCAAGGTCAGCAACTCGTGACCGCCGGAACCGCGCTGTCGGAGGCGAGCGCGGCAGCGGTGCTGGTCCACGGCCGGGGTGCAACTGCCCGGAGTATCGTCCAGATGGGCGCCGAGTTCCAGCAGGACGGGCTGGCCCTGCTTGCGCCCCAGGCCGCGCGGAACACCTGGTACCCCAACTCCTTCCTCTCGCCAGTCGAGCAGAACGAGCCCGGTCGGTCATCGGGGCTGCAAGCTATCGAGGACGCCATCACGAAGGCAGAAGAAGCCGGGATTCCGACCGATAGCGTGCTCGTTCTCGGTTTCTCACAGGGAGCCTGTCTCGCGAGCGAGTTCGTCGCTCGAGACCCACAGCGCTACGGCGGTCTTGTAGCCCTCAGTGGCGGTCTCATCGGCGAGTCTATCGACGAAAGCGAGTACGAGGGCGACATCGAGGAGACGCCGGTGTTCCTGGGCTGTAGCGACGTCGACCCGCACATTCCCGAAGAACGCGTACACGTCACAGCCTCGGTCTTCGAGCAACTGAATGGGGACGTGGAGGAACGCATCTACGAGGGGATGGGCCACGGGGTGAACGAGGACGAACTGGCGTACGTCTCGTCGCTGGTCGCTACTCTCGTCGATTAGGCGGTCCGACCGCTGGCACGCTCGCCGAAATTCCCTCAATGAGTGGCTGAACAGGGAGTTACCGCCCCCTCACCGCGAGACTTAGTGGTTGGGATTCCCACGCATAGTATGGACTTTTCCCGCCGACGGTTTCTCGCTACGACTGGAGTTGGTGTGGCGCTCGGCGGCGCAGGCTGTGTTGGGAATGACAGTTCTACTACTGAAGCTGGCTCGGCACCCGGATCCAGTACTGGAACCAGCGCGGCGTCAACGGCAACCGACCGAAGCGACGGGTCAAAGCCACCGACAGCTGATAGCCGCCTGTATCTGGACTACGAAATCGGGACACTCGAAGAAAATATCGTCAGTGGCGGCGTTCCCAAAGACGGTATTCCAGCCATCGATGATCCGACGTTCGCCGACACGCCCCCGGACGGACTGGCTCCGGACGACCCGGTGTTCGGCGTAGTCCGGGACGGGGAGGCGAAGGCCTATCCGCAGTACATTCTCGTCCATCACGAAATCGTCAACGACACCATTGCCGGCGACGCCGTCGCTGTGACGTACTGTCCGCTGACGGGTACTGCACAGGGGTTCGAGCGCGGCCCGGTGGAGTTCGGCGTCTCCGGGCGGCTAGTGAACTCGAATCTGACGATGTACGACCGGGGCACCGATAGCTGGTGGCCCCAGATGCTGGCGACAGCGATTACAGGCCCACTAACTAGCGAGTCGCTACGGGAGTTCCGGGTCACCTGGACGACGTGGAGCCACTGGTCTGGCGTCTATCCGGAGACCCGCATCCTCACCGAAGACACCGGCTTCTCGCGGCGCTACGGTGTCGACCCGTACGGTCAGTACAACGAGAAGCGCGGCTACTATTCGAGTACGCGGACGCTGTTTGAGCCCCTTCAAGGCGACAGTCGCGCTCACCCCAAGGCTGTCGTCATCGGAACCCGGACGGACACAGGGGCGCTCGCATTCGACAAGGAGACACTGCTGAGTCAGCGCGTGCTGACTGGCCATATCGACGACACGCCGTACGTCGCTGTCGCTGATACCGACCTCGCAACCGGCTATGTGTACGCGAACCCAGAACCGATGTCAGTTGTGGCGTCGGACGACAGCTACACGATCAACGGGACGGCATATGATGCCGATTCGCTCCCGCTGGATCGAACGCTGTCCTTCGACGCGATGTGGTTCGCCTGGGCCGGCTTCTATCCGGAGAGTGGGTATGTCAGCTGACAGCCCGACCGACGGGGCAGGTGTGGTTGCCAGCACCCAGCGCCTGTTTCGGAACACTGTAGTTGCGGTCAGCGGGACGCTCAGCCGCCGTGACGGACGGGTGTCTCTGGGTGTGTCCGGACTGGCGTACTTCCTGCTGTATCTCGCTGGCCTCAGGCATCTCGGCTTCGGCCCATCCGGCTACAAAGTCTCTGTCGTCAGTAACCCGCTTACCCGTGCGTTCCGACAAGTCGGCCCGTTTCAGTGGGAACCGATTGCATTAGTGGTCGTCGGCCCAGTTGAACTGCTCGTCGCGCCGCTGAATATGCTTCTTGGGGCAGTTCTGGCAGCGCTGGTCGGACTCAACCTCGCTGTCTCCGTCGTCGCGTGGCGCGGCCCATCGGCCTGCCGTCTCGGCCCGGGTGCAGGGGCTGTGTCGGGACTACCGGGACTGCTCTCCGGGTTCGCCTGCTGTGGGCCCACTATCCTGCTCGTTGTCGGTGTTCAGGCAAGCGCTGGGCTTCTCTCGCTGTTCCAGTGGCTCCTCCCGCTCACTGTGGTGGCACTGTTTGGAACCCTCCTCTGGGTCGGGAGTCGAGTCGAGACAGCGCAACAGGTGGCGTAGATAGTACCTACTACTGGGGGGACAGATGGTAGCTACAGGCTACCGGCCTGGGTAGCAGGTGGAACTTTTTTCCTCGATTTGAGGGAAACATATAATTACTCCGTACGACCCATCTACCAGTATGACCGCTACTGTCGTGAGCGAGGTCAACCGACCCTACGTGCCGACGGGCGGGGCGAAACTGACCGCTGAGATCGAAGTCGAGCCCGGACGGCTGGAGGAACCACCCACGCGACAGATTGCCCTCTGTATCGACGCCAGTGGGTCGATGGCCGGCGACGACATCGAGCAGGCACGCGCCGGCGCTGAATGGGTCTTCGGGCTACTCGACGAAGACGATTACATCTCGATCATCGCCTTCGACAACGAGGTTACGACGGTACTTGCGCCGACGCGGTGGGGAACTGTTTCGCGCGACACGGCAGTGGACGCGGTCGCTGACATCTCCGCTGGTGGGGGCACTGATATGTACAGCGGCCTGCTGGAAGCGAAGGCGTCCCTGCAGGATTTACCGACCGACGAGAACACGGCCCGTCGAGTCCTGCTCCTCTCTGACGGGAAGGACAACTCACATGCCCCGGAAGCGTTCGGGACGTTAGCGCGCGAAATCGACACCGAGGGTATCAGAATCAAGGCGGCCGGCATCGGGAGCGACTACCGCGAGGAGACGATCCGGACGCTCGGGACCGTTGCCCGCGGCGAATGGACACATCTGGATGCCGCCGGCGACATTGAGTCGTTCTTCGGCGATGCAGTCGAGGAGGCCGGGACCGTTGTCGCTCCCGACGCTCGTCTCGAACTCGACGTGGCTGACGGTGTCGAGGTGAGCGAGGTGTACCGTTCGCTCCCACAGACTCAGTCTGTGAACCCCGATTGGGAGGACAACACGGCCGTCGTGCCGCTGCCCGACCTGCTTGACCGAGAGACCCAGCGGGTCGTGCTAAAGATACACGCTCCGGCCAGCGACCCGCAAGACGCCGTGTCACTGGCGGATGTCACGCTGCACGCCGGCGGCGAGACGACGCGGGAATCAATCACCGTTGACTACACCGACGACGAGACGAAACTGGCCGAACACAACGAACAGGTCGACGTGGACCACCGACAGACCGTTATCAAGACGGAACTCGGCAAGGGCAACGTCGCCGAAGCCCAGACCCAACTGGAGCGGATGACGCGCATCCACGGCGAGGACACTGAGGCCGTCCAGACAGCCGAGCGGGAGACGCGTATCGTGATGGAAGGCGGGCGCAAGGAGCAAAACAAGGCGACGAAAATCGTCACCGACGAGGGCATCCAGAAGTGACCGTCCTAATCTGCGGTGTCGGTAGGACCGCTACCGGTCGGGGAAACGGGTAAGTCATGACCTGGGAACCTGAGAGCGGTGATGTCATCACCGGCCAGTACAAACTCGAGGAGTTCCTCGGCAAAGGGGGGTTCGCAAAGGCGTTCCGCGCTACAGACATCGACAGCGGCGAGTCCGTCGCCGTGAAATATCCCAACTACACCGAATCCCAAAACAACCCCGACATCATCGAGGAGTACTTCAAAAAGGAGGTCGGCTCACTGGAACGCATCCGCCGGGCCGGCGGCCACGAGAACGTGATGGACTACTACGACCAGGTCACAGAGCGCGACGTTCCGTTTCTGGTCGTCCAGCTAATCGTCGACGGGATCGAACTCGACGAAGTCATCGACCAGCACGGTCCAATCGACGACAGCGAACAGGTCCGTCAGATTGGTATCGACCTCTGTGACGCGATGGGCTTTCTCCACGAGAACGAGATCGTCTACCGGGACCTGAAACCGGAGAACGTGATGCTCACGCCCGATATCACGCCTACACTAATCGATTTCAATACTGCGACGGGCTTCGATGCGACCGAGGATCCGTCCTCCGGGAACACCGGGACGACGATTCTGGGGCCGTTCAAGCCCCGGGAAGTCGCAGAGGCCAGTCGAACCGACGTTCGGCAGGGCCCCTGGTCGGACGTGTATTCTATCGGCAAAATACTCTTGTTCCTGCTCAAGGGGAGCGTCCCGAAAAAGGACGGCGTGAACCCGCAGGCGTTCGGAGCCAACTGCGACGATTATCTGGCTGAAATTGTCGAGCGGGCCACACAGTCACACTATCGTGACCGATACCGGAACGCGACGGTTCTCAAAGAGGTCCTCGAACGGCGAGACCCAACACCGCCCGCGACGGCGTCAGTGACATATATTCAGGCAGACAGGCAGTTCACTGTCGAACCGGGCGACACTATCGGGCGACAGGGCGCGAGTGGTCCCCCGGCATCGATAACAATCGAGGACCCGCAGGGAGAGTACATCTCCTCAGTACAGGTACAGTTTGATATCGAGGACGGCGAGTGGTCCCTCCACGACCGAAGTCTCAATGGGACGTTCGTCCAGAAAGGGGCGGGCTGGCAGCGGGTCCTCTCCGAACCCGGACGCAACCGTCTGCGCTCCGAGGGAGAGGACCCGACTGACAGACACGGCAACGTGCCCCCCGAGTCGGTGACACTCACTGACGGCGATCTGGTATCGCTGGTTCATCCGACCTACGGGGTTACGTTCGAGTTCCATCCGGAGGAGTCATGAGATACAGCACGAACTACGACATCGGCGACAGGAAGCGAGGGCAGGGAATCAACGAGGACAGCGTCTCTCTGACGGTGTTCGAGGAGGGCCATCGGGACGGCTACCGCGGGCAAGACAGACCGCAGTCGCAGGACACGGCCACAGCAGACGGCGACGAGACGGCGGACGTGACAGACGAGACAGCCGGTACTGAGACGGCGGCGTATACGGCTGCCGACACGGACGGCGCTGACATTGACGACGGAGATACGTCCGAACCCGATGGCACCGAACAACCGATGAACCGCTCGGCCGGTGTGTTCGTGGTCGCTGACGGGGCCGGCGGGCACGACGCCGGCGACATCGCGTCGTACATCACGACGACCATCGTGGCTGAACACCTTGCTCCCGTGGCGATTCGAACGGCCCGGAGCTATCCCGGTGACTTCGATGTCGATGTCGCCCGTGATGTCCTCCCGGACCCGCCCGGTGAGCGGGAACTCGAAACTGCCGTGGCAGAGGCGATTACGGCTGCCCACCGTGAGATCATCCGGTACGCAAACGAGACCGGGACACAGTCCTACACGACGGTTGTCGCAGGGATCTACGCCGACGGCAAACTCCATTATGGCTGGGTCGGTGATAGTCGGGCCTACGTCGTCAACAGTGCCCGTGAGACGATCTCGCCGCTGACCAGAGACCACGCCGTCGTTCAGGAGTGGGTCGACAGCGACGAAATCGACCCTGTTGAGGCACATGTCCATCCCAACGGGAACGAAATCACACGCGCGCTGGGTGGGTCCGGCTATGAGGACCCCGACGAGGCGACTGTCGGGGTGGACACGCGAACAGTCAGGCTGTACGCAGAAGACACGGTGCTGGCGACCAGCGACGGACTCATCGATGCACAGACCGACGCGCCGGAACTGTACGAGGAGTACGTCGATTCGGACCACGCCGATTCAGTGGCCGAGCGTATCCGCGAAGCAGCCGTCACCGACGACGAGATCCGTGACGTGATCCTCGATGCATCGTCCCTCGACGCGGCGAGTCAGGAATTCATGTCACTGGCAAACGACCGCGGTGGGAAAGACAACATCTCGGTGCTCCTGTTTGCCGACAGTGCGCTCCCAGAAACACCGGAAAGCGGTGGGATGCCAGTTCGAGACATTGACCCTGACCTCGATATTTCCGAACGTGACACCGTGATTATGACAGACGAGTAGAGAGAAAGTTTCGTGGGACAAGTATTTTATTTCTCGACTCTGTAGGACCTAACGAAACCCATGCCTGAATCCGACCGTACGGTAAAATGCCCCATATGCGACGAGGACTTTGATCCGACAGTCGCGGGCGGATGGTGCACAAATCCGGACTGTGGTGAGTGGAAACACACTGACGAAAGCGCTGCTGATTTTGACACCGATGATGGGGTGCCGGACGATGCCGACCTGATACCGGAAGGCACGGACAAGGCGGACCCGATGGATGGCCGGTCGGTGGAGGCTAGCGACGAAACCGAGTCTCAGGACGGGCACACTGTCGACGATGATAGCGTCGACGAAGTCTCGGAGGATGAGGTCTCGGACACTGGGGCAGCCGAGGCCGGAGACGAGACGGCGGAGACAGCGGAGACGGCGAAAACTGCGGAGACAGCGGAGACGGCGGAAACCGCGGAGACAGCGACGGAATACGAAACTGAAGCCGACACTGGTACCGAGGCAGAACCCGGTGAGGCCGACGGCACCTCGGACCAATCCGGCAGTGACTCCGATGTGGACGACGAGCTATCCGACGAAGCTCAGGAGGCAGATAACGACGGGGCGACGATTAGCTGTCCGGACTGTGACTGCGAACTCGACGCCGACGCGAATTTCTGTGTCGCCTGCGGTGCCGACGTACAGGACATTACACCGGGAGACGACGACTTGCTTGACGCGTGCCCGTCCTGTGACATCGCTGTCGACGACGATGCCAGCTTCTGTGTCAACTGTGGGGAAGATTTAGACGCGCATCGCGGCGGACGTGACACGTCGACGGCTGATTCGACAGAAGGGTCGTCAACCGACGACGAGACAGAGCGTGAGTCAGCAGCCACGGGCAACGCCGTCGACACGCTCGCGTCACAGTCCACCGACGACGCGACTGTACCGGACAAACTTGTCCTCTCGGTCGAAGGTCGAGACATCACCGTCGAAGACGGGGACCGCATCGGTCGGGAGATCCGGGCCGCGCTACTGGACGCCGGGCGACCGGAAGACGAGGCGGTTCGGATCCACCGCGAACACGTCCGGTTCGACCGCCAATCAGAAGGATACTATCTTGTTGACCTTGGGGACAACCCGACGCGACTGAACGAGACCCAGTTGCAGAAAGGCGACCGTGAACCGATCCAACCGGGCGATGAACTTGAACTATCGGGTGTCGCAACGATGACAATTCAGGCGGCATGACCACCCACAGTTAAGCGGTCGGTCGGAAAATATCAGGCTGATGGAGCGTGGTCGACTGGGGTTGGAACTCCGCGAGTCCGCCGCACTACTGCGAGCTGAGACCTGGCTGTTTGTGGGTGTGGGCTTGGCATGGCTCATCTACGGTGGCTGGGTGCTCGCGACGGGGCTGCTGCTGGCGCAGTTCCCCGGACTCGAACGTACTGTTTTTGCGACACTTACTGGCCAAACTGTCTCGCTGCGAACTGTGCTTGCCGCGGGTCTCTGGCTCGTCGGTCCGTCACTGGCGACTGTCGTCCTTGTCAACCGACGGCTTCGGAACAGCTACGGCAACCTCGCCGACGCGTATCGACTGGACCACCCAAGCCTGTTGCTCACTATCCCCGGCAGTGTGCTCCTCGGCTGCCTGCTGGTGAGTCTCACTCTCGGGCAGCGGCGTCTGCTCACGGTCATTGCGCTCTTCGGAACAGTGCATTTGGTCGTCCGGACCGTCGCCTACGGCCATCGCGTGTACACAGTTTCGGTCCCCGCATTCCTGTCGCTGCTGGTGTTTGTGAGCGCAGTCTCGCTTAGTACTGGATGGCTGGTCCAGACGGTCACCGCACCCGGCGTATCGTCGGCACTGTCCCCGTGGCTGACTCGGGCCGGCGTTGGTCCTGTGGCTGAGACAGCGCTCCAACTGACGGGCGTCCAGCCATCGCAGGCCACACCCCTCTTCATTGCCGTCCCCGGCGTGCTGGCGAGTGCATATCTCTTCCTCCAGTTGCTCGCCGGGACCACTGTCAGAATCCGCGCGCCACTTTCGAACCCACAGCGCCGTCCGGACCAGCGGTTCCCGATTATGCCACCGGTCGGCGGCTCACAAAACGGCGGCGAGAGTCCGACTGCCGAACGGGCTGCGGACGCTGCCCCGGACTCCCGGGAACAGACTGGGGAGGGAGCCGACACCGTAGATACTGGTAGCGACGAAGAGCCATCGGGACACACCGGGACTCGAGTGTTTTCGCCCGACGAGGTCCCAGCGGCGGAGCCGCCCGCTCACGAATCGGTACAGGACAACGCGCAGTCATCGGGAGATGGCGAAGAACCGGAGATGGCAGTCGACGACAGCGGGACAGACACGGACTCGGAGGCGGCCGGGACCGACGATACGAATGAGGGCGCCTCAGCAACCGACGAAGCGTGGATGGACGACACGTCCGTCTTCACGCCGGGCGGCCGCGATGCCGGCCAGTCGTACTGTAGCGAATGCGGCGAGTCGCTGTCGCCCGACGCTGACACCTGCCCGTCCTGTGGCGACCCCGTTGACGGGTGAGGCGGTCAGCGGTTCGAAACGGGGATGTCACCGAGCGCGACGGTATACTGTGTCGACTGCACTGATTCCCCGTCTGGATACACGAACACCGTTACAGCGACGGTATCCGGGCGCTCGCCAGGCGGGAGTAGCCACGACTGCGTTACGTCGTCAGTTCCTCCCACTGGTAGCTGTCCTGTGCTTGCGGTGTCCGCAACCGTCTCTCCGTTGCGGGTGGTAACGCTGTCAAGACGAACTGCTGCGGGGTCTAACCCAGTGTTCGTCACGTTCACTGCGAGCGTGAACCGCCACCCATCGTCAGCGGTGACGACAGACGCCGCATCGATGCGGGCTGAGACGTTGGCGGATTCCAGAATCGGGTCACCGACGCCGGCACCGGCCTCTGCCGCTGTCGGCGTTTCAGGGACTGCTTCACCTCCGGTGTCCCCCATCAAGTGATGCCCCATCATACTTCCGAAGGTAACGACCTCGATGAGGATCGGCAAGCCGATTCCAACGATGATGAGGAGTCGTAGCAGCGTTTTCTGCTCCGGACCGTCGATGTCGTCAAACATGATGAGAGAGTAGTGAAGTGGTGTTAGACCGGGATCGGTGGGCTACCGGGCGCGAATAGGCCATCAGCGACCATGCTGGCGAGTGGCGGCCCGTAGGCGATGGCGATGAGCAGCAGTGCAATCGCCGTCCAGAGCTTGTAGTTGTCCAGAATACGCGGGCTGTGGTCCGCGCCGGATAGCGGCTCCGGGATGTTGCCGTTGACCGATAGCGTCCCACCACGGCGAGCGAGCAGGGTGTCGGCCATGACGATGAGGAACATCGCCGCGCCGACGAACAGTAGGAAGCCGCCGATGGCAATCTGGATTCGCATCTCGCCGACTGTCCCGGCGACGGCCTCGAACGCGAACTCGTCGTACGTCGGTTCGGCAGTCCGTCGTGGGATGCCGGCGAGGCCGGCCCGGTGCATGGCGTTCGACATCACTGCCATACCCACGAACCAGACATACGGCTGAGCTGAAGCAAGGCTCCGCTGTCGGAGTTTCTTCCCGGTGATCTGTGGGACCAGCCAGTAGCTGATCGCCATCGCCGTCAGTGCGAACGCAGTCCCAACGGTGAGGTGGAAGTGGCCGGGCACCCAGATGGTGTTGTGGATGAGGTAGTTGATGTTCATCCCGGCGTTGATCATGCCGGAGAACCCACCCGCTGCGAACATCAGGCCGGCGAGCATACAGCCAGCAAAGGCCGGCTTGCCCCACGGCAGATTCCGAAGCCAGGAGAGGTAGCCCTTTGCACCCCGCTGGCGAGCCCCGTGTTCAACCGAGGCGACCACGGTAAACGCGGTCAACAGCGAGGGCAACAGCAAGAACATCGTATTCGTCATCGCGATGAACTTGTACCCTGATGGAATACCAGGGTCGGTGTACTGGTGGTGGAAGCCGACCGGGGTTGAGAGCAGCAGGAATGCGACGAAGACCACGCGAGCCAGCGGGTCACTGAACAGTCGCCCGCCCGCCAGCTTCGGTAGGATCGTGTACCAGACGAGGTACGCCGGCATAAGCCAGAAGTACACGACTGGGTGGCCGAAGTACCAGAACAGCGTCCGCGTCAGCAGCGGGTCGACATTCTGGATGAGCCCGAGCGACCACGGAATGAGGAAGGCGACGACCTCCACGGCGACGCCGATGGTGGAGACGTACCACATCAGCATTGTCGTCAGGACCATGAACGTCTGCAGGGGAATGCGTTCGTCCGGGTTCTCAGACCGCCAGTCCCACAGGGACTTGAAGTACGCGAGGCCAGCAACCCATGAGCCGACGATGATGAGCGCGGCGCCGATGTAGAACGCCGGATGTGCCTTCATCGGGGCGTAGAAGGTAAACAACACATCCGCTTTGAGGTCGTGACCCAGAATCGACGGCGCACCGACGAGACCGCCGATGATGGACACGGCCGCAAGCACTGTCCCCGTGAGCATTATCCAGAAGGCTGACCAGGCGATGCGCTGTGGCAGCTCCCGTTCGAGGCTGCTAGCGACAGCCCATGTGAACAGCCCCGCGATGAAGAACGTCGTAAATACGAGCGCCAGCAAGACACCGTGGCCCGTCAGAATCGTGTAGTAGTCCGCAGAACTAATGAATCCGCGGAACACGCCGGTTCGATGGAGCGCCTGAATGACGCCAAATAACGCACCGATCCCAAGGGCGACAAACGCCACAATGAACTCGCTCCGGACGAGTTTCGACGTTTTCGGATAGGAGTCGACGAACACCATTACTGATCCGCCTCCTCCTGCGCCTGTGCATCAGCTGCGGACTGGTCGATGTTCTCCTGTTGCATATCGTACTCCTCTGGCGGAACGACTTCGACGGAGCCACCCATCGTGTGATGGGCCGCCCCACAGTATTCGTGACAGATAAGACCGTAGCTACCGGGCTCGTTGAACCGGGCCGTGACTTCTGAGACCTGTCCCGGAATGACCATCGTGTTGATGTTGGTCTCGACTACGGAGAAGCCGTGGACCACGTCTGCACTGGTCACCCTGAACGTTACGTTGGCCCCTGCGGGCACTTGGATCGGATTGTCCCCGCTCCCTGGAGCGAACTGGAACTGTCGGGCGACGACGTACACGGTGTACTGATCGTCGCCCGTTTTGACGACACCGGGGTCGTCAAACTGGGTGCCAGTGTTCCCGTTCTGTACCGCTTGCGCACTTATCTGTCCGCCCGAATCGTCAACCATCCCGACACCGACGCCGACCGATCCGTAGGCGATGGTCGCAATGAAACCGACGATGAGCAGTATCGCTGCACCGAGCCAGATCTTTTCGAATCTATGAACCTGCATGGTATCAACCCATTATCGAGACGCGGCCGAGGAACTCGACGAAGTACATGAACACCCACAGCAGGCCGATCAATACGAAGTAGAAGGCGACCAGCGCCGCCGTTCCCTTCGGGTCGTACTCGTCGTGGCCCAGTTCGACAGCCGGTTCAGTTTCTGCAGCCTCTTCAACCGGCTCCGGGCCGGTCGCCCGCTGCAGTTCGCCACCTTCACCCGTCTGTGGTGGCCGCCCGTTCTGGCGGCGTCGCATCGCGACGGCAAACAGCAGCGGCGAGAAGAACGCCAGCAGGACCGAGCCTGAGAGAAGCCACTGCGGGCCCGAGAGTTCGATACCGCCACCCTCCTGTCCGCTTTCGCCCCCACTGCCGCTCCCGCTGCCATCGAGCGGGCCACCGACAACGACAGCGCCCTTCATCCCGAGCGTTTTGTGGGGGGCGCAGACGTACTTGTACACGCCCATCTCTTCGAATGTATGGCTGTAGGTGGTCCCCGCTTCGCTGACTGGGTCACCGGAGTTAAGCGGGCCGTCACCGTCCGAGACGACGTTGTGGCCGCCGCCTTCGCCGGTCCAGGACCACGTCACTTCGGTTCCGGGTGTCACCCGAACCGCGGGCGGGTCGAAGGCGAACGCGCCGTTGTTGCCCTGTGCACCGACCGAGATTTCGACGCTGTCGGCGTCGGTCCTGTCGACGGTCGTCCCGTCGTAGTTCGAGACGTTATCGAACCAGCCGCCGTAATCAGGGTTCTCGGGTGGGCCTTGCTGCTGTTGCCCGCCGGAGCCGCCGTCACCGGAGCCACCGGGCCGAACGACGACTGCACCTTTCATCCCGAGGGCTTCGTGGGGGATGCAGACGTACTTGAACATCCCCTCTGACTCGAAGGTGTGGCTGTAGGTCGTTCCAGCTTCGCTAACTGCGCTTCCAGAGTCAAGCGGGCCGTCACCGTCCGAGACGACGTTGTGTCCGCCGCCTTCGCCGCTCCACTCCCAGACGACCTCTGTGCCCGGGCTGACCATTACTGCGGGCGGGTCGAAGGCGAACGCGCCGTTGTTCCCCTGCGCGCCGACGGTGATCGTAACGGTGTCTTGGCCTCGCTTGTCGGCGGTCCCGTCGTAGTTCGAAACGTCATCGAACCAGCCGCCGTAGTCCGGTTCCTCCTGTGCTGTCGCCGTGCCGGTCGCGGCCAGCGCCGCTGTCCCGGCCGCGGCACCGACGAACTGTCGCCGACTCAGCGCCATTGTCGCACCCCCACCGCATCGTGCGAATCTGGCAGCTGGCTGCTTCTAGCTTCGTGCCGTACCATATCTGGGAGAATAGCAGATTACCTAAAAAAACCCCTGATGGTGTTTTCAGTCGTCAGGAACGACCCACTCGTTTTTATAACCCCTCCAACGTACGGCCATGTATGTCTGCGTCAAGCCCTCGGCTCGTAACGTTGCTGGCGCTGCTCGGACTCGCGCCGGTCGCGTACTATATGCAGGGAACCGGCCGCTCCATCGTCGCGCTTTCGCTGCTCAGCGTCGTCATCATCGCCGGCAGTCTGTTCCTGATGACAAAACCAACAGAGTCGAATCCCGTCTGATATGCAGTTCGGGACGGCGGGGCTGAGTTCCGGTGAGACGGCCGGCCTCGCAGCGTTCGTTGGACTCGGGCTCGTCGGGAGCGTCCATTGCCTCGGGATGTGTGGACCGCTAGTCACTACCTACGCCGATAGACTTGACGATGGCGGGCCGGTGTCCGGCCACGAAATACGCCAACACGCGCTGTTCAACGCCGGCCGGACGCTGAGCTACGCGTTCGTCGGGACCGTGCTTGGCGCTGCCGGCAGTGTGTTGTACGATGTCGCCGGCCTGGCACGCCTCGGGACCGCTGTCCGGGGGACCGTCGGGGTGTTCGTCGGCCTCGCTATCATCACCGTTGGGCTGGGGTATCTCTCCCGTGGCCGCGCCGTCGATGTGGCCCGGTCGCTCCCGCTAGTCGGGGACCTGTTCCAGCGGCTCTCCGCCTCGCTCGTCGCCAGGGTCGATCGGTGGGTCGACGGCCCGGGGATGGTCGCACTGGGCGCGATGCACGGCTTGCTCCCCTGTCCGCTGCTCTACCCGGCGTTCCTCTACGCGTTTGCGACCGGCTCTGCGTTCACCGGCGGGCTCTCGCTGGCCGCGCTTGGCCTCGGGACGTTTCCGCTAGTGTTCGCCTACGGGACCGCATTCGGCACGCTGTCGCCGGGCCATCGCGCAACGCTACACCGGGCGCTCGGTGTGGTTTTCATCGCGCTGGCGCTCGTCCCGCTATCGAACGGGCTGGCGGCGTTCGGCATCGCCATCCCGAAACCACCCCTGCCGATGCCCTGGACATGACTCACTGTACGCTCTGTGACTTGCCGGTCGATGCGCCGGTCACTGACGACGCGGTCGAGGGGACGTTCTGCTGTCGCGGCTGTCTGGAAGTCGCACGGACGCTCGACGACCCGGCGACGGAAACCCGCGACGCCGCCGACACGGGCCCCGACCCGGACGACGCCGACGGCGAGACGGCTTTCGTTTCTGTCGACGGGATGCACTGTGCGACCTGCGAGACGTTCCTCGAAGCGCGGGCCACAGACCACGACGGCGTCGCCGCCGCGGCCGCCAGCTACCCGACAGGGACGATGAAACTCACCTACGACGCCGACGCGCTCTCGGAGTCGGACCTCACCGAGGTAGTGGCCGGCACCGGCTACGACGCCAGCCTGCAGGCCACGGAAACCGACGACGAGTACGAACTCGAGGGGCGTCTCATCGTCGGCGGCTTCTTCGGGATGATGACGATGCTGTGGTACATCCTCTTTCTCTACCCGGCCTACCTCGGCGTCGATTCGTCCCTGTTGCTGTTCGACCCCTCAGGGCAGGCGGGGGACTACCTGCTGTGGAACATGGCCGTGATGACCGGCGTCGTCGTCGGCTACACCGGGTGGCCATTGCTCCGTGGGGCGTACGTCAGCCTCCGCGCTGGTCGGCCGAACATGGACTTACTCGTCGCGATGGCTGCTGTGACAGCCTTCCTCTACAGCGTCGTCGCTGTCATTCTGGGACATACAGAGGTGTACTTCGACGTGGCGACGGTCATCGTCATGGCCGTCTCGGTCGGCGACTACTATCAGGACCGGGTCCGGCGACGCGCGCTGGACCGCCTCACGGAGTTCACGACACAGCGGGCCGATAGCGCTCGGCGACGCACCGACGGTGGTCATGAAGAGGTCGACGTGGGGGCACTGTCGGCCGGCGACGATGTCGTCGTCCGCTCCGGCGAGCGAATCCCCGTCGACGGGACTGTACTTGAGGGGACTGCTGCTGTCGATGAGTCACTCGTCACCGGCGAGTCGCTGGCCGTCAGGAAGACCGACGGCGACGAGGTTATCGGGGGGTCGCTGGTGACGCAGGGCGGCATCGTCGTGCGAGTCGGGCCGGACGCCGAGAGCACTGTCGACCGGTTAACGAACCTGCTGTGGGAGGTCCAGAGCACGCGCGGCGGCGTTCAGCGGCTGGTCGACCGCATCGCTGCCGTCTTCGTTCCACTGGTGGTCGTTCTGGCTGTACTCGCCACCGGCGGACACCTCGTCGCTGGCGCAAGACTGACGGACGCGATGTTGACCGGGCTGGCGGTGCTCGTGGTCTCCTGTCCCTGTGCGCTGGGGCTGGCGACGCCGCTTGCAACCGCGGCCGGAATCCGTCGGGCGCTCGACGGCGGAACCGTCGTCACCGGTGACGCGGTATTCGAGACGGCGACCGACGCGGACGTGGTCGCCTTCGACAAGACGGGCACACTGACGACCGGCGAGATGGAACTGCTGGAGCGGGCCGACGAGGGAGCGATGGCCCGGGCGGCCGCAGTCGAGCAGTTCGCGGAGCATCCCGTCGCCGAGGCCGTGACGGACGCCGTCCCGGTCCCGGACGTGGATGTCTCCGGGTTCGAGCAACATCCGGGTCAGGGCGTCAGTGCGACGGTTGACGGTGACCACGTCGTTGTTGGGACGCAAGCACTGTTCGACGACCTCGGGTTCGACGTGCCTGCCAACCTCCGAAGCCGGTGTGAACGCGCGACCGAGAACGGGCGTGTCCCGGCGCTGGTCGGCTGGGACGGCGAAGCGCGAGACGTACTTGTTGCGGGCGACAGGCTCCGCTCGCACTGGGAGTCAGTCGTCTCGACGCTCGCTCGCGACCGCGACGTGGTTGTCATCACCGGCGACCGGCCCGAAGCCGCCACCCCGTTCAAGCGCCACGACGGCGTCGACGAGGTGTTCGCCGGGGTACCGCCCGAGGCGAAAGCCGAAGTCGTCGAGCGGTTGCAATCTCGCGGGACCGTCGCAATGGTCGGCGACGGGAGCAACGACGCCCCGGCGCTGGCTGCCGCCGACGTTGGCATCGCCATGGCGTCGGGCACGTCACTGGCCGCCGATGCGGCAGACGCGGTCGTAACGACGGACGACCTGCGGGCCGTCCCCGACGTGTTCTCAGTGACGGCCGCAACCCGTACGCGGGTCCGCCAGAACCTCGCGTGGGCGTTCTGTTACAATGCCGTGGCGCTCCCGCTCGCGCTGCTTGGCGTCCTGAACCCGCTGTTTGCGGCCCTGGCGATGACGGCTAGCAGTCTGCTCGTCGTGGGGAACTCCACACGGACGCTGGCAGGCACAGCCTCACACGGCGAGGCGAGTGCCGATGGACCGGCTACGCCACAGCAACCAGCAGCGGCCGACTGACACCGGCTGTCGATTGCTGTCTTGCCAGCGACTGCTGAATGTTTGTTATTTGGTACCGTGTCTGAAACAGATTTAATATATCACCGGTTCTGGTCACATATACGTCGCTTTCACCGACGTGGTGACCCATGACCTACGCAATTCCCGTTCCCGCGCCAACGTCGTTCGCTCGCTGGCTGTACAGCGGGCGGTCGGCCATCGAACGTAGCCTTGACGCTACGGTCGGGTATGCATCCCTTATCGGGGAACGGGCCGCCGCGGACACCCGTCCGGTGAAGATTCCGCCCGTGGCATCATAGACTGGTTCGCCGCCGTGGGACCGGCGTCCCACTCACGGACGTCGCACTGCGGCGGGGATTCGATCGGGCTCACTGTCGAGCGGCGGGGCTCTACCCCCTTTGGCCGCTCCGTCTGAGAGGCCTGCACCGCCCAGTGTGGTCTGTCGGTGTGTCGCCACTCTCCCCTGAGCCTGTACTGTATCGTGACACTCTCTCGCTGTCCAGCCTTTGGGTTCCCCATCGTCTCGGTGTGGGAATCCGCCGGCCGCTCCCGGCCGGACGTACGTGCCCGCCACCCGCGCAGTCCCCGACCGACGCGACTCAATTGGCGAGTGCCCTCTCGGCCCGGTTCGACTCCGGCTGTCGGCGTTATGTCGCTGCAGGCGACTCCCCCGACCGAGGTATCGGCCGACGTATCACTGCGCGTTCCGCGTGGCGGGTCCGAGACCCTCGAAGCCGGTGTCGCCGGCGTCCTCGCGGCCGTCGACGGCGTCGAAGACGTGGCTGTCGACCGCGTGACTAGCGTTCGACCCACCTGGACGGATATCCGGGTCGACGCCGACGTGTCGCTGACGCTGCAGGTCGACGACGATCGGAACACAGCGGACGGCCGCACCGAACTCCTGCAAGCAGGGTTCGGCGTGATGGCAGTCAACCGTGTCGACGTGACTGGTGACGCGTAAGCGAAGCCCTCCACTCCGCCCTGCCTTCCCGAATGTCCCAACCGGACCCGGGCTCTCGCCCGGCGCTGGTTCAATTCCTGCCGGGAAGTCCACACGTATGCACGGGATATACCTCGCCGCTGTCATCGGTAGGCGGCGACGCGACTCGAAGAGCCGAGCACAGTCACGCCGCACTCGGCGGCTGTAGCCGCCGGGATCGGTCGCAGTCGTTCCTGATCCCGGATTGGTCTGCCGTCACCGTGTGGCCGAGACTGTAAGATACTGAAGCGCGAAGCACGAGGCATGACGTTCCATACGTCCGACGACCGCTGGCTTGATGTGCCGGTCGAGACGGTGTTCGCGTTCATGGACGAGCCGTCGAACCAGGCGGCCGTCACGCCGAGTCTGTCTCGCGCCGAACGTATCGAACGCCTACTGAACAGTGGCAACCGCGCCGCCTACGAGTACGAGATGTTCGGGCTCACCTTCACCGGCGAGGTCCGCGCGACGACCTACGAACCGCCCGAGCGCATCGTCTACGAGATGCGCGGCGACCTGACGGGGCGGATCGCTTGGCGGTTCGAACCTGAGGACGGTGGCACACGGCTCACGTACACGGCCGACTACGAGGTTCCCGGCCCGCTTCCGGAGTTCCTCCTCGCGCCGCTCATCCGCTGGTATAACCGCCGAGAGGTCCGAAAACTTCTGGAAAACGTCGCCGAGGCAGTCGAAGGGGAGGAACAAGTCGTCGCTGGGTCGCTGTCGTAACTGCGCTACTCGTCGGTCCAGAGCGCGTCCGAAAGCGTCCGCTGGACCGCCTCTTCGCCGACAGCTGTGGCAAGCGTCTCGAAGCCGCTGCGCTCAACGGGGTCGTTCGAGTTCGCGACCAGTCGGGAGACGATGAACTCTGGCGTCGATCTGCCAACAGTGCCAAACCGGGGCTGATAGTCGACCTGGAGTTCGAGATCCTGATTCAGCCCTTCGGCGAAGATGCCGTCGGTTCGGGCCTCAACAGGCAGCGGTTCGAGGTCGTCCGCGAGGTGGGTGACGAACACGCCTAGAGCGTCACGGTCGACGGTCAGCGTCACGAGCCCGTGGAGCAGGTCGGCGGCGGAGCCGGGCTCGGTGATGGCCTCGAACTCGTCGACAAGCATCAGCGTCCGGTCGCTCTCAGTCAGCGGCGGGACGACCGAGCGCAGCGTCGATTCGAGGACGCCGGCGTTGAACGATGCGTGCCGCCGGTGGAAGACGACGGTGTCGACGATGCCCACCTCTGCGGCCTCGGCGGGGACCGGCAGCCCCATCTGGGCCAGCAGTTGCACCTGACACAGCGTCTCCAGCAGGGTCGTCTTCCCGCCGGAGTTTGCGCCAGTCAGGACAGCCACCCGGTCGCCGCTGGGCGGCTGGTTCGCCCGGTCCAAATCCAGCGTGTGGTCGCCGATAGCGTAGGTGACCGGCTGGACGCTCTCCACGTCCGCGATGGTGAGGTTCCTGGCCTGTTTCACCGCAATCGTCTTGCGGTCCTCGACAAACTCGGGCCTTGTCAGGTCGAAGGCAATGGCAAAGCGGGCGAGCGAGACGGAGAACGCGATGTCGTCCACCGCTTCGACTGCGGCGTCGATGTCCCCACGAGCGTCCGCGAGGTCGTCTTCCAGCCGGTCGGCGACCGCCTGCTCGCGGTCTTGAAGGTCGCTCCGTAGCGTGCTCCGGAGTTCCCGGAGTGCCACGTCGACGAAGTCCCGCGCGTCAGTCGCCTCTCGTGGCATCGCGTCTCGGATTCGAGCAGTGTCGATGCCTGTCTCGGTCGTGACGTGCCGGACGAGCGCGTCCTGAAACTCGTCGGGCCGCCGCGCACCCTCCTGCACAGCTTCGACAACCTCCATCGATGCCGCCGCGAGATCCTCGATTTGTCCGAGCTGGTCGCGCAGGCGGTCGAGCTCATCGTCAGCCCCTTCGCCGACAGCGTCGCCGTCGCCCGCGAGGCCAGCGAGTGCTGCCCGGCCAGCCGACAGTGACTCCCCGTCGATGGCCGCTAGCGGTTCGAACACGCCGCTCTCGATGCCGGTGTCCCGGAGGGCGAGCGCCACGTCGACCGCGGCCAGTTCTCCCCCGCTAGCATCGTATCCCTCAAACGCATCGAGGACGGCCCCCTGGTCCGCGCCGGAGAGGTTGGCCCATGTGTCCCGCGCTTCGAGTACGTCGTCCAGCCGCTCGTCCATCGCCTCGCGGGTCGGCAGCGGCGTCAGCACCCGGATGCTGTCCGCCGCATCCGCCGTGACCGCGTACTCCTCGGCGAGGTCGAGCAGTTCCTTGTACACGTCGCGGGTGTCTCTGGTGGCGAGCAGGTCCATCGACTCGGCTCCGGTCGCCCGCCGGAGGATACGCGTCGCTCGCCCCCGGGAGAGGCCAGCCGTAGTTAGCGCTCGTGTATCCGCCGACTCGATGGCCTCGATGGCCCGCTCGACGCCCAGCTCCTCGGTGAGCAGTTCGGACGTCTTCGGGCCGATGCCCCAGTACTCCTCCAGTCGCATGCACGGGTGGAGAACGGCGGCCCGCTTAGGCGTTTTCAGTTGTCGGGCTCGTCGTCGTCGATACCGAACCGCTCGTGCAGCGGCCCCGGCTCCCCGCGGGCCTGCCGGTCAGCCCGCCGGGCGGCACGGCGTGCGATGAGCGCTCCCAGTGCCGCCGGAATCGCCAGACCGAGCGACACAAGCGCAGTCTGCTCGGAGACGACTGATGGGCCATCCGACAGGAGGACTTCGTAGCCAACCACAACTACGACCACGGCTACGCCGGCGACGACGAGGTATAGCCCGCGGGCAAGCACCTCACTGGGATTGCGAAGCCGCGAGAGATACGCAGCTGGGCCGAGCCAGCCGGTCAGCAGGACGCCGACGGCCACGGGAAGTGAGAGGTCGCCGACGAGGATGACGACGGCGTACAGCACAAGCGGCGCAATGGCGATACCGAGGGAGAGTCCAGTGAGTGCGACCGCCCACGTTGGCGTACCGGAATCCACCGAATCCAGCGTCTCGGTCAGGCGCTCGTCAAGCATTTCGGTCTGTTCGTCGGTCAGTAGCGATGTGTCACAGTGTGGACAGGCCATCGCTGTGGGCTCCAGCGGCTCGCCACACTCCGGGCAGGCAGGGTCAGACGCGTCACGCCACTCGGCCATATCCCCTTTTACGCACCGAACGGTTTGAGTGACCCGGATAATATCATATAAACAGAATATCGCCCTCAAGGGAGTTGATACTGCACCACAGCGCAGCATGACCCATGCGGCCAAATGCACTGTCGCTGCAGTGGGGTTCCGGCTACTGAGTGTGACCTGAGTGATAGAAAGAAATAATCCTGTACAGGCCCACCATGACATATGGGGGGCGTTGACATTCTACACGTTGATGACGACAAGGGGCTTGCTAGCCTGACTGCCGACCTACTCGAACGCAAGGACAGTCGGTTCAACGTGGAGACTGCCGCAACCGCCACAGAAGGGCTGCAGTTGCTCGATGATCTCTCACCTGACTGCATTGTGTCCGACTTTGAAATGCCCGGAATAGACGGACTTGAGTTTCTACAGGCCGTCCGGGAGGAACACTCCAAACTCCCATTCATCCTGTTTACTGGCCGGGGAAGCGAAGAGATCGCAAGCGATGCGATTTCTGCCGGCGCAACTGACTACTTACAGAAACAATCCGGGACTGAGCAGTACGAGCTACTGGCCAACCGCATTAACAACGCTGTCACTCGGTATCACTCAGAAAAACAGCTGCGCGAGACCAAAGAAGAGTATGCCGCTGTTTTCGAGAACGCACGGAATGGGCTCTTACTTGTCGACGTTGAACAAGAGGGGTTTCGCTTCCGGCGGTGTAACTCACGTGTTCTGGAGTTTACGGGACTTGCAGAGTCGGAACTTATCGGTAAGACCCCACAGGAGGCACTCGGCTACGAGAATGCCAGAGCGGTCGTCGGCGCGTATCGGAAATGCGCCGCCATGCGCGAGACAATTACTTACGCGGTGACACTTACTCACCCAGTTGGCGAGGTCGTTCATGAAGCCAACACCACGCCGATCATCAGAGACGGTGAGGTCGAGCAACTCGTCGTCGCGTTTACCGATATCACCGAACGGCACGCCCGTGAGCAGAAGTTACGTGAAGAACGGGCCGTCATTCAGCAAGCGCTTGATGCACTCGATGAGCCGCTGTTCGTTACGGATATAAATGGCCGCCTCAAGCACTGTAACCATCGCGCACTCGAGCTTACCGGGCATACCGACCAAACAGCCGTCGAAATGCCGATTACTGACCTGTTTCCCGACGACGAGCGGGAGACAATTACTGACGCGGTTGACGACGCACTCCGTACTGGCAGAACTACTGTCACGGCCAGCCTGCGCCTCGACAGCGGTCAGCAACAGCCGTACGAGTTCCGCGCTCACTCTTTGACTGATCTGGATAACAACACAGCGGGGCTGGTCATACTCGGTCAGGATGCCCCTGATACCTGATCGAGTGTACATCTGTTGCGGCTGCCGGTCACTATGGCCGGCCCTGTGTGCTGAACTGTGCTGACCGGCCGCCACACGCAGACGTGTCTGTGTCCGCCGACAGACAATTTGTTCGCCCCGCCACTCCCTGAAGCTTATACCACATGACGGTTGAATTGCACAATACCAATGAAAGACGTGCTCTCCAGAATTGGTATCGGGTCCGCTACAGTAGACACGGTTCTGCCGACAGATTCCGTTAGAGCCGGTGAATCCGTCCGGGCCGAAGTCCACGTTGAGGGCGGATCGACAGACCAAGACATCGATGCGGTCTACTTCGCGCTGGAAACTGAATACAAGTCCGACGAGGGGTACAAAGACGCTATCATCGACCAGTGGCAACTCACCGAGCCGTTCACTATCGAAGCCGGCGAGGAACGACGTTTCGAGACGACTATCGATATTCCCCGACAGACGCCGGTGACCACACGCTCGACGGCCGTTGAAATCGAGACCGGCCTCGATATCTCGATGGCGGTTGACCCCGGCGATGAGGATTACATCGAAGTCGAACCGACACACCGTATGCAGGCAGTGTTCGACGCGCTCGATTCGCTCGGCTTCTCGCGCCACGCCTCGGCCTGTGAGGCGACAGCCGGGAGCCTGTTCACTACTTCGGCGAGCTTTGTGCAGGAGTTCGAGTTCCGGCCTCAGCGCGGCGAGTTCTCCGGTCAGGTCGACGAGGTCGAGATTATCCCAGTGTTCGACGACGACCAGCTTACGGTGTACATCGAGGTCGACCGCAGCGCCGGACTACTCTCGGAGATGACCGATGCCGACGAGCGACACACGCAACTCACGATAGACGCTCCTGACTCTGACGCTATCGAGCCACGACTCGTGGACGCGATTCGGGAATTGAGCTAGTCTGTCGCCATGCACTCCTGTGCCAAGCCCCAGTCCGCTCCTGTCCTCAACCCCAGAACGACTGCGTCCGTGCGTACTCCCGTTCCTGCCGGAGGATGTCTCGGTAGAACTCGTCTTCATCCTCCCGCAGGCGGTTGATGATGCGGGCGGCGTTGTGCGGTCCGACACCGCGGGCGGCCAGCGCGACCACTGCTCGCTTCCCGTGGCTCTGGACTAGTGAGGCCGCGCGGTAGGCCCGTTCGGTCATCTTCTCCTGCTCGTCGTCCTTGTCGTCAGTCCGGACGGCCGAGACGACTTCCTCAGCCCAGGGGTTCAGCGCGGCGATGCGGGTGGACCCACACTGCGGACACGACGGCTGCTCCCGAACCCGCTTGACCTGCTGTTTCCGGTCCCAGTCCTTGCAGTGCAGACACATGAGGATAACGCGGTCGCTCTGGATGCGCTCCTTGACAGTCTTGATGACGCTCGCGTCGGCGTTCTCCGGGGAGAGGAGTTCCCGCCCGGAGGAGCTACCGCCGGTCCCGATTGGCGTGTGCTCGCCCACTGTTTCGAGAGCCACGTCCCCACTCTGGATATCCCGCAGAAGGTCAGCCGTTGCCTCGATAGCGAGGTCTTCGTGGCGCACCTCGCGCAGGGCTTCGTCGTACATCGGCGTGTCCTCCAGAGCAGCAAGTAGACGGTCGCGGCCGAAGTCCGTCGACCCGCGACCGCGCCAGCGCTTGAGCGAGCCGAACTTTGTCGCTACCTGCGCGAGTTTGAACTTCAGCGCGTCGGCGTTTTTCAGACTGAGTTCGATCAGCGCCAGGAGGTGGTCGGGGTCAGTGTCCTCGATGACTTCGATGACATCGCCGGCGGTGATCCGGCGCGGGACCTCTAGCGTAATCCGGTACGGGTCGACATCCATCGCGACTGACGACCCTGCCCGCTGGCCGAGCAGCGCCGAGAGGACCCGCCCCAGCGTCTCGTTGATTTTGTGGCCGTAGCAGGCGTTGACGACGACTTCCCGGCCGTGGAACTCCACCAGAATGGTCGTATCATCCGGAATCGGTCCTTCGTGTTTTTCGACCTGTGAGAGACCGTCTGCGACGGTTTCCGGTCCAGCGGCGTAGCGAGTCGCCACGTCTCTGGCGACGGCGTCGGTGTTCGCGCCGTCCTGAAGTTGCCGACCAGCCACGCGACGGAGTTCGCCGACCTCAGCGGCGACGGCTCTTGGCACTGGGATCTCCTGTCCGACCCATGAGGGAACTTCGCCAGCGGGGTCCTCGATGGGTGAGACAGTCACGATTTCGTCTTCCTCGTCGATATTCGTGATGCGCCACATCTCTCCACGCTGGACGAACACCTCGCCGGGCGTGGCGAAATTGACGACGAACTTCTCATCGAGGGTTCCGACCTGCTGGCCCGAGGCGACATCTTCCACGTCGTAGGTGGCCTCGTCGGGGATCATCGAGAGGTTCTGATAGAAGTACTGCCAGGTCCCGCGGCGCTTCTCTAAGGTGTCCCGGTCCTCGTCCAGCCAGATGACGTTGTTCGACGCGAGTTCCTCAATGACCTGCTTGAACTGATCCTCGTCGAGACCCTGGAACGGGTACGCTCGGGTCAGTATCTCAAAGGCCCGCATCGCCCGGATTTCGCCGGTGTCCATCACCAGTCCGGCGATCTGGTTGGCAACTGTGTCAAGGCTCCCGTCGTGGATTTCAGCCGGTTCGACATCACCGCCTTCGGCCTGTCTCGCAATCGCCAGCGCCTCCAGCGTGTCGTCGGTGTCAGTCGTCACGACCGTCCCCGAGGAGACGAGGTCCCGGCGGTGGCCGGCACGGCCGACACGCTGGACCAGACGGGACACCTGCCGGGGGCTGCCGTACTGGACGACGTGGTCGACGTGCCCCACGTCGATACCCAGCTCCATCGAGGACGTACACAGCAGCGCATCGAGGTCGCCGGCCTTGAAGCGGTCCTCCACGTCGATGCGGGCCTCCTTCGACAGTGAGCCGTGATGGACGCCAAGGTCGGTTCCCAGCTCTTTGAACCGCGAGCCCAGTGCCTCGGCAGTCTGACGGGTGTTGACGAACAGCAGCACGGACTCGTGGTCGTCGATGAGGTCGGCAATGTAGCGGACGTGACTGGCCGTTCCGGCGTCGGTGACGAGCGTGCTCGACAGTTTCTCGTCGCGGTCGGTGATCTGAGGTCGAACCACCTTGATGTCCAGCCGACTGCCGATGTCCACTTCTACGATGGCACACGTCCGGCCGCCGGTAAGAAACCGACCGACTTCGTTTGGATCGCCGACAGTCGCCGAGAGGCCGATTCGCTGGAACCGCCCGGACAGCTCCCGGAGTCGCTCCAGACCGACCGTCAACTGCGCGCCGCGCTTGGCCGCAGCGAGTTCGTGGACCTCATCGATAACGATATGCTCGACATCCTCTAGCGCTGTCCGGAGCTTCGACCCGGTGAGCATCGCCTGTAGCGTTTCCGGTGTAGTCACCAGCACGTCCGGCGGGTCGTTAGCCTGCTTCTGGCGCTGGTAGTCAGTCGTGTCGCCGTGGCGAACGTCCACTTCGAGGCCAAGCGTCTCGCCCCACCAGTCGAGACGCTGGCGCATGTCGCGGTTCAGCGCCCGGAGCGGCGTGATGTACAGCGCGCTGATGCCAAAGCGGTCCTCGGCTTCCGCCAAGGCGTCGAAGACCGGCAACATCGCCGTCTCCGTCTTCCCGGTTCCGGTCGGAGCGACCACCAGCGCGTCCCGCCCGGCGGCCAGAGTCGGAATCGCCTTTCGCTGTGGGTCGGTCGGCGTCGTGAAGCCGCGCTCGGAGAGCGCACTGCGGACGGCCGGCCCGAGCGCAGTGAAGGCGTCATCGCCGCGAGCGACCCCGTCAGTCATCGCCCCTCTCTAGCGACTACACCGGGTTAAACACGTTGTGTCACATTCTCTCGTCCCCCATCGGTAACCAGAGCACTGCGGGCGTTGCGGGGGAGCAACGGGTACAGCCTTATGTCGTTGCCCTGGGATATGTGGAACCATGACTGACGCCTGTGCAACTGCGACCGGTGATGGCCTGTGAACACGCTCGACGAGATCGAACGGGCGGTGAAGGACACGGCCCACTACGTTAGCGGGAATCTGGCGAACTACGCCAACAGAGCCGCCGGCGAGAACCCGAGCGGGGAACAACAGGTCGGTGGCGACGTGTGGGCCGACGACCTGTTTTTCGACGCACTCGCGTACATCGACGGTATCGGCGCGTACGCGAGCGAGGAACGTAGCGACGTGGTCGACTGCGGTGACGGCTACAGCGTCGCTATCGACCCGCTCGATGGCTCTTCGAACCTCGCCTCGAACAACTCCGTGGGAACGATAATCGGAGTTTACGACGCCGAGCTGCCCGCTGCGGGCCGAGAAATGGTCGCGTCGTTGATGGTCTTATATGGCCCATACACGACGCTGACTATCGCCCGGTCCGACCGCGATGTCGTTCAGGAGCACCTTCTCCGGGACGGGCACAGCGAGCGCTGGGGTCAGTTTGAACTGCCAGCGGAGGCGACAGTCGTTGGGTTAGCGGGTAAGACCGGCGAGCGCAGCGACGAGTTCAACGAGATTGCCCAGTCTTTCGAGCGAGAGTTGAAACTCCGCTACGGCGGCGCGACCGTCGCCGACTTGGCCCAAGTGCTCGAGTACGGCGGGCTGTTCGGATATCCGGCGACGTCGGGGTATCCAGACGGAAAGCTCCGGGTCCACTTCGAATCAGCGCCGCTCGCGTATCTCGTCGAGGCGGCCGGCGGGGCCTCTAGCGACGGCTCACAGTCCTTACTCGACGTTGAACCGGACGGTATCCACGACCGGACGCCGACGTTCCTCGGTAACACCGAACTGGTCGAGGAACTCGAAGCGGCGCTCTCGGAAGCATAGGCGGGTGCAGCCAGCCGGCTCAGACCTGCCGGTAGGCCCCTAATCGCGTGCCATCGAGCAGGAACGCCTCGGTATCCGTCATGCCCTCGGGCAGGAACGGGGCGAGGAACTCCTGGCCGTCAACGTTGACCCACGTCCCCCCGGAGCGGTCGTTGAATGCCGGGAAAACGACGATATCCAGCGCGTCCTCGACCGGTTGGTCGAACTGTTCGGAAAACGGCTCAGTCACCAGCGAGCCGCGGAGCCAGGCCCGCTCCTTCTGGGCACCGCCGACGCTGTCCTCCAGCCGGACGACGGGATGTTCGTGGCCGACACAGACGACATCCGCTTCGAGTACGTCCGGTGCAGGCCAGGTGTGGCCGTGGACGAACCCGACCGAACCGATACGGATTCCGTGTCCCGGCGTCACCTCGACATCAGCGTCGAGATCAGACAGAATCGGCTCCAGACCGCCGTCATGATTCCCTTTCACCAGTGTCACGGGCACGTCAAGGGCGTCGAACAGCGTTTCGAGTTCCGCCCGCTCGTCTGCGAACGGGTCGCCGATAGCGTGGCCTAGGTCGCCGATGACGACAAGCCGGTCGGCGCTGGAACGGTCAAGACACGCCAGTAATCGCTCTCTACGGGCCTCGGCGGCCGACTGGAGTTCGACCCCCTCGTACCTGAGTCCCGCTTCGATGCCGGCGTGATAATCGGCCACCGCCAGCAGTCGCTCTCCGTCGGTGTCGACTGTGGCCGCTGGAACGCCGGGAAGCGGTTCGACACGCATCTGCGCTCGGTTGGGTCGCAGGGGAGAAAAGGACCGCGGCTCGGCGCGTCAGATGGGTGTGAGCTTGCCGTCCTCGGGCTCGTAGCAGCGCCCGCCCATCAACGCGTCTTGGATGGCGTCCTCGACGGCGTCGGCGTCCGCGCCGTGACGGCTCACGACCGTTGCGCGGAGTTCCTCGCGGTCGGCCCCACTGCCGTCGTCGAGGTCAGCCATGACCGCCATGACGGCGTCTTCGAGGTCCACGTCTTCGGCGGGCGCGTCCTCGCTCGCCGACTCGCCGGGCGAGGCCTCATCGGCTGCGGCGTCGGTCGCTGTTTCGGGCGTCTCGACGGGTGCATCGCTCGTGGCTGCGTCAGCGTCTGGCTCGGGGGACTCGTCGCCGGCCGGTGCGCCGGGCGAACCGGGTGCGGGCTCGGCGTCGGCGGCGTCTGCGGGCGCGCCCTCCTCGGCCACGTCGGCCAGTTCTTCGTGGTCCGGCGTCTCGATGTCAGCCTCGCCGGGCTCATCCACTTCCGTCCCGCTCTGGAAGTCAGTGCCGTACTCCTGTTCGATTTCCTCGCGTTCGTCCTCGTCCAGTTCGAACTCGGTGTCGAAGTCGCCGAGGTCACCGCCGTCGTCGGGTTCGGACGACGACTCCGGTTCGTCCTGTCCCATCGCGTCGGCGTCGGTCGCCGGCTCACTCGACACTGGTGGTTCGTCCACGGGCTCGCTCTGTTCGGGCGTCGAAGACACGTCTTCACCCACGGACTCACCCGGCGTGGTTTCGTCGGCTGCGGCGTCGGTCGCTGTCTCGGGCGTCTCGACGGGTGCGTCGCTCGTGGCCGCGCCGGCGTCTGGCTCTGTCGACTCGTCGCCGGCCGGTGCGCCGGGCGAACCGGGCGCGGGCTCGGCGTCGGCGGCGTCTGCGGGCGCACCTTTCTCGGCCGCGTCGGCCACGTCCTCGTCTGTCGTCGGCTCAGTAGCTCCGGAGTCGGTTGCCGTCGCATCTCTCTCTCCCTCCTCAGTCGCCGTCTCCGGCGTGGAAACATCAGTATCGAGGTCGAGAGAGGCAAGGAGCGGAATCGGGTCATCAGTCCCGTCGCCCGGTGACAGCGACAGCCCTTCTGCCTCGTCCGTGTCGCCGGCGACGACACGAGCGGCGCCGAGCGCTGTCGTCCGGAGTGCATCGAGGTAGTCGCCGGTCGTGCCGTAGTGGTCCAGCGCGAGCGTGATACCGGCCGCGGCGCTTTCGTCGATGCCCCGGTCGAGCAACGCAAGGCGGAGTTCGTCGCCCGCCAGATCAGCCTGTTTCGCACTGGCCATCTGCCCGATTCGCGAGACGGTTTGCTCGGCGGCCTGGACGACCCAGCGGTCCCGCGTGTCCGCGTCGACTTCGCTGATACTCTCGGGTCGAACCGAGGTGAACACCCGGTCGCTGTCGTCGGGCTGGAAGGTGCGGGCCTTGCCCGTGACGGCGACGAACATCGGCGGGTCGGCGGCTTCGAGGAAGGCCAGTTCGTCGGGCTGGTACTGGCCGGCGTAGATGACGAACGGGCCGGTCGGGTCCACGACGCGAGCGCGCAACACGTCGTCGTTGACCTGTTCGAGTTCGGTGAGGACGCCGACGAGGAACAGGCGGTTGACCCGCGCGCCGGTCGGCGTGACGACGTAGTTCGGCGCGCGTTCCTCATCGGACTCGGAGTACGAGAAGTCGGCGTCGTCGAACTCCGCGGCGAACAGCCGATGGGCGACCTCTCGGCGGCCGGGGCCGCTATCTCCGGACTCGCTCATGTGTCTGCCTCCTGTAGAAGGGCCTGCGCACGCGTCGCCGGGTCGTCGTCAGCCTCGGCAAAGGTCGAGGCAGTGAGGTTCGCGCCGTACTCGTCGACCGACAGCGACCCGCGGACGACGTACTCGCGGCCGACGATACGGTCGCTGATGCGCTCGGCAACGACCTCTTTATCCATCGCATCGCGGGCGTGCTCGCGGGCATCATCGAGGTCGCCACCGTACACGCGGGCGGTGAGTTTATTATCAAGCACTGCGGTGACGGTGTCAGTTCCGTCGTCGAGGATGGCCTTCGTCCGCAGGTCGTCCTCGCCGTCGACCGCGCCGTGGGAGCGACACTGGCCGTTCTGAATGACGCGGCCACACTCCGGACAGCGCTCGATGAGGCCGGAGCCGTCCCGCACCTCGATGACGTTGCCGGCCAGTTCCACGTCGAACAGGCCACCGCTCTCGACGGCCTCGCGGATCGACAACCGGGGTGCGTCTTCGGTGACATCGACCGTGCGGTCCAGCGCGGTCACTGCCGAGAACTCGGAGACGTTCACCGATGGCGCGCCACGGAACTCACGGACGAACGTCTCGTCGAGGCGCACGGACGCCCCTTCCTCGATTTCGTCATGGGGCTCCCAGTCGGTGAACGGGAGCCGGCCGCTCTCGTCGCCGACGACGCCGCTGAGAATCGTTGTCTCGCCGTCGCGGCCGTCGATGACCTTCTGTTCGCATTCCAGCACCTGCACCTCGACAGTGATGCCGCGGTCACCCGGTGCGAGGTCCTGTAGCGCGGCGCGGCCGCCAACCTCGTAGTCGATGTCGAGTGTTTCGTCGACGACCTCGGGGTTGGTGCTATCGCCCAGATTGAGTTCCGGCTGGCCGTCCCATTCGCGGACGCCGGCGTTGCCGAGCCGGACGGTCTGGCCGGGCTGGAGGTCACCAGAGAATCCGTCCCATGCCGTGTAGGATATCTTGCCCGTTTCGTCGGCGAGTTCGCCCTCGCGGATGACGTGCTGTTCCCCGTTGTACTGGATGGACCGGCGACCCGACGTGAGCACCACGGCGGTGACTGTCACGTTTGAGTCGTCGGTCGACACCTCGTTGATGGCCTTGCTTGACGGCGTGCTGTCGCCGCCCGAGCCGCCATCACCGTACTTCCGTCTGAGGCTCTGCTTGGCCTCGTCCATCGGGACGGAGTAGTTCACGAGGTTTTCCAGGTCGCGTGTGACCTCCTCTTTGTCAACGCCGAGGTCGGAGGCGAGCTCCTCGGCATGATCTTCGAGAGACATCGACTGACGGTTCGATGGGAGCACTCAAAAGCGTTTTCGGCCGGCCGTATGGGATACAGCTGTCGCTACCTGTTTGAAATCGCCCAAAATTCTTATTTATGATACTGTAATCTCTCAGCATATGCTCTCTGACCGAGTTAGTACGTTTCAAGCGGCCGAATATTCCGCTACTGGCCATATCAAGCTAACTGGGCAGAAAAATATCGAGATTGATAACGCATGCGGACCTCGGGGGGCCTGACAATGGGGAGCGTGTTCGGGTCGAAGCCGTCAGAGGCTCACGTCATCTGGCGGAGTGGCCGGAACAACGACGGCAAGAAGAAATTCGATTTTGAGTATCTGGAACTGTGGGCCGCTCATTTCGGCGTCGACTTCGAGCAGTGGTCCCGCGTCGACCACGACCGTGCGGACGAACCCCGCGAGCAGTTTGCCTGCGTGTTCTGCTGGTCAAAAGACGGCGGACAGGAACTCTCCGTCGGTGACGAGGAGTGGACGATGGGGTCTCAGCGCAAGCCCCGTACATTCGTTGAAATCGACGAGGAAGGGATAGTTAGACTCCGTGGCTGGACCAGTGAGACCACGCTTGACGTCGATGAGCTGGTACTGAAAAAGACGGTGCTGAAGCTGCAAACCGCCGACGGCACGGTAAAGAAACTTGACGCCCGAAAACTTTCGAAGCGCCCCGAGACGCCTTCCTCCTGAGCGTAACCCAAAAGCCGTTTGACGCATCGCCGGCACGGACGAGTATGCACGTCGTCGTTAACGCCGCCATGAGTGTCGACGGGAAGCTCTCCTCCCGCCGCCGCGAACAGATCGCTATCTCCGGCCCGGACGACTTCGACCGCGTCGACCAGCTCAGAGCCGACAGCGACGCGGTGATGGTCGGTGTCGGCACAATTCTCGCCGATGACCCTTCGCTGACCGTCGACAATGCCGACCGCCGCGCCGACCGGGCCGATCGCGGCGACCCCGAAAACCCCGCCCGCGTCATCGCCGACTCCCGTATCCGCACGCCACCGGACGCCACAGTGCTTGACGGCCGCGCTCAGACCTACCTCCTCGTCAGCGAAGCCGCGCCGCCGGACTTCATCGAGGAGATGGAAGACGCCGGCGCGTACGTCATTGCTGCCGGTCAGGACCGGGTCGATCTGACGACGACGCTCGCGAAGCTGGAAGGCGACGGCATCGACCAGCTCATGGTCGAGGGCGGCGGCGAACTCATTTTCGGCCTGTTAGAGGAGGCGCTGGTCGACGAACTGTTCGTCTACGTTGGTCCGAAGGTCATCGGCGGCCGGGACGCGCCGACGCTGGCCGACGGCGACGGCTTCATTGAGGACTTCCCGGAGCCGGAGCTGGCCGACGTCGAACGGGTCGACGACGGCGTAGTGCTTCACTGGCAGTTCTGAGAACTGGCCGGTAGAATTAGTGGTCGTGACCGGTCAGCTCGGCGAAGGACTGGCCGAAGCGCTCCTCGAACAGCTCGCTGGTCTCTTCTTCGAGTGCGACGATCTGCTCGTCCGGCTCGCCCTGCGCGTGGTGGACAGCGCTGTGAATCCGCTGGGTCATGCCGAACATCGCGATGTCGCCGACGACCTGCGGGTCCGTCTCGTCCGGCGACTCTCGGAGGATGTCCACGAGTTCGCTCGGAACTGTGAGTTCGTCGGTCTCTTCGCCGTCGTCAATAGTCAGCGTGACAGTGTCGGTTGCCATGCCATCGACTCCGGGGGCTATCCTAAAGGGTCTGTGGATGTGAGAACGGAGAAGCAGCTGCGTTAGTCGTCGGCTTCCGCGGCGGCTTCGGACTCTGCCTCTGCGGTAGCTTCGGCCTTTGCTTCGAGGTACTCGTCAGCGTCGATGGCGGCTTTACAGCCCATCCCGGCAGCGGTGACGGCCTGCTGGTAGTGGTAGTCGACCACGTCGCCGGCACCGAAGATACCGTCCACGTCGGTGGCAGTCTGGTCGCCGCCGGTGCCGCCGTGGGTCTGGATGTACCCGGTGTCGTCAAGTTCGACGCCGGTGTCTTCGAGGTAGCCGGTGTTGGGCGTGTGACCGATGGCGATGAAGACGGCGCCAACGTCGAAGTCGAAGGTTTCGGTCCCGTCGTCGTCGAGCTTCTCGCTGGGATGACCCTCGTCGTTCTGTGCGAGGGTGACGTGGTCGACTCCGTCCTCGGGGGAGCCGTGCATTTCCAGCAGTTCGGTGTTGCGCATGATCTCGATTTCACCCTCGTCGACCTTCTGCTGGACACGGTCGATCCAGTAGTCCTCGGCGCGGAACTCCTCACGGCGGTGTGCGATGTAGACGGTGTCGGCGAACTTCGTGAGGAAGTGGGCCTCCTCCATGGCCGCGTCGCCGCCACCAACGACGAGCATGTCCTCGCCGCGGAAGAACGCGCCGTCGCAGGTCGCACACGTCGAGACGCCGTAGCCCATTAGCTCGTCCTCGCCGGGGACGCCCAGCGTCCGGGCGCTGGCTCCGGAGGCGGCGATGAAGGCGTCACAGGTGTACACGTCGCCGTTCGACAGTTCTACGCGGAACGGCCGCTCGCTGTCGTCAATATCGGCGACGATACCGTGTTCCAGCTCAGCGCCGAAGCGCTCGGCCTGCTCTTTCATATTGTTGATAAGGTCCGGCCCGGAGAGCCCCTCGGGGAAGCCGGGGAAGTTCTCGACTTCGCTGGTCAGCGTGAGTTGCCCACCGGGTTCGTCGCCTTCGAGAACGAGTGGGTCGTTGTTGCTCCTGGCGGCGTAGATGGCCGCTGTCAGTCCCGCTGCGCCCGTGCCAGCGACGATGAGTCGTCGGTGTTCGACCGGTTCTGTCATTAGCCAAGTTAGACTACCAGGCCGTATTTAGCTTGTGTTGTCGTGCGCCGAACTCACGTTGGGACGACACGCTTAGGCCGCTGCCACCGTTCGCTGAGGGTATGGCCGCTGATCTCGAAGAGAAGACTGACCGCTACGAGGGACTGCTTGCTGAGGCACTTGACGCGGCATCAGTCGCACCGCCTGACGGAACGCCGATGCACGACGCCGCTCTAGAGTGTGAGGAGATGGCGTCGGCGTATCTTGAAGATGGGCGTCACTTTAGAGACGACGACGACCTCGTGAACGCGCTGGCGTCGTTCTCGTATGGACACGCGTGGTTGGACGCGGGCGCGCGTATCGGCCTCTTTGATGTCCCAACTGAGGGGCACCTATTCACTGTCTGAAACCCGGTCCGATGGATATCGGGTTGGCCCTCCCAGAGAAATGTCTGTCAGTCTACTACTATCTGTTCGACCGATGGGCTGCTGCCCTACTGCGAACCGCAGCCTCTTTCAAGTCGCTGGATGCCGTTCGTTGCGGTACTTGAGTTCGGTGGCACCGTGGTCCGTACGCCTCCAATTAATCCGTCGCTGGCCGCTCCCGTGACAGGGCGTTATCATCACTGTCTGTACTTATCTGGTATGTAATCATAACCAAACTGCATCAGATGGTAACATCGCTTTTTACATCATATCACTCCCCCACGATGTGCGGAACCACACTGTGACTCCCGCTGACCCGGTAATTCCGGGACCCACTCGCCGTTCTCGACCGAACTGGAGTGACTGTTGCGGGGTGTGGACTGGTCGTTCAGCGCTGCACCGACGGAGTCACATGGCGTTGCAGTCCCCCGATTATGCGGTATGTCTGGGAGTTGGCGGTAATCGGCAAGGTTATATATCTCTACAGCGGGCCATGCTATACCCTATCACGCCGCTGTCCCGCGGTTTGTGCCGAAAGACGGCGAAAGATTTATATACTTTATGGACTAACTATAGGGTAAGACAAATCCCCAAATAGTCTTAAAATTTCTGCACCCGGCAGAACAGGACTTCCAATCATGAGTGAATCAACAACGCGGACAAGCACACGAGAACGAGACGAGAAAATTACTGAGTCGACGGAACAGGAGGCTGTAGAGACCTGTCCCGAATGTAGTGGCAATGTAGTTACGGACACTGAACACGGCGAAACAGTCTGTGAAGACTGTGGGCTGGTCGTCGAGGAGGACGAGATTGACCACGGTCCGGAATGGCGTGCGTTCAATTCCGCCGAGAAGGACCGCAAGTCCCGCGTCGGCGCGCCGACGACGAACATGATGCACGACAAGGGCCTCTCAACGAACATCGGCTGGCAGAACAAGGACGCCTACGGGCGTTCCCTCTCCAGCGAGCAGCGCCAGAAAATGCAGCGACTCCGGACTTGGAACGAGCGATTCCGTACCCGTGACTCCAAGGAGCGCAATCTCAAGCAGGCGCTGGGCGAAATCGACCGAATGGCCTCTGCGCTGGGGCTCCCCCAGAACGTCCGCGAGACATCCAGCGTCATCTACCGCCGCGCGCTCGGTGACGACCTCCTCCCAGGTCGTTCCATTGAGGGCGTCGCGACCGCTGCGCTGTACGCGGCCGCTCGCATGGCCGGGAACCCCCGGTCGCTGGACGAGATGGCCCGTGTCTCCCGCGTCGAGAAGATGGAGCTCACACGAACCTACCGCTACATCGTCCGCGAACTCAGCCTCGAAGTCCAGCCGGCGGACCCGGAACACTACCTTCCACGGTTCATCTCCGACCTCGGACTTAGCGAGGAGACCCAGCGACAGGCACGAGATCTCATCGAGGGTGCTCGCCAGTCTGGGATGCTCTCCGGCAAATCACCGGTCGGTATCGCCGCTGCAGCCGTCTACGCCGCCGCGCTGCTGACCAACGAGAAGGTCACACAGAGTCAGGTTAGCGACGTCGCTGACATCTCTGAAGTGACTATCCGAAACCGATACAAGGAACTCCTCGAAGCCGAGGACCTTCCGGCCTGACGCCCGGGTGAAGGCAGACTAATGGGGAGACGACAAGGCTTTTTATCATTGGCTATGTGTGTGAGTAACATACATGGAGGAAGCGTACGTGCGATTGCTCTGTCCTGAGTGTAAGAAAGACTGGGAGTCGACGCCGACAGACTTGCCGCGACACGACACGACGTTCCACTGCCCGAACTGTCATGCGAGCCATCGGCTCGCCGTTTTCACCCGTACGGAAAACGACTTGCAGACGCTGAAAGGGCTGCAGTAACTACTCGCTCGTCGCCGAGCGTGCGCCACACGCCTCACAGCGAAGCAACAGCGCACCCTGTTCCCGTTCCAGTTGCGTGTCTGGCAGTCCACACTCTGAGCAGAGCACGAACTCGTCGACGTAGTCGTCGATGGACGCCTCGATACGGTCGGCATCGAACTCACCGGTCAGGCGCGCTCGACCGCTCTCGTCGATGTGGCCGCTCGTCCCGAGGTCGTTCTGGAGGAACTTCATTACGTGGTCGTCCTCACGTCCGAGTCGGGAACACGTCGACTGGAAGTTCTCGTAGACGGTGGCGTTGCCCTCCTGTCGGACATCCGGGTCTGGGACCTCGAACCGCTCGCTTGTGCCGTCGATCTCGGGCGTTTCTTCCATCGCCCGGTCAAGCATGTCGTCGTATTCCATACTCTTACGTCACAGAGCAGCCAACAAAAACTTTTCAGCCGGTGGTCGTCAGTTATCGCCAGGCTGTAAGTGTACAGGTCTCGTCCGCTACCATCGAAATCCAGGTGTCATCGTGGGCAATATCGGCGATGACGAACCGCTGCTGGCCGTCGACATCGTCGACAGCACACATCACATCAGGCGCAGTTCCCGACCGACGGGTGGGACGTTCAACCTCGTAAGACACGATTGTTCATCTAGGATGTGCGGTAATGAATGTGTCGTACTCGTTTCGTCTTTTGATACTCTGAAGCCCGGCCATTTATGCAGCAAAACGAGTTGTGTCTTCCTATTGCCGTTGTGAGTATCAAGGTCGATTCAACGATTGTCGATGGTTGTGGCCGGAGATAGCCGCTCTGAACGTTGGAAAGAGTGCCGGACCTGTCAGGGAGCGAGCCGGTTCTTGCGCCCCTTCATCTCTTCGTCGTAGTACTCGAAGGTCTTGGGACACCAGTCGGCTGCCAGGTCAAGCATCTCCTCGGTCATCTCCCGGATCTCCCACTGTGCGTCCGCCGCAGCCCGCATATCCGCGACGTGCATCAGCATCCGGGCGTTCATCGACATCACGATGTTCACCTTGGTCCCGATTGGCAGCACGAACCGGGCGTCCTCCGGCGGCATTCCGAGTTCAAGCAGCTCCTGATACGATTCGACCGCCTGCTCGATGGTGTCTTTGAATATCTCCGTTCGCTTCTCGAACTCGTCGTCAGAGACGCTCGCTTTCTGTTGGTTCCGGCCGATCCAGTCCGGGTCCGTTGCGGACGGTGGCGTCACGACAAGTTCTCCCTCGCGGACGGCTTCGGGGTCAATATCGTCGAAGGAGACGTACCGCATCGACTGTACATCAAATGAGACGTGTCGGTGACGGGTGATCTGGGCCATACAGGAGCGGGAGACGCCTTCGACGGCGAAGGTCGCCTGCGCGTGTTCGAAGGGGCCGAAGTGGCCGTGGTCGAGTAGATGCCCGATGAGCGTCTCCTTTTTGTCGTCAAGAGTATCCCCGTCGACCTCAGCCATTGTCGCTTCGAACGACTGGCTGCCGACGGAGGTGTCGCTGTAGTCGTTGCGTGCTGCCTTGCAGATGAGATCCTCAGGGTCGTCTGTCGCTTCGAGCAGCTTTACGTCCATATCGGGAGGGTGTCCCGGAGCGGCAAAATACTTCCTTCCCGGACCGACACGGAGTTCGGACCGCCTGTGGATAGCCTCGTACTCAGATATCCTGCCAGTCGGTCGGTTCGCCGGCAAGGCCGAGCACGCGGGCCTCTCGGCCGCCGCCCTCGGCGTCGCGAACGTCAATCATCCCGTCGAATGCCTGCTTGATGACCTGCAGGGTCTGGTCGTCGTGGGCTCCCGAATCGATAGTAAACACACCGATGTAGCCCGCGGAGTCCAGCCGCGAGGACAGCACGTGACAGAACTTGAAGACGGTCTTCTTGTCCGTGTAGGTCAGCATCGTCGACAGCGAGACGAGGGCCAGACGGCCCTGTTCGTTACCGGCGTTGTGCAGCCCTTCCAGCGCCTTCGTGATGCCGATACCGATGCCGGTGAGATCACCGGGCGAAGAGACGTGGTGCGCGTGGGCGTTACCGATTGCCTCCTCGTCCGTGCCACCTTCGCCCCGACAGTCGATAACACCGAGTTGGGAGTCGTCGAGGTCGGGCACGAGCGACCGGAACTCCTCGACGACGCTGCCCGCGCCGTCACCGGTCGTCACGACCACCGCGCCGTCACCCTTGTCCAACCCGTCGGCGAGAATATCGTATGCGAGTCGTTCCTTCCCGCTCATTGCTGGACCGGATATCAGGATGCTAGACCCTGGCCGGACCTCACTGAGCGCATCGAACTCTAGTACTGAGGTGAGATCATACATTGTTTGTCGCTCAGTTGTCTTCATCGTCGCTCAGTCCGCGAAGCGTTGCGATGAAATCGGAGTCGTCTTCGATGCCACCGAGTGTATCTGAGAGGTCGTCTCGCATCTCCGCGATTCTCTGGCTCAGCTCGTCGTACTGGTCGCTTTCGGCCAGTTCCGCGCTCGATTTCGTCGCTTCGAGCGTCGCCTGCTTCTCGACGAGTGCGTAGTATTCCTGCAGCAGCGAGTCATATTCAGAGCGGTCAAGCAGATTGTCGACCGTCTCGTGGAGCTGTTCGCTCCGGATCGGCTTCGAGAGGTATGCGTCAAAGCCCATCTCCAGAATATCGAAGTCCGGCTCGACGGCGGTGACCATCGCTACCCGACAGCCTAGGTCACGCTCGCGAATACGCTCAAGCACCTCGTCTCCAGAAAGTCCGGGCATCATCCGGTCGAGCAGCACCACGTCGACATCCGCATCCAGTTGCTCTAGGCCCTCGTCACCGTTCTGTGCCATGCGGACCTCGTACTCCTGTTGCAGCCACAGTTTGTACGTCTCGGCAACATCTGGTTCATCTTCGACGATAAGCACCACAGGTAGGTCCGAATCTGACATAATGTTCTACTATCCCTCGTTTGCATATCCACGTACATAGCCCTGTGGGTGCGGGCGTGCAGCGCGTCTCGATCGATGACAGAACGATACCCACATCCGGGACGACGGCAAATAAGCGGGTAATGATTCGAAATCTCGCCCGTGGGCAACAGGCCTTCACGAGCAATGTGTTCCTCGTCACTGGGGACCGAACCGTGCTGGTGGATGTCGGCAACGAGTTCGACGTGGTGTCAACTGTCGAAGAGCACGTTGACGATATCGACGCTGTCGCTGTTACCCACACCCACTACGACCACGTTGAGAACCTCGACAGCGTTGTCGACGCCTTCGACGTGCCGGTGTATGGCTACGATACGGATCAGGATGGCATCGAACACGCTATCGCCGACGACGAGACGATACAGCTGGGTGGCCACGACTACCGGGCGCTGCACACGCCAGGCCATAAGAACGACCATCTCTGTTTTTACTCGGCCGACGCTGGCGTCCTGTTCGCTGGCGACCTCGTGTTCGCCAACGGGAGCTTCGGCCGGACAGACCTCGATGAGGGTAACCGAGACCTGCTTGTCGACAGTATTGAGCGAGTTCTGTCGGTCACAGACGAGGACTTACAGGAGATGCATACCGGCCACGGACCGAGCGTTACCGACGCGCCGTATCAGGACATCGAACTGGCATTACAGGCCGCGAAGTTCTGAGGGCAGGCCGGCACACAGTTCTCAGTCGAACGCACAGGCCAGCAGCGCGTCGTAGGCGTGGTCGTACGCATTCGCGACAGCCGCCGGGTCACTGCGCTGCTCGCCGTCGAGCGCGGGTAGCCGTACTGCCGCGACCTGCTCGATGAGGTCGACGACGTTCGGCACCCGTTCCTCCAGTTGCCCGTCACCGGGGCCGCCGGTGGCGATCTGACAGGCCTTGCTGTACCGGTCGCCGTCGTAGATACGCGCTCGGCCCGGCTCGACGACGGCCACGGCGTCTGGTTCGATACCCGACAGCGGCCGAGCCACGTCGCCGTATGACTCGATGACTGCCCGGTCCGTCGTCTCGATATCTGTGGCGACTGACTCCAGCGCCTCGACGTGCATCACCCGCATCAGGTCGTTGAAATCAGCGATCGAGGTGACTCGTGGCGCATTGGCAAGCGGGAGTCGCTCGGCAGCGGACTCCGGAATGTCGACGGTCCCGTTGACGACATACTCGACACCCGTTTCGGCACTCGGGCGGCCGACCCGGTCGACGACGAACTGCTGGTTTTCCTTCCCGAGCAGCCCCGTTTCGGCCCCCGGTGAGGGATGCCACAGGCGGTGAATCGGATTGATCTCTTCCGGCGCGACGTCGCTCGGTGACGCGGCCGCGAGGCGCTTTGCGTCCTTGCCGTACAGTCGCCTCTCGTCCGTTGCTCGCTGATAGTCGTCGTGGTCGAACCAGTAGTTGTTGCCCGCCCTGGGCTTGAATCCTTGAGCGCTGGTTCGTTCAAGCAGGCCGACGCTGAACGTGGTCTTGCCCGCGTCGACGCGGTCACTGCCGGCGACGAGGAGCTTCATGACTCGGCGAGACCGTACAGCCCGACAACATCGTCGTCCTGCGGATCGGCGATCACGAGGTCGTCCTGATTGAAGATCATCCACGGGATGGCCCAGTCGATGAACACCGACTCGTTGGCCTCATTGAGTTCTGCATCTGCCGGAAGGCCCTGCAGGAGGCGAGCGATTTCTGGGATGGTGTACAGTTTGTCGGCGTCAAGAATGTCCGCGGGTTCGTGAAGCTCGAACGACAGTATCTCGTCGAACTCTTGCTTGTCGACAGGCATACGCGCCGGTATGCCGAGCGAGTGTGTAAACCCCTCGAACTGGGCGGAACCCATTTACTCGCTGGGCCGGATTATACAGTAATGGCCACGCTGCTCGTTGCGTACGCCTTTCTTCTGCTTGCCGTGGCCGTTGTCCTTGGGACGCTATCGGTGTACGCGTGGGGGCGGCGCGACTACAGCGGTGGGACCGCACTCGCGGTTCTGCTTGCCGGGCTCTCGATATGGGACCTCTGTGCTGCGGCCGGTGTTTTGACGCGCGGGACTGAGTTGGCTCTGTTCTTCGCGTACGGCGTGTTCGTTGGTGTGATGCCCGCGATGGCCGGCCTGTTCGCGTTCGCGCTGGCCTACACTGACCGTGACCGCTATCTCGGCCGACGGGCCGTCGCGCTACTGACCGTCGAACCCCTCGTGTTCTTTGCTACGCTGTTTGTCGGCCCTGATGGCGTGATATACCGGATTTCCGGTCCGGCAGATGCCGGTATGTACGGCTGGGAAATCACTGTCGGGCCTGTTTTCTGGGGACATTTGGTGTACTCCTACGCACTTATCGCCGTATCAAGTGCGCTCATCATCCACTACGCACTCGTTTCCGGCGGTCTGTACCGAAAGCAGGTGTACGCTGTCCTGCTGGCAATCGGCCTCCCGTGGTTCGGGAGCGTCCTCAGCATCTTCGGCGACACCAGCATCGAACTCCCACCACTGTTGCTGGCGGGCACTGGGCTCACCCTCTCGTGGGCGTTCTTCAGGGGGCGATTGCTGGATATCTCACCGGTCGCCTATCGAGAGGTCGTCGAGTCGCTCAACAGCGCTGTGTTCCTCGTCGACACGAATGACAGAATAATCGAGGCCAACGACGCTGGCCGCCAACTACTCGGAGGCGAACCCGTCGTCGATCAGTCTATCGAGGACGTGCTCGAAACGTCGCCCGATTTACTCGAAAAATACCGCGGTCTGACCGACTATGACAAAGAGACACAGACCGTCATCGAGCAGCGCGATCGGTTTTTCGATGTCCAGCTGACTCCGCTGTATGACTCCCATGACACACTGGTCGGGCGCGTGTTTCTCGTCCACGAAATCACCGACCAGAAGCAGCGGGAACGAGAACTCGAACGCCGGAACCAGCAGCTCGACCAGTTCGCCGCTGTCCTCTCACACGACCTACGGAACCCGCTGAACGTGGCCTCGGGACGACTGGCACTGGCCCGAGAACGCAACGACCCCGACGAGTTCGACCGTGTCGAGGAAGCTCACGAGCGAATGAGCAGCCTCATCGATGAGGTCCTGGCCTTTGCCCGCGACGAGAAAACAACCGAACTGGTCGAACTACAGCTCTCGGCGCTGGCGAAGGCGGCCTGGGGGCACGTCGATACCGGCGAGGCAACGCTGCAGATCGCCGGCGACAGGGAGATTATTGGCGATCGTGACCAGCTACTGCAACTGTTCGAAAACGTGGTTCGGAACAGTGTCGAACATGGTTCCACAAGCAGTCAGCCAGGAGCCAACGACAGCATGGAACCGGCGGGTACAGGGGTAACGATACGTGTTGACGCCACTCCGGACGGGTTCACGATCAGCGACGACGGCCCCGGTGTCCCACCCGAGGAACGAGAGGAGATATTCACACACGGCGTCACCAGCTCCGAGTCGGGAACCGGCCTCGGACTGGCAATCGTCCAGCACGTAATCGAGTCTCACGGGTGGACTGTCGAGATGACGGAAAGCCGGTCTGGCGGCGCTAAACTCGTCGTTTCGGGACTCGAAACGCAGCCGGCGAGGCCGTCCGAGACGGCGTCCTGATCAGTCGACAGTCTAAGGCCCGCCCGGCCGTGAACTTCGGTATGGCTGACGACGACTACACTGAAGCGTTGCTTGCCCGACTGTCCCGCGCCCAGAAACTCGCGCTTGTTCGCGGCGCAACCGATCCAGAGGGCACAGCAACGGGGTACATTTCGGGTGTCGACGAAGCCGGGATTCCGCCGTTTCGACTCGTTGACGGGCCGCTAGGCATCCGTGCCGAAGGACAGCGTGCGACCGCCTTTCCGGCGTCAATTGCGACGGCGGCGACGTTCGATCCCGATCTGGCTCAGCAACAGGGGGCGGCCATGGGCCGCGAAGCGGCAGCGCTTGGACAGGATGCGCTACTCGCGCCCGGCGTGAACATCATCCGGGTCCCGCATTGCGGCCGCAACTTCGAATATCTCTCCGAGGACCCGGTCCACGCCGGTGCTGTCGGGGCTAGCCTTATTGACGGCATCCAGTCCGCTGATGTCGTTGCGACGGTGAAACACTTCGTCGCCAACAACCAGGAAACACATCGCACGACCGTCAGCGCCGAAGTGGACGAGCGGACGCTCCGAGAGCTGTATCTCCCACCGTTCCGTTCGGCCGTTGACGCTGGTGTCGGGTCGGTGATGACGGCGTACAACCGAGTGAACGGCACGCACATGAGCGACCACGAGCGCCTCGTCGGCGGCGTGCTCAAACGCGAGTGGGGGTTCGACGGCTACGTCGTCTCGGACTGGTACGGGCTGGAGAGCACTGTCGGTGCGGCGAACGCAGGCATGGACCTAGAGATGCCCGGGGTGGCGGCTCCCGGAGCAGCGGAAGCCGCCGACAGCGACACCGCGGATGGCGACGAGGAGGTCGAGTGGCCCGACGGGATTCCGGACGCGACCCGTGCAGGCCTGTTCGGCGACCCACTGGCCGAAGTCATCGACAGCGGCGAGGTTCCGACCGAACGCCTTGATGACATGGTCCGGCGGATTCTCGGTCAGATGGACCGATTCGGGCGACTGGACGGCGGCCGGGCTGCCGCCGAAGACGGTGAAAGCGACGACCAGGCTAGCGAACTCGATAGCCAGCGACACAGAAATATCGCTGCGGATGTGGCGGCCCGCGGAACAGTGCTGCTTGAAAACGACGGGGTCCTGCCGCTGGACGACGGGGCTGACGTGGCTGTCATCGGACCGAACATCGACGAGCCGAAACTGGGCGGGGGCGGCTCTTCCGAAACGACGCCGGTCCACTCGGTTACACCAGTCGAGGGAATCGAATCCCGCGCCGAGGGCGCAGTCAAGACGGCGTTTGGCGTGCCAGAAATCGAATCCGTCTCACTGTTCGACCTCCTGCCGTTCGTCGGTGAGGACGATGAGGCCGACAGTGCGGCCGAGGACACCGCCCAACGGGAGCCGTCGCTTGACGACGCCATCGACGCGGCCGCGGCAGCCGATGTCGCCGTCGTGTTTGTCCGCGATGCAACGACAGAGGCGCGGGACCGGGATTCTCTCGCGCTCCCGGGCCAGCAAGACGAACTCGTTTCGGCCGTTGCGGCCGCCAACGAGAACACTGTGGTCGTCGTCAGGTCCGGCGGCCCCGTGGAACTCCCGTGGCGCGAGGACGTGGCTGCGGTTCTCGAACAGTGGTATCCCGGGCAGGCGGATGGGGACGCGGCGGCTGCTGTCCTCTATGGTGACCGGGATCCAAGCGGTCGGCTCCCGGTCACGTTCGCCCCGGAAAGCCAGTATCCGACTGCAGGAGCCGAACGCCGCTACCCCGGAGTCGACGACGAAGTCCACTACGACGAGGGCGTCTTTATCGGCTACCGACACTTCGACGACGAAGACACGGACCCGACCTATCCATTCGGGCACGGTCACTCGTATGCGACGTTCGAATACGGCGAAGCCGAACACACAGGCGAGCGGACGGTCGCAGTTCCAGTCGAGAACGTCGCTGACAGGTCGGGTCGCGAGGTCGTTCAGGCCTACGTCCGGCCGCCGTCCGTGGACGGCGTTGACCGCCCACAGCGTGAACTCGCCGGGTTCGAGGCTGTGCAGTTAGCCGCCGGCGAACGGCAGACGGTGGAACTAACGCTGGACGATCTGGCGTTCTCACGGTACGATCCGGGTTCCGGCTGGACGGTCGATGCTGGGACCTACACCGTCGAGATCGGCCGTTCGTCGCGGGACATCCGGACGACTGTGACGGTCGACCAGTAGCGTGTCTGGTCTTTGCTTCGGCTGAAACACCGCTTTTTCCGCTAAAGCCCGTCTGAAGCGGGAAATTTACGGCCGGGGATTTCAAGCCCCCTGAATACATATAGCCGGTCATGAGTCAGACGCTCGAAACCATGGAGCCGAATCCGGTATGGGTCGAAGACGCCTATGCCGACACCGTCGACGTTCTCACACGCTACGCTGACGAGTTCGAATACAAGATCTGGGGCGGTGACTGGTGCAAGGACTGCCGGGCGCAGCTCCCAGACTTCGGGGCAGCCCTGGAAGCCGCCGGCGTTCCAGCCGAGCAGATTCACCACTACCCCGTCGAGAAGGAAGACGACGGCTCGAAGACCGGACTGGAGGTCGAAGCGTACGGCATCGACCTCATCCCGACGGTTGTCGTCGAACACGACGGCGAGGAGATCGCCCGGTTCGTCGAGGAAGAGCCGGTCCCTATCGCGGTGTATCTCGCCGACAAAATCGAAGACGCGATGGCGTAACCTTACTCTGCGTTATCGGGCGTTTCGCCCCAGTCTAACGCTGCTCCGAGGTCGTGTTTCGGCGGCGAACAGGCGAAGTTTCGGCAGGCGTACACTGTCGGCTGGTCGTCGACCTGCGTCCGGCCGGCCCAGATTGGCGGCGACTCGTCAACTTCCAGCGTGTCGATCCACTGCTCGAAACGGCCCTCCTCGGCCGGCCGGTGAGCCAGCAGGCGCCGCGGGACGTACCGCTCGGCGAGGGTCTCCGTCCACTCGCTCGGGTAGTCTGACTGGTCGCCAACCAGCGTGAGTTCCAGCGCGCCCTGCTCGTAGGCGTCCGTCGCCAGCGTGAGCGAGGCGTGTTGCAGCGGGTTTGAGGAGACGCGGTCGGCGTGCGTCCGGATGACCCGCTCGGCCACGCTTTCGAAGCGGTCGTCCTCGCTGAAATGGGACAGCGACAGCAGGAGGTCGACGGCGACGCCCGTACTCGACGGCGTCGACTGGTCGGTCAGTTCCTGCGGCCGCGCGACCAGCGATTCGCCGCCCGTCGGGGTAAAAAACAGCGTGCCCTGCTCGTCGTCCCAGAACGCCTCCGTGATAGCCTGGCCGAGTTCCATCGCGAACGCGAGGTGGTCCACGTCGCCGGTCGCCTCGAACAGTGTCAGCGCGCCACGGCCGAGGAAGGCGTAGTCCTCCAGATAGCCATCGATGGCCACGTCGCCGTCCTTGTACCGGCGATTGAGTCGCCCCGTGTCGGCGTCCCACAGGTGCTCACGGACGAACGAGAGGGCGTCGGCTGCCACGTCTGCATACTGGTCGTCCAGCACGATCGCCCCCTCGGCCAGCGCCCGAATCATCAGACCGTTCCAGCCGGCCAGCACCTTCTCGTCGCGGGCCGGTCGCGGTCGGTCCTCTCTGGCCTCGAAGGCCTCGTTTAGCGCCCGCTGGAGGCTTGCCGTGATTTCGTCCTCAGTTTGGTCGTACTCCTCGGCCAGCACAGCTACCGGCTTCCGGACGGCGAGCACGGTCGCGCCCTCGAAGTTGCCCCGCTCCGTGACGCCGAAGTAGTCACAGAACACCTCGGCGTCCGTCTCGTCGTCGACGGCCTCGTGGACCTGCTCGGGCGTCCAGACGTAGAACAGCCCTTCCTCGCTGTCACCATCCGGGTCATCGGGAGGTGCGCTCTCGGCATCCAGCGTGCTGAAAAAGCCACCATCAGGGTGTTGCAGTTCGCGCTGGACGAACTCGAATGTCTCCCGGACGACCGACGCGTAGCGCTCCGAGCCGATGGCCTGATAGCCGGCGAGGAAGGCCCGCGGAATCTCGGCGTTGTCGTACAGCATCTTCTCGAAGTGCGGGACCGCCCACTGCTGGTCCGTCGCGTAGCGGTGGAAGCCCCCGCCGACGTGGTCGTACAGCCCCCGGTCGGCCATCACATCCAGTGTCTCCTCGACGACGTTCAGGTAGTCCTCTTGACCACCGTCGGCATGCGCCCGAAGCAGCGCGTGCAGTCGCCCGTTCTGGGGGAATTTTGGGCCGCCGGAGCCCCAGCCCCCGTCCTGTCGGTCCGCGCCGCGGTGGGCGATGGTGCCGGCGGTCTGAATGATATCCTCGGCGGGATCCTCGGGGTCAGCCGGCGTCGCTTCGAGGTCGCTCTCGATAGCTTCGGTCCACTGCTGTGCGCGATTCTCCATCTCCTCGCGTTGTTCGGGGTCCGACCACGAGTTCGCCAGCCGCTGGAGCAGGTCGCCAAAGCCCGGCTGCCCGCGCTTTTCCTCTGGCGGGAAGTACGTCCCGACGTAGAACGGCTCCCCCTCCGGCGTGAGCCAGGCCGATAGCGGCCAGCCGCCGCCGCCAGTCACCTGCTGGCAGATACTCATGTACACCGAATCGAGGTCCGGGCGCTCCTCGCGGTCGACCTTTATCGGGACGAAGTGCTCGTTGAGTTGGTCGGCGATGGCCTCGTCCTCGAAGCTTTCCTCCTCCATGACGTGACACCAGTGACACGCCGCGTAGCCAATCGAGAGGAAGATGGGCACGTCCCGCTCTCTGGCGGCTTCCAGGGCTGTCTCGTCCCAGGGCTGCCAGTTGACAGGATTGTCCGCGTGCTGGCGGAGATATGGGCTCTCCGCCTCGTCGAGTCGGTTTCGGGCCGTCGGGTCCGTGGCGTCGCTCATACCCGTGGCTGGGAGCGCCGCGGTGAAAAGGAACGCGACGCCGGCAGCGACGCCTCACTCGCCAGCCAGCCGGATTCCACGGGCAATGACGTACATAAGGACGACACCGGCTCCGACGGCGAGGATGAACTCACCAAGCAGGGCCAGTACTACACCCAGTGCGGAGTTCTCCGCACCGAAGAACGCGATTGCATAGAGAGGGAGGCTCCCAGCGACGAACACGCCGATGAGCTTCGCGAGTGGCACGGCCTCCGAGAGTATCTGGGCCCTGTCTATCTCTCCTGTCGCGGGGTCGATGAATGGGCGGGGAGGGGACATATGTCTGTGTGTCCGACAGTTGGGTAAAGTAGCTCCCGGTCTCCGTCCGGCGGACCTGCATACGAGCGCGCTCGAAACAGAAACGGCCCAGAAACGGCCCAGAAACGACTGCCACAGTCAGCGAAAACCGGGGAAAAGACAATACTTACGTGAGAGCCCATCCGGCCTTCGGGTATGTCAGAGACAGTGCTGCTCGTGGGTGGCGGCGGCCGGGAACACGCGATTGCGCGCTCGCTCGCGGACTCGCCGGGGGAGCTGTACGCCTGTGCCAGCAACCGGAATCCAGGCATCGTCGCCCTCGCCGACGGCTTCGAGGCACTTGATACGACCAACCCGACAGCCGTAACGACCTACGCACGGGAGGTCGACGCCACGCTGGCGGTCATCGGACCTGAGGCGGCCCTCGCCGCAGGTGTCGCCGACGCGCTGGACGACGCTGGTATCTACACTTTCGGGCCACAGGAGCAGGAAGCCCGCATCGAGACGGACAAGGCGTTCCAGCGTCGGTTCATGCGGGAACACGACATCCCCGGCTGTCCGGACTTCGAGACGTTTGAGGACATGGACGACGCCTGCGAGCACATCGACGAGTACGACGGCGACCTCGCGGTCAAGCCTGCTGGGCTGACCGGCGGCAAGGGCGTCCGCGTCATCGGCGACCAGTGTACTGCTGAGGAGGCCAAAGAGTACCTCCGGAGTTCCGACTACGACCGCGTCGTCCTCGAAGAGCGCCTCGTCGGCGAGGAGTTCACCGTGCAGGCGTTTGTCGCAAACGGCCAACTGCGCGTCACGCCAGCAGTGCAGGACCACAAGCGTGCCTACGAGGGCGACGAGGGACCAAACACCGGCGGGATGGGGAGCTACTCCGACGCCAGCCTCCACCTGCCGTTCATGGACGAGGACGACTACATGGACGCCGTCGACGTGCTCCGGGCCACCGTTGAGGCCCTTGACGGGTACAAGGGCGTCCTCTACGGGCAGTTCATGCTCACCGAGACTGGGCCACGCGTCGTGGAGTTCAACGCTCGCTTTGGCGACCCCGAGGCGATGAACACGCTGCCGGTGCTCAACACGGACTTCCTCGACGTACTGACCGCCGCACGCGACGACGACCCCTTGCCACAGCTCTCCTTCCGCCCGATGGCGACCGTCTGCAAGTACGCCGTCCCGGACGGCTATCCGACCGACCCCGACGCCGGAGCGAAGGTGACCATCGACGACGATGTCATCGCGGAGGTCGTCAACGACCACCGCGAGCAGTCCGGTGACGACACGGAGACGGCCCCGGAGGCGCTGCTGTGCTACGCCAGCGTCGACGACCGTGAGGACGGTATCTATACAACTACCTCTCGCTCGTACGCTGTCGTCGGTCTAGCAGAGACGATTAGCGATGCGGAGGCCATCGCCGAGGAAGCGCTGCAGCGGGCCGGTACGGAGGGCCTCCGGGTCCGCCACGACATCGGCAAAGCCGACCTCGTCCAGCAGCGTATCGACCACATGGACGACATCCGCGGCGGTGCGGACTGAGCGCGCGGCATCGGAGCCGCCGGGTTTGATTACCGCGGCCCCGTACACGACGAACGTGAGTGGTCCACGACACGACCGACTACGCCAGCACCCGACGCCCGGCCCGCACAACTCGCTGTTCCCGTGGCCGGACGCCAAACACCCGCTCCGGGTGATGGTCAACTATGTTATCATCCTCGTTTGTCGCATCTCGCCGAGCCTCCGGCTGAAAAACTGGCTGCTCTCGCGACTCGGTGTCACCGTCGGTGACGGCGTCGCCTGGGGGCTGGAGTCGACACCGGATGTGTTCTGGCCCGAACTCATCACCGTTGAGGACCACGCTATCATCGGCTACGACGCGACGCTGCTGTGTCACGAGTTCCTGCAGGACGAGTACCGGACCGGCGAAGTCGTTGTCGGCAAGCGGGCCATGATCGGTGCGGGTGCGATTGTGCTGCCCGGTGTCGAAATCGGCCCGGGCGCACAGGTCGCCGCGAACTCGCTCGTAACTGCCGATGTGCCGCCAGAGACGACCGTTGCCGGTGTCCCGGCTGAGCCGCTGGGCTCGGACGACGAGACGACCGAAGAATCGTAACCTCACTTAGCCCCGAATACGGACGATACCGGTATTGAAGACGCGCTTGTTCGGGATGATGTACTCCTCACCGTCGCTTTCGATACGCGTGACGAGGATGTCGACTTCTTGAACGATCCCGCTCTGGTCGCCGATAACGATCTCGTCGCCGATGCTGTATGGCTCTGTCAACAGGAGGTAGATGCCGGCGGCACCGGCTTGCAGGATGTCCTTCAGTGCCAGCCCGCAGACGAACACCAGTCCGAACGCGTACGCCCCGAGGAGAATGAGCAGGGCGAGGGTTTCGACGCCCAGTTGCCCGAGCGCGATGAGCACTGCCAGGTAGAAGATGCTGTACTTGACGAGTTCGGGTAGGACCGTCGCCTCGGGCATCTTGACGCTGCGCAGTCGCTCTGAGACGACGAGCTTGGCCTTGTCGCCCGCAATGAGGCCGATGATGACGGCGAACAGGGCGATAAACAGGTCGGGCAGAAATGACGTGAAGCGGGCCCAGTATAGTTTCGGGTCTGTCAGTTGCGCGATGTTGAGGACGGCGGTGACCGTCGTGATGTAGATGAACAGTGCTGCCAGGTTCGAGACGATGCCGACGGTCGATGTGCCGAGACCCCTCGCCGTCCGCTCGAACGGTGTGCCCTCCACGGTTTCTGGCACACCGAGTTCGCGCATGAACCGCCGCGACGAGCGCCAGACGAGATAGCCGAGCACGATGCCCACGGCCAGTACCACAAGCGAAAAGACGAACGTTCCCTGTGGCGAGAACACCTGCCGGATGATCGTCGCCCAGTCGAAGCCAAACTGCATCCTCAGTACTCCTCTGGATCGATCTCGAGGACCAGCTCCCCGCCTTTGAACGCCCGCACGAGCCCGTCGCTCTCGGAGAGAACGATGGCAGTCGCCATGGTGTCACGGGTGACCGCGCCGGCCGCCATGTGCCGAGCCCCGAGGCCCTTTGGGATGTCGACCCCCTCCGCAGAGGGTTCGAGATACCGGTACGCGGAAACGATCTTCCCGGCGTCAGAGATGACGAACGCCCCGTCGAGCCGCGAGAACTCCTTGAGCATCACGTTGACGATTGGGTCGCCGACGTGGACGTGCGATTTCTCGAAGGGGTTGTACGACAGCGGCCGGGACTTGTTCATCACTTTGCCAGCGTCACCGACAACGAACAGAGCGCCGACGGGCTTGCCCTTCTGGCCTTTCTTCCCCAGTTCGATGGCGACCTCGAAGACATCACGGACGACGCTTGCGTCCGCTCTGGAGTTGACGAACATGTCGTACACGCCGGAGGGCGAGAAGTCGTTGGTCTGGACCCGCACAAGCGTGTTTTCAGCTCCATCAAGCACTTCAGTCACACAGAGCACCTCGTCGCCCTCGTCGACGATGCCCTGCTCCAGCGCGCCCTCGATACCGAAGCGGAGACGGCCTTCAAGATCGGTGAAATCGATTGGTAGCTCGACAAACGGCTCCGCATCGAGGGTATTCTCCGGACCAACGACAACGATTTCTTCGTCGACGTCGCCGAACTCCTCGAAAAACGACGCGTTCGGGGAAAACAGGAACACGGCGTCGACGTCTGCGACCAGGTCTCCGAGCAGGTCGCGCAACTCGTTCATTATCAGAACGACGCTGTCTGTCGAAAAAAAGGTTGCGGGCAGTCAGCCACGCGTCCGACGACGGGCCGCACGTCAGATATCCTTCGAGGGCATCGAAAGCAAACGGTCGAACGCGCCGCTTTCTCCGTGGCAATGACAGTACGTGCCGACGGTGTTGTACTCCGTGAGGCCGTCGTGGTCGCCGTCGATACCGTCGCCTCGAACCATGTCGAAAGCGAACGACGCATCGTTGCCGAGGGTCGCAGCGGAGTAGTGGAACTCGTGTCCACGGCGGTGCGCTCCGGACGCGGCCACGGTGGTGTCCGTCCGGGCCTCTAGCTCCACATGATCGAGTGCCTGATACCGGTCCCGCATCTCGATGTCCGCGGGGAGGACCCCGGCCATCTCGTAAGTGTCGCCATCAGCCGTCGTTAGCGACTCCGACAGCGCCATCAGACCGCCACACTCGCCGTAGATGGGGACCCCCTCGGCGGCACGACTGGCTATCTCGCCGAGCGTGTCTCCTGTTTCGAGCGACTCGCCGTGGAGTTCCGGATAGCCGCCGGGCAGATAGATTGCATCGGCATCGGGAACCGGGTCATCGGCGACTGGTGAGAACGGTTCGACGGTTGCCTCGGACCGGAGTCGTTCGAGCACCGAAGGGTAAATGAAACAGAACGCGCTGTCCTGTGCAACGGCGACCCGGCGGTCGGCCGGCGAGTCCCCGGTATCTCCCTCCGTAGTCGCGACGTCCGGCGGTGCCCGTGCTGTCTCGACCAACCGCTTGACGTCGATACTCTCCGCGGCTGTCGAGAGCGCGTCGCGGTCGAGTCCGGCCTCCGAGCCCATATGTAGCCCCAGATGGCGGTCGGGAATCTCAAGGTCCGACATCGGCGGAATCCGACCGAAGTAGGTGAGGTCCTCGGGGAGCGCGTCCCTGATGCCGTCGGCGTGTCGACCGCCGTGAGCGCGCTGTGCGAGGATGCCGGCCACCTCGATGTCGACACCAATGCGGTCGGCATACTGTGCGAACCCGAGCGCCGTCGCGGCGACGCTCTCCATACCGGCTTTCGCATCCACGACCAGAACGACCGGGAGGTCCAGCCCCTCGGCAACTGCCGCCGTCGATGTCTTCGTCCCGTCGTAAAGGCCCATTACACCCTCCACGATGCAGATGTCGCCCGTGCCGCGCCAGTAGGTCCGGCGCATACCGTCCTCGCCCGCGAGCCAAGGATCGAGCGTCCGAGAGGGCGTGTCGACGAGCGCTTCGTGGTGGCTCGGGTCGATGAAGTCCGGGCCTGCTTTCGCGGGCTGGGGCTGATACCCCGCATCTTCGAGCGCTGTCAGGGTCGCCAGCGTGGCAACGGTCTTGCCGACGCCGGAGCTTGTGCCGGCGAGAACGACCCCGTCCATCGTCACTTCCCCTCCTCAGCCGTCGCTGTGGGCGCGTCGCCGATCAGTTCGTCGTAGATGCCCGCAAAGCGGTCCCGAACCTCCGCCATCGGAATGCCGGCGCGGTCGGCCAGCGCCAGCGCGCCGCCCATGCCGACCCCTTCCTTGGCCTCCCCAGCGACGAACCGCTCCATCGCGACGTGGTCGCTCCGGTCGAAGCCGGGGTCCGTTACCGTCAGGTCGAGGTCGAGTTGGGCAGCCGACGCCCGCACGTCGGCACTCTCGTCGTCAGCCACGTAGCTCGTCGTCGCCAGTCCAAGCGGCCCCTCGTAGCCGCCGTGCCTGACCAGCGCGGCGACGGCGACGCACTGGCTCCCGCCGGCCAGTGTCACTGCGGTATCGCTCTCGACGGCCCCCGCGGTCAGGCCCGCAAGCGTTGCCAGAACGGGGTCCCCTATCCGCCGAACCGCTCGCTTCGGTTCGTTTGCAGCGTCGCCCGGTTCCAGTGAACTGGCCTGGAGTCCCTCGGCGACCAGTTTTTCTTTCTGTTCCGTGGGGTTCTCCGGAAGCGACGAAGAGACCATCCCCGTCTCGCCCAGTGCACGAAGAACGCCGAGCGCCGTCGTCGTCCCACCGGGTATCGTCTCGCCCAGATACAGTTCGTCGGCCGGAAGTGCGTGCCCGAACTGTCGGGCGGCCGCGAACGCTCCGTGGGCCGTCGGAACCGGGTCTTGCTCCGCGATGTCTTTTCCCGGGCGTGCGCCGACGGAGACTGTTGGAGCCCCCGTTTTCTCGGCCAGCCCGCCGTCGACAACTGTGACGTCAAATCCCATGACTTCGCGGACGGCCCGCGTCACCAGCGCTGGCGTCGGACAGCCGCTCGGACTGACCGGTGTCACGTCCGTCCGGACTGGAGTGCCGTAGGTAACCAGTTCGGCGTCTGCAGCGGGCGTTACCGACATTAACTCGGGATCGGCTCCGGCAGCACTGATCCCCGCCCGACCTGCGGTTTCCGTGGTTCCTGCGACGAGTGTGAAGCGCGTGCCGCCACCGGATGAAGTCATTGTGATTGTATTACCACAAGTCAACTTTAATACCTTGGTGCTGGGGCGGCGTATGATTTATGCCGTACGCCCGCGGTTGCCCGAACATGGACGATTTCGACGAACTTCGGTCGTCGTTGACGCCGCGCGAGGACAACGAGGCGATTGCTTCCTACCAGAACACGACGGCTGTGGCCTGTCCGTCCTGTGAAGAACCGTTCGACGATATGGTCGTCTGCAAGCAGGAGTTCACCTCCCTCAATCTCGATTTCGAGATGGATCTCTGTACGACGATCAACGATGGGAAGGTCGTGTTGTTTACCCACAAGTAACTGGTCGGAATCCGGACACGTCGTGGCTGTTTCTCCGCTCACTCTCTACGGCGATGGCGTGATGCCCGGTGCTATCGGCCTGTAGAAAAATCAGATTTGATAATTCCAGCGGTGATTTTTTATACAGCTCCTCTCGTTGTTTCTGATAGGCACCGCACTGGTGCCGCACCACCCCCACCCCCCACCCCCACATTCCTTACCTTTCCACTTCCTGTGAGTCGCTGGCTCCTACACCAACAGGGACCCGATAGCTCATAGCCCACCTCTACGATGTTGCAGTAATTCTGGTCAGCCGTCGGGTCTGATTTGTCAGTGTGGCACACGTGAGGCCGGTTGCATCCGCTCACAACGAACCACGGAAAATGGAAGGGGCGGGAGTCGAACCACGCGGAGCCCTTTGCGGGGTAACCACCAACCGATTCTGGCATGTTGGTCGGTAGCGCTCTACCACTGAGCCACCCTTCCAAGCTACCCATAATACGTTCCTGACAACCAAGTAAGTGATGATTGCGGGTGTTTCCGCACACAACGCTCCCGGTATTCTGCTGCGATTTAACCTGACGCTGGTCTGTGTCTCACCAGCGGGAACACCTGAAGTGAGAGCAATATCTCCCTCCGGGCTTTCATTTCGGATCTACAACAACTTATTTTGTGCTGGCTGGCGACACCAGTGGACGTGAGCTACACAAAAGTCAACTACACCGACGTGGAACCGGTCGCAGACGCGATGCACTTCCTCCGAGACCCGCTGGACTGTGAGCAGGTCGGCGTCACTGTGCTGGACTGTGAGGCCGGCTGGACCGGCAAACCGCACGATCATGCCGACGAGGGTCACGAGGAGGTGTACGTCCTCGTTGAGGGGACAGCCACTGTCGAGGTTGACGGCGAAGACGTGTCCCTCGAAGCGGGTGACGCAATCAAGCTCCCGCCGGCGGCTGAACGGACGATTCACAACGGCGATGCCGAGAGTACGTTCGTCCTCGTCGGCGCGCCCTGAAACTCGCAGAAACGGATATCGCAGTCGGTGGTCAGGTCGTCAGTACGACCGGACCTTCGGTTCGTAGGTCTCTTCGTCGCCTTCGAGGATAACGGGCTTGTAGTACAGCTCTGGCTGTCCCTCGTTCCAGGCCAGCATCGTGTGCTTGATCCACTCCTCGTCTTTGCGTTCCTGGTGCTCCGCACGCCAGTGTGCGCCGCGGAACTCCTCGCGGGCAAGTGCGCCGAGCGTGATAGCCTCGGCCACATCGAGGATGTTGCGGGTTTCGATGGTGTGGATGAGGTCCGTGTTGTAGGTGCGGGACGGGTCCTCGACAGCAACGTTTTCGTACTCCTTGCGCGCCGTCCGGAGGTCCCGAAGGGCCTTCTCAAGACCCTCCTCCGTCCGGAACACGTTGACGTTATCAGTCATCGTCTCTTGCACGTCCGCGCGGACTTCGGCGTGGTTGATGCCGTCGGACTCGATGAGGTTCTCGATGCGCTGGCGTTCCTGCTCAACGGTGCTTCCAAGCACCGCTTTCGGTTCGACGGCGGCCCCGTCGGCGGCGACATCGTCGCTGCTGGCGTCGATTGCACCGGGATCGACCGGCGGCTCCACGTCGCCGGGTTCGCTCTTTGCGGAGGGGCCAGTCTGGATTTCGGCGGTCTTCATGTCCTTGCCGGCGGCGTGATGGCCGGCGCGGGCACCGAACACAAGCAATTCCGGCAGGGCGTTGCCCCCGAGCCGGTTCGCACCGTGCAGCGAGACACACGCAGTCTCGCCGGCCGCGTAGAGGCCGTCGATACACGTCTCGCCGTTCTCGTCGGTTTCGACGCCACCCATGGCGTAGTGCTGGCCAGGCTTGACCGGCATCGGTTCGTCGAGGCCGTCGACGCCCTCGAAGTCCTCCGCGAGGTGGAGAATGTTCTCAAGCCGGTCGAGAATGCGCTCCTCGCCGAGATGGCGCATATCGAGGTCGACGTACTCGTCCTCGGCCCCGCGGCCTTCGTTGACCTCCGTCAGTTCGGCACGGGCAACCACGTCGCGAGAGGCCAGTTCCCCCTCGTTGTTGGCGTAGCCGTGCTCGAACATGAACCGCTCTTCGTTGTCGTTGTAGAGGATACCACCCTCGCCGCGGACCCCCTCGGAGATGAGGACGCCCGTAGACGGCAGCGTCGTCGGGTGGAACTGGATCATCTCCATGTCCTCCATCGGGACGCCGGCGCGGTAAGCCATCGCACAGCCGTCACCGGTGTTGGCGACGGCGTTCGTGGTGTGGTCGAAGGCCTGTCCCAGCCCGCCGGTCGCGAGAATCACGCCGTTGTTGGCGCGGAAGCCCTGAATTTCGCCGGACTTGATATCGTAGGCGACACAGCCGTGACAGACGCGGTCCTCGGGGTCGTCGTGGTCGGTGACCGCGAGCTGGGTCACGTACCACTCGTCGTACACCTCAATGCCGCGCTTGACCGCCTGCTCGTACATCGTGTGCAGCAGGTGGTGACCGGTCTCGGCACCCGCGTACGTCGTCCGCGGATAGGAGAGGCCGCCGAACGGGCGCTGGGAGACGCGGCCGTCGTCCTCGCGGGAGAACGGCATTCCCCAGTGCTCGAGCTGGATGACCTCTTCCGGGGCGTCCTTGGCGAAGGTGTCGATGGCAGGGGCGTCGCCGAGGTAGTCGGACCCCTTCATCGTGTCGTACGCGTGGAGATCCCAAGAGTCCCCTTCCTGGAGGGCGGCGTTGATTCCCCCCTCCGCAGCACCTGTGTGGCTCCGAACTGGATGGAGCTTGGTCACGAGGGCAACATCTGCACCCTCTTCGTCCGCTGCAATAGCCGCCCTGAGGCCAGCGCCACCCGCGCCGACCACGATGACATCGTGTTCGTACATTGTGAAAGTGTCTCTTGGCGTGGTTTCGGCTTAGGATTAGCCAAACTTAAGCCTCCCTGTTGCGTTACCAAGAGCTCCGCCATCAGTGGGCCACACCCCGCTTCTGCTATCGGGCCGAAATATCAGAGGAAATGAATTTTGTACTATCCGATGGAATTATATCACGTGCTGTGAATACTTAGGAACCAACTACTGATACCTGACCCTACGGATAGTCCTACTACGGGCGTTGAGCCGTCTCAAACCTGATGCCAGACCAGTATCTCACGTCAACTGATGACTTCGAAGCGGTGTTAGCCGAGGCACCCTCAGTACTGACAGTCACTGATGACGAACTGGTAATACAGTTCGTCAGTCCAGCAATCGAACGCGTGTTAGGGTACGATATGGAGTCGCTCGTTGGCACGAACTGGCTGGATCTCGTCCATCCGGAGGATACAGAGCGCGTCCTCGCCACGCTTGCAGGCGTGCGAGAGGATAATGGGGTTGAGTACCGGTTCCGGAACGCCGACGGCGACTGGGTCTGGCTCGAAACCATCGTCTCAACGGATACTGAGACGGACCGTGATTGCCAGGTGTTTACTTCTCGCGATGTCAGCGACCGACCGCGCTTCGAGGCTCAGTTTCGCCAGTTCGTCACACACACCTCTGACGTGCTCACTGTGTTCGACGAGCAAGGTAACGTCGAGTACATCAGTCCGTCCGTGGAACGCGTCCTCGGCTACGAGCAAGACGAGATGCAGGACTCAGACCTCTTCGAGTACGTACACCCGGACGACCTCCCGAACGCACTCACCGAGTTCGGCCGGATGATAGACGATCCGGGATACGTCGCGGTCATTGAGCATCGATACCGCCATGCAGATGGCGACTGGATCTGGGCGGAGTCCCGCGGCCAGCAGGTCACGACTGGCCCGCTGGAAGACCACGTCGTCGTGACGACCCGCGATATCTCCGAGCGGAAACAGCGCGAACAGGAACTCAAGCGACAGAACCAGCGCCTTGAGCGGTTCTCGGACGCGATTAGCCACGACCTGCGGAACCCGCTGGACGTCCTCGACGGCTCGCTGGAACTCGCACGTGAGACAGGTGAAGAGGCGCACTTCGAGCGCGCCGAGCGGAGTATCGACCGGATGTACACGCTCATCGATGACCTACTGGTGCTCGCTAAACAGGGCGTTAACCCCGCGGAAATCGAGACAATCGACCTCAACACCCTTTCACAGCGAGCCTGGTCGATGGTCGACACCCAGGACGCGACGCTTGAAACCGATGCCGACGACAGCATCAAAGCCGACGAAGGTGCAATGCTGGAATTACTGGAGAACCTCTTTCGGAACGCTATCGAACACGGTGGCGACGACGTAACCGTCACTGTCGGAACGGAATCGTGGGGGTTCTACGTCACGGACGACGGGACGGGCTTCCCCGACGGCACTGCGGACCTGTTCGAACCCGGCTACTCGACGGCCGATGACGGGACCGGGTTCGGGCTCTGCATCGTCGAACAGATCGTCGATGCACACAACTGGGAGGTCATCGCGACCGATAGCGAAAGCGGCGGTGCACGCTTCGAGTTCATCTGTCGGAACTCCTGACCGCTGCGGGGGCGCTCGCGCTTTACGGCGACAGACCCTCCGCAGTCCCTTTGCTCCGGTCCGCTGTAAGCCTACAGAGTATGAAACTCTGTATCTTCGGCGCCGGCGGTATTGGCGGTTATCTGGGCGCACGGCTGGCGCACGCGGGCAACGAGGTCCACTTCGTTGCGAGAGGCGACCATCTAGCTGCACTCCAAACTGATGGGCTGCAGGTCGAGAGTATCCACGGCGATATGGCGGTCGACCTCCCGGCGATCGATGACCCGGCCGAGGCCGGGTTGATGCGCCGATGGACAAGGCCGTGACAGCGATTCTCGCGCCGGCGACGGCCAGACGGGAGTAACAGGCGAGCCCGACCACGACAGTACAGTGTGGAGAACGGACGCACCACGCCGTCATCGTTGTCGGACTGTGCAACTTTACATTATATCCGCCGACTGGAACCGAATGTAGCCGAACCCGAGTGATAGAACGAGCCAGCCCCCAAGAATGGCGAACCCGGCCCACTTCGGAGGGTAGAATGAAGCCGATACTGGGTAGGACATTATTTCGTCGAACGTGGGGATTATCGCCCGTGCCGCGTAGCCGACTGCCGCAGTCGGGTTGAGAGCGTGGACGACAATCAGCCACGGCGGTGCACCGGAATCTGGGGGCGTGTAGCCGACAGTGATGACCTGCAGAATAGCCGTTACAACGTCCCATCCGAGTTGAAAGAGGATGTAAAGTCCCCCCGCACCAATAACCGCCGTGTACTGAGATTTTAGTATCGACGAAAAGCCGATACCAATTGCGACATAGACCGCACCGTAGAAGACCGTCAAGATGGTGTAGAGCACGAATTTGACGGCCGCAAATGACTCGTAGGTGAACAGTGCGAAGACAGCGACGACAAAATAGCCGCTGAGGATAGCGATAGTCAAAACGGCACACCGGCCGATGAACTTCCCGAGAATAACGTCACGGCGCGAGTTCGGCAGGCCGAGCAGAAGCTTGATGCTCCCGCTGTCACGCTCACCGGCGATAGCGGCATAAGAGATGCCTAACCCCAGCAGTGGGACAAAGAAACTCATCGGCTGACCCATACTGTTGAGCAGCGCCAGCGTGCTGGTCGGGACATCGCTCGCCGAAGCCGTCAGCGGGACGTGCTGAATCGCCGCCCAGAATCCGGCGACGAGGACGAACAACAGGGTGGTAGCGAGGAACGTTCCTGAGCGGATTGCGTCGTTGAAATCTTTCCTGATGACCGCAGGGAGGGACATTTGTTGAATAGTTGTCCAGAGTTGCCAATAAATCTTGATAGCTCCTGAACGCACTGTGGTCCCATGTCCTATAGTGACTGTCTCAGGCTACTCTGGGTCACAGCGGGAGCAGCGCGGAAGCCCACGACTTTCGTCGTGGGAGGAAGCGCGTACGCTTTTGAAACAACTGACCAATGACAGGTGGCGACAGACGCAGCGTACCTGACGGCTAGCGGCTTTCTGCAGAAGGAATACTACCCCGAATTCACCAGAACTTGAGGTTGTTCTTGACCGCTTCCCGCTTCAGCTCTTGGATGTGCTCGGTCAGCGGGATGTCTTTCGGACACACTTCGGTACAGGAGAACTGGGTCTGGCAGCGCCAGACGCCGTGTTCCTGTTCGATGATGCGGAGGCGCTCCTGCTTGCGGTTCTCGCCCTCGCGCTCGTCCATCGCAAAGCGGTACGCCTTGTTGATGGCGGCAGGGCCGAGGTACTCGTTGTCGCCAGCGGCGATGTTACACGAGGACATACACGCGCCACACCAGATACACCGCGTCGACATCTTGACTTTCTCGCGGTTCTCCCGGGTCTGACGTTGCTCTTCGAGCTTGTCGTCCGGAGTCTCGTCGGCGTCGAAGTACGGCTCGACGGCCTCCATCTGGTCGTAGAAGTGCTCCATGTCGACGACGAGGTCCTTCACGACCTCCTGGTGGGGCAGCGGCTCGATGCGGACCGGGTCCTCAAGCTCGGAGATCTGCGTCTTGCAGCCGAGGCGTTGTCGTCCGTTGACAAACAGAGCGTCTGACCCACAGACAGCCTGTCGACAGGAGTGTCGGAAGGTCAGCGAGGAGTCGTAGTGGTCGCGTGCGTAGATGAGGGCATCGAGGATGGTCATGCCCTTGTGGAACGGAACACGGAAATCGTCGAAGCGTGGTTCCTGCTTCCCCTCGACTTCGGGGTCGTAGCGGAACACTTTCAGCGTGATCGTGTCTTCGTCGTCGAGCGTCTCCTCTTCGACTTCCCGCTGGGCCTGCTCCTGTGCCTGTCGTTCGTCTCGCTGTGCGCGCCGACGATCGCCCGGGGATTCGACCTCGGGCTCTGTCTCTTCGTCGGCCTCCGTCTCGGTTTCCTGTTGTTCGATTTGCGTACTCATAGTTCAGACGAGGGTCGTCATGGCCAGCGACACGCGGGTCCCCTGCACGACGAGCAGGAGGCCGGCGATGCCAAGCATGTATTTGACTGCGTTTTTCTGGGAACCGGTGAGTCCCTGATTGACCAGCGCGTTGTACACACCGTTGACGCCGTGGAACGTCGCGGTGACGAGGAACAGCCACATCGTTGCGAAGTAGCTGACCTGACTCATCCGGGCTTGCGTGCCGAGGAACGTGATGTCAGAGGCGTGGTTCACGAAGTGCAATAGCATGAAGTGGAACGCGAGCACGCCAATGAGGAACACCGCTGTCAGGCGCTGGAACAGCCAGCGACGCCCGCCGCGGTCAAAGGAGGAGTAGTGCTGTGCCATTAGGCTAGTTTCCCCCCGAGGAACGTCGGCACGCTTGCGATGACGATTGCGCCGGTCAGCAGGAGTGACGCGTAGAAGCTCTTGTCCTGCGATTCCAGCCCCACGCCGAGATCAACCATCAGTAGCCGAATCCCGTTGAGGATGTGGAAGACGGCGACGGCCAGCAGACCGACTTCAAGGAACCGGACGATCAGCAGCGATTCGAGGCCACTGAGCGTGCTGGTGTAGAGGTCGCTGCCTGCCTGCGCGCTCGCCGGATCGACGCCGACCGAAGTGCTCAGCACCGCGATGTGGGTGAACAGGTAGCCCACGAGAACCCAGCCGGTGAACTTGTGGAAGATCCAGGCCCACATCCCGGCCGTGAACTCCCGCCACCGTCCGAAGTCCTCGACGGTGCCGCGATTGTAAGACTGACTCATACACTGGGGGGTTAGTCCGGGGACAGATAGTAGTTTCTACAACGGACGCGTATCGCCGGAATCCCGGCCGAAGACGTTCGTCAATTGACTACTCCACAGTTACCAATCGTCGTCGTTCGTCCGGCGGTTCCACTCGATCGCCCGCTGTGTCCGGTCGTCAAGTCGAACCAGATGGCAGAGGGGGTTGCCGGGATACACCAGTGGGTTCTCAAGGATACCGACCAGCAGACCGGTAAACGGCGCACGCATCAACGTGTTCTCCGTCTTGAACGGGTTCGTGATCGTACAGATCACATCGCCCTCATACACCAGGTCGCCGCGGTCATAGTGCATATCCACCAGGCCGCCCGAGTCCGCACGGATCCAGGTTTTCTCGCCGTTGTCGTCGATGACTGTCCGCCAGCCCGGCCACCGGACGGTGTCGGAGTCCCGGAGGCCGAACTCCGCAAGCACTGACCGTACACTCTCTAGAGCTGAGTCGATGAGCGGCCGCTGGAACCGATGGGCTTCGCCCATCTCTATCGTGATTGTCGGGACGCCCGAATCGCTCAACTCCCGCCGGAGCGACCCCGACGGGCCACTTGAGGAGATGATGACGTTCGACGCGAAGGCGTTCGCGACCCGTGCAACCTCTGGGTCGTCCATGTCCGCCCGGACGTGGAGCATATTCGTTCGCCCACGCGTCGACGTGTGGAAATCGAGGCCTACGTCACAGGGGGCCAGAAAATTCCGGAAAATCTCGTGGGCCATCCGTTTCGCGCTCGTCGACTCGGGGTCGCCGGGGAACGAGCGGTTCAGGTCCCGGTCGTAGATGGGCAGGTATCGCTCCTGTGCCAGAAACGCAGGGACATTCAGCACCGGCAGACAGACCAGTGTCCCCGCCAGCCCGTCGTGGTCCCATTCGTGAGCGACCTCTCGAACGACCTCGATGCCGTTGAGTTCGTCGCCATGTGCCGCTGCAGTGAGAAACACTGTCGGACCGGGCCGCTCCCCGTTGACGATGGTAACCGGCATCCGGACGGAATCCCCCAGATACGTCTCGCTGACCGTGTAGCGAACGTTGCGGGTTTCGCCCGGCGCAACGATTCCCCCATCGTAGGTGAACGGCTCGGCCTCGTCCATGCCATCACAACGAGAGGCGACAGCTAAAACCCCTCCGGCAAGGCGGTCCTCCGGTAGAGTTGTCCCGCATTACGTATCCGTACATCTATACTATGGCCGACAGAAAGCGACAGCATGAGCGACCAGGATATCACGGTTGGCGTTCTCAGCCTCCACTCCAGCAAGGAGTCGAAGGCCATCCTGAACGCGGTCGATGAGATGGGCTACGACACGGAGTGGCTCCGCGCCGAAAACACCGCTATCAGCGTTACCGACGGCGAAATGACGCTTGATCCCAACGTCGATGTGGTCGCAAACCGTCTGCTGCTTTCCAGCGACGAACACCCCGCGGAAGGCATCGGCCTCGGGATGACCATCAGCCGGCTCGCACCGACGTTGAACGAGCCGATGGCTGCGACCACGGCGCTGCACAAGTTCGCAAGCGCCGCCGCGTTGGCCGATGCCGGCGTTCCGGTCCCGGACGCCCTGCTCGCGCTATCGAGTGACCTGCTGAACGAGGAGCGGGACCGCTTCGGTGACCGCGCAGTGTACAAAACGGCTATCGGCACCCACGGCGGCGGGACGTGGATGGTCGACCTGGAAAACCAGGTCAACGCACAGGTTGGCGGCCGCTACGCGTTCCTACAGGAGTACATGGAACACGACGAGCAGCGCCACCACGACCTCCGCGTGTACGTCGTCGGCGACCAGATCGTCGGCGCGATGAACCGCTACGCGCCCGAAGGTGAGTGGCGGACGAACGTCGCGCTCGGCGGCGAGGTCGAGGACATGACGGGCGAACTCCCCGAACGGGTCAAGGAAATTGCTCTCGATTCGGTCGACGCCATCGGGCTGGATTACGCCGGTGTCGATATTGTTCAGAGCGATGACGGATACTACGTACTCGAAGTGAACCCCACTGCCGGGTTCCGCGGCCTATTCAAAGCCAGCGGCGTCAGCCCCGCCCCCTACATCGCCCAGCTCGCCATCGAACGGGCCGGTGGCAGCGTTGACGAAGACACCGTTGAGCGGCTTTCCGACCGGATTGACGACTCAAAGCCCGCGTGTACGCCGAAAAAGCCACAGCCGCAAGCGCAGAAAAACGTCGTCGTTGGCTACATCGAGGAGGTCGTCGTCACCGGAACACAGGGGACAAAGTCCGTCCTTGCAAAATCCGACACTGGCGCGACCAGAACTAGCATCGACGCCAAGCTCGCCGCGGAAATCGGAACGGGGCCGATTCTCGACATCGTCAAGATCAAGTCCGGAAGCGTCAAATCTGGCCGCTCGCGCCCAGTTGTCGACCTCGTCGTCGGCGTTGGCGGGACCCAGCACACCGTCACTGCCAGCGTTGAAGACCGCGGGCACATGGACTACCCGCTGTTGCTGGGACGGGACATCCTCAAACACTACCAGGTTGACGTGAACCGCCGCGCGGACGACGAATCGGAAGTAGACACCGAGGAAGAGGAACAGAGCGAAGAGTAACGGCGCGCCAGTACCAGCTTCCGGCCCGGTTCAGTCTTCGTTCACTTCCGCGACGCTCTCGGCGATATCCTCGCTAGCCCGCCACAGATACAGGCTCGCGTAGCTCCGATACGGCGACCACTGCTCGGCGTACTCTCGCATCTCCGCGCGGCTGTAGCCCTCGCCGACGACGGCTTCGAACCCCTTCCGGATGCCGAGGTCGCCGACCGGGAACACGTCTTCGCGGCCGAACGCGAACAGGAGTTGCATATTTGCGGTCCAGTCGCCAACGCCCGTGATGGCCGTTAGCTCTTCGTGGATTTCCTCGTCAGCGGCATCCTCGAACGCCGCCAGCGAGTAGCCGTGTTCCAGAAACGCATCGGCGACCTCGTTGACGTAGCGGGTCTTCTGCCGCGAGAGGCCGGCATCTCGGAGCACCTCGTTGTCAGCGTCTCTGATGCCCGCCGGTGTCACGGTAACGGCGTCAAACAGCCGTTCCCGTGTCGCGGCGGCCGACGCCATCGACACCTGCTGGCGGAGAATCGAGACGACGAGCCGCTCGAAGAGATCCGACGCCGGGTCGAGCGTGAGTTCGCCGTGTGTCTCGACCAGCGGCCCGATGTCGGGGTCTGCGCGTAACACCTCGTGTGGCGAGTCACTCATCGCTTTGTTGTACTGACTCGACGGAAAAGAACGTATCTGTCGTCGTTAGCCGTCGGCGATAATAGGGTCGGGATTCGGCGAGGCCACACCGGCAGCGCCGACGGGCTCCGCCGGATTGCCCACGACTGTTGCCTCCGGGGCCACGTCATCGACGACAACAGCGCCAGCGCCGACGGACGCGTTCTCTCCAACGGTGATCGGCCCCATTATCGAAGCGTCAGCGCCGATGGTCGCGCCGTCCTCGACCGTTGGATGGCGCTTCTTCCGACGCATGGACGTGCCGCCGAGGGTGACCCCGTGGTACAGGAGCACGTCGTCGCCGATCTCGGCAGTCTCCCCGATGACGATGCCCATTCCGTGGTCGATGAACACACGCTCGCCGATCTCCGCGGCGGGGTGGATCTCAACACCTGTCAGGAACCGCGTGACGTGGGAAATGAGTCTTGCGAGCATGGTCCGGTCGTTCATCCAGAGCCAGTGGGCGATGCGATAGGCCCAGATCGCGTGCAGCCCGGGATATGTGAGCGCGACCTCCACGGCGCTGGTCGCCGCCGGGTCCTTTGTGAGTGCTGTACGGATATCCGCTTTCAGTCGGTCGAACATTGGTGTGTTGTAGTGGTAGCGTATCGTCTGCGCACGAAACAGTCGGTCGCGGTCCGAATCCCCGGACAGAAGTTACTGAGGCCGACAACAGCGACGGGGAGAGCAGCAACTGATCACGGTCCGAAACGGGCGAGTAGCGAGGCATGAGACTTGATCGCCCATCGTTGCTCCGACTACATCGCTCGGTGGGTTAAAAAGCAGTGGTTCGACCACTTTCAACACCCAGCAAGTGTACGCTCGGGAGACAGGCGTCAAACGCCGACAACTGGAGTCTGTTCAGGCCATGCCCTTCCCGAGCAGTTCCCGGGCGATGATGTTCTTCTGGATCTCGGTCGTCCCCTCGTAAATCTGGGTGATCTTGGCGTCGCGGTAGAACCGCTCGACGTCGAAGTCGTTGACGTAGCCGGCGCCGCCGTGGATCTGGACGGCCTCGTCGGCCGTCTCGACGGCGACGCGGGAAGCCTTCTCTTTGGCCATCGAAGCTAGCTGGGTGAGCTTATCAGCGTCGTTGTCGACGCTCCAGGCAGACTTGTGCGTAAGCTGGCGTGCAGCCTCGATTTCGGTGAACATCTCGGCGAGTTTGTGCTGGGTGGCCTGGAACTCCGAGATGGACTGGCCGAACTGCTCGCGGTCCTGAGCGTATTCCAGAGCACGCTCGGCGGCCCCGCGGGCGATACCGACACCCTGTGCGGCCACGCCAGTCCGGGTCTCGTCGAAGAACTGCATTATCTGGAGGAAGCCGGCCCCGCGCGTGCCAACAAGGTTTTCCTCGGGGACACGAACGTCGTTGAGGATGAGCTCTGCCGTGTCCGATGCACGGATACCGAGCTTCCCGGTAATCTTCTCGGCTTCAAACCCGTCGCGGTCGGACTCGATGAGAATCTGTGAGAAGCCGTTGTAGCGCCCCTCCGCGTCCGGATCGGTCTCACAGAGCACGACGAAGTAGTCACCAACCGAGCCGTTGGTAATCCACATCTTGTTGCCGTTGATAACCCACTCGTCGCCCTCCTTCCGCGCCTGTGTCGACACCGATGACACGTCCGAGCCGGTGTCGGGCTCGGAGATGGCCGCGCCCATGATGGCGTCGCCCGTCGCGACTGGCTCTAGGTACTCCTCTTTCTGGGCTTCTGAGCCGAACCCGATGAGGGCGTCAGCGCCGAATGCGGCCGACTGGATGCTCAGACCGATCCCGGGATCGGCCGCGAACAGCTCCTCAGCAATGATGGCGTTCGTCAGTGTATCGTAGCCTGCGCCCCCGTATTCCATCGGGATGTTCGCGCCTGTCAGCCCCATCTCAGCGGCCTTTTCGACGATTTCCTTGGGGAACTTCTCTTCGGTGTCGTACTCGGTCGCGACGGGTTTGATTTCGTTTTCCGCGAACCGGGCGATCTCGTCCTGTATCTGTCGCTGCTCTTCTGTCAGTCCGAAGTCCATATGTGGTGTGTTGACGTGAACTGCATTAATGGTTTGTAATCCGAAATAAACTGGAGAGTGGTTTTCTAATGAGAGAAACGTTGAAGCCTCGGCCGGCAGTGGAACGATATGTCATGGATTTCGAGGATATTGACACTATCGCCGTGCTCGGTGCCGGGAATATGGGCCATGGAATCACCGAAGTGGCCGCGCTCGCAGGCTACGACGTGCGGATGCGAGACATCAAAGACGAGTTCGTTGAGGACGGCTACGACAACATCGAATGGTCGCTGAACAAGCTGGCCGAGAGAGACCAGCTCACGCAGGAGGAGGCCGATGCGGCGCTTGATCGCGTGACGCCGCTGGTCGATGTCGAGGAAGCAGTCAACGACGTCGACGTAGTCATCGAGGCCGTGCCGGAGAAAATGGAGATCAAGAAGGACGTGTACACTGAAGTCGAGGCACACGCACCCGAGGACGCCATCTTCGCCACGAACACGTCTAGCCTCTCCATCACGGAACTGTCGGAAGTGACCGAACGGCCCGAGCAGTTCTGTGGGATGCACTTCTTCAATCCGCCCGTGCGGATGCAACTGGTCGAGGTAATCTCCGGCGCACACTCCGGTGACGACACGCTGGAAGCCATCGAGGCGCTTGCCGAAGACTTCGGCAAAACGCCGGTCCGCGTCCGCAAGGACTCGCCGGGCTTCATTGTCAACCGCATCCTCGTCCCGCTGATGAACGAGGCCGCGTGGCTCGTCCACAGCGATGACGCGACTATCGCCGAGGTCGACTCGACGACGAAGTTCGACATGGGCCTGCCGATGGGGTCGTTCGAACTCTCCGATCAGGTGGGCAACGACGTTGGCCTCCACGTCCTCGAATATATGCACGAAGTACTGGGCGAGCCCTACGCCCCGTGTCCGCTGCTCGAAGAGAAAGTCGAGAACGAGGAACTCGGGAAGAAGACCGGGAAAGGCTTCTACGACTACGAGAACGGCGGCGTCGACATTCCGACCGACGCCGGCCGCGAAGACGTCGAGCACCGCCTCGTCGCCGTGATGGCAAATGAGGTCGGAAAGCTCGTTGAGAACGACGTCGCTCCCGTTGCAGACATCGACCAGGCTGTCCAGCTCGGCGGCGGCTTCCCGGACGGTCCCGCGAAGATCGCCGACAAGACTGGTCTGGAGACGCTCGTCGACACACTCGAGGAAACCCACGATGAGACCGGCGCGGAGCGTTACGCCGTCTCTGACGGCCTCCAAGAAGCCGCCGAGGCGGGCGGCTTCTACGGCAGCGAAGACGACGCACCGGCGGAGTTCGACAACGTCACCGTCGAATATCCCGGTGACATGGTCGGTCACATCGAACTCGACCGCCCGCACCGGATGAACACCGTCAGCCCGGAACTGATGGACGACCTCGCCGACGCCGTCGACCTACTCGAAGACGACGACGAGGTGCGTGCCATCCTGCTGACCGGAGCCGGCGACAAGGCGTTCTCTGCCGGGGCCGACGTGCAGGCGATGGCCTCGAACGCGACGCCGCTGGACGCTATCGAACTCTCCCGCAAGGGCCAGCAAACCTTCGGAAAGCTTGAGGAATGCCCGATGCCGGTTGTTGCCGGAATCGACGGCTACGCGCTGGGTGGCGGGATGGAACTGGCGACCTGTGCCGACCTCCGCGTGGCCTCGGAACGCTCCGAACTGGGCCAGCCCGAACACAACCTCGGCCTGCTGCCGGGCTGGGGCGGCACGCAACGCCTCGCCCGAATCGTCGGCGAAGGCCGCGCCAAGGAGATTATCTTCACGGGCGACCGCTACGACGCCGACGAGATGGCCGAGTACGGCTTCATCAACGAGGTCGTCGACAACGACGCCCTGCACGAGCGGGCGTTCGAACTGGCCAAAGACATGGCCGCCGGCCCGCCGGTCGCACAGAAACTCACCAAGCGCGCGATGCTCGCCGGCCGCGACGACATTGACGCCGGCCTCGAAGTCGAATCGCAGGCTTTCGGCCACCTCATCGGCACCGACGACGTGATGGAGGGCATCAACGCGTTCATGGGCGACGGGGAGCCGGACTTCGAAGGGAAGTAATACCGGACAGTCGCTCACCAAGCAACTACATTACATCTTTTCGTTGGATACGTCTCAGGGTTAGTCTGCTTACGCTAATCACACGCCTGTGGTACGCACCCTCAGGTAGCGTTGATTTCGATGGGGTTAAATTGGTCCACCCGGAACGGTTGAGTACGCTCGGTTGGTGTAGTCCGGCCAATCATCTTGGCCTTTCGAGCCGAGGACCAGGGTTCAAATCCCTGACCGAGCACATTACTGTCGCGAACTACTCCGTGAGCAATAGCGTCCGCCGCCGTTCTGTATGCATGCCTCTGCACAGACACGGTACGTAGCGGGCTCACTCTCCAAGCTTCAGGATGTAGCCGCTCCGTGTTCCGATATACGTTCCGGACTCCGTGACCGTTGGGGCAGTCGTCGTTCCCTGAATGATGACGCGCCACATCGGGTCGCCGTCGAAGGAAAGCGCGTGTACGCCAGCGGCATCGTCACCCTGTGTCCAGCACACAACTGCATCGGATGCCGTCTGCATCTCTCGTAGCGGCCGCTTGAAGGAGTGACTCCAGATGCGCTCTCCGGTGCTTAGGTCAACGGCATGGACTGTCGTCTTACCAATAGGGACGCACACCGTATCGTTGGCGATGACCGGCGGACCTCTCGTGTCATTCGCTGTCGGGTACCGCCACTGTTCGGTCCCGTCCGCTGACTGGAGCGCAACTAGGAGTCCACCGAACTCTGTCGCGTATACCGTCCCATCGCGTTCTGCTGCGCCCGTCACATTGAAGCCGTCCTCAGTGACGTTTCTCGCCTGATACTGCCAGCTGGAATCTCCTGTCGATTCGTCTATCGCAGCGAGTGCAGGCTCCCCCGAATCCGTTTCCTCGCTGACGTACAGCGAATCTCCGTAGTGCGCTGGCGGGTCTCCCAGCAGTCGTCCCGGATATGACCAGCGACGCGTGCCGTCTGTTGTGTCGAATGCACTGGTGCGGTCTGGACCCTCAGAGGCGTACACTGTTCCGTTCTGTACCACTGCTTTGCGGATATCCCCCGTTTCACGTTCGAACCGCCTTCCGCTATCAGCGGTGACAGCAAACAGCGACTCCCCATTGCGGCTGATCTCATCGTCGTGTGTGCTTACGATGGCTGTTCCGTCGGTGGTCCCGAGGACGGACAGGTACGTATCCCGTGGTTCCGTCCCCCACTGTAACTCGCCGTTCTCTATGCGAACCAGTTGCTGCCCAATTCCCAGCATCCTCGTGTTCCAGCCGACGATAGCGTACACCCCGTTGGCTGCGGGAGTCACTACGGGCACGCTCTTGTTCGCCGCGTAGCGCCACTGCTGTGTTCCGTCGGTGCCGACCGCGTAGACGTTCTGGCTTCTGGGCGGTTGCATGCGTTCTTGGGGCGGGGTTCCTCGGTCATTGCTCCCGCCGACGGCGTACACTGTCCCATCCCGTACAACCGGCCGGTTCGTCCCGTACTGAGCCCACTGCCCCGCCATTGGGCCGTTCGTCTGGTACACCCACCGGACTGCGTCACCCTCTGGCGGGTCGGGACGCTTCTCACTTGCTGTCCGCGGGTCCGTCGCTGTCTCTGTCGCCGGGTCAGACTGCCTTGTCGTGCCCGTCGGAGACGTTGACTGTGGTATCTCGGTCTGGCTGCCACCGGGACCAGCGCAGCCAGTGAGCGCGGCCCCGAACGCGACCAGAAACGTCCGTCTGGATTTCATTACGATGGGCTGGCTCTCGGTCCGGGATAAGTTTCGTGTCTATTGTGTCACTGCCCTGTCTGGGTGCTGTACCGTGGACCAATGACTACCGAAACCAGACTGAGTCCCGTCCTGCGAACGACCGCCATACTGGCGGGGTTCTGTTTGCAGTCCAACCAGTGTCACGTGGCATTCTGATGGTTGCTTGCCTCAAAGAAAGACTCGAATAGTACGTTTGAATAGTAGCTCTCTTACATAATTATATCTGACAAGTAACTAGATAAATGAACACATATTTGTATATGTATATAAAGTCAGTAGTATATGAAGCGACGAACATACGTAAGTACAATTGGAAGCAGCATCGCTGCACTCAGCCTTGCCGGATGTAGTGGTAGCGACGGCGGAGACGGTGGAGACGGAAACGAGTCAACGCCAACGCCCGAACCCACGTATGAAGTAGACCAGGAAGCGCCGGCGCGGCTGAAATTGCTCTCGGTGAGTGGGCCAAAAGAGGTTGCCTTCGGTGACACCATCGAGGGTGACGTGACTGCTGTCAATGTTGGTGGCGAACCGATCTCCGGAGATGCAACCATCGAGTTCGTCCATTCAGAATCAGGTGCCACTGAGCCACAGACAGTCACCGTCAACGCTGATGGGCTGGAGTCCGGCGAAGAAGTCTCGCATAGCTATCGTGTTGACGCCGAGTACGCCGGTGCGTGGGCGTTTGAAGCGTCATCCGAGTTCTACGCTGTCGACGATACGGTCACGTCAACCGTGTCGGTCCTCCCGAAGCAGGGGAGCACTGGGGAAACGATCGAGCTTGCGAGTGGGGTTCAGGCTACAGTGTCGGATATGGCCTATGAACAGATGATCGCATACGAGTTGTCTCCTGGCGAACGGACCCTGGGCGACAACACTGCGCATGCCATTCGCGAAACGGTCTCCGATAATATCCTGCTGATTCTGAGCGTTACGTTCGAGAACGGAACGGGTGAGGCAAAGACAGTGTCAACAGATGACTTTGTCATCCCCGAATCGAGCTTCGTGAGCGAGTCTGCCGCAGGTCGTGACGGAACGAATGCGGCAGGGGAGAACATCAACCCGGGGCAGACCTACAGCGGGCATCTGATTTACGCTGTCCCAAAGGCCCAGATTGATGATCTCACATTCGGAATAAATCTCGCTGAAGGGAGTGCGGTCGCTGATATCGAAATCCCGCTACAATCACCCAGTGGCTTCCCCGAGTTTGAACTGGCGAACATCGATGTTCCGCCGGAGGACGTTACGGGTGATGAAGCGATAGTTACGATGGAGGTCGAAAACGTGGGCGACAGCGCCGGAATGTTCAAATCCATCTTTGAGTTCAAGACGCCCGAAGAGCCAGGCTTATTTGCCGGCTATTCCGCAGATACGTGGTACATTGACACTGATGGCCCCTTCACACAGCGGATTCCCGCTGGGGAAACCAGAACGATCGAACTGGTGACGGAACCGGATTCGGACATGCGGTGGGACTACCGGACGACACCCTTTGGGGCGGAGTGGACGTTCGAGGCCGTGGAATAGGTGTAGGTGCAGGTTTCCCAACAACCGTGCCACGGTGACATCTGTGTTTTCCGCTTGCCGAACGAGTCAACAGCGGTAGGTATTTTTCCGGGCCGGGTGACGGGAAGACCATGCAAGCAGTCGTACTCGCGGCGGGGCAAGGGACGCGTATGCGGCCGTTGACTGACTACACACCGAAGCCGATGCTCCCGGTTGGGGACCGGCCGCTGGTGGCACACACTGCCGACACCGCGATTCAGGCGGGGGCCGATGAACTCATCTTCGTCGTTGGCTATGAGGCTGAGGCGGTCCGTTCGTACTTCGGTGAGGAGTACAGCGGCGTCCCGGTCAGCTTTGCCGTACAGGAGGAGCAACTGGGGACCGCCGATGCGGTAGCCGCCGCCAAGGAACACCTCGATGGCCCCTTTGCAGTCCTCAACGGCGACAACCTCTACGACGCCGAGAGTCTCAGTGGCCTTTTTGATGCCGCACCGTCAGTTGCCGCCTACCGCGTCGATGACCCGACGAGCTACGGCGTCCTGTCGACCGAGGGCGACACCATCACCGGCATCGTCGAGAAGCCGGACGACCCGCCGACGGACCTGGCGAACGCCGGCGCGTACGTCTTCCCGGCTGCGGCACGGGACTGGCTGGACGTGCCGCTCAGCGACCGCGGGGAGCGCGAAATCACAGACGTCCTCGCGAGAGTCATTGAGGAGTCGACGGTCACTGCCGTCGAAGTCGACCGCTGGCTGGACGTGGGCCGGCCCTGGGAGCTACTGGAGGCCAACGAGTGGAAACTGGGACAACTGGACCGGCGACTCGCCGGCGAGGTGCGGGGCGATGCAGACCTGCGCGGCGAAGTCGTCGTCGAGGAGGGCGCAGTCATCGAACCCGGCGTCGTCATCGAGGGGCCGGCGCTGGTCCGTTCGGGCGCTCACGTCGGGCCGAACGCCTACATTCGCGGTGCGACCCTCCTGGGCGAGGATACCCATGTCGGCCATGGGGTCGAACTCAAGAACACGGTTTTGATGGCTGGTTCGAACGTCCCTCACGTGTCCTACGTGGGTGACAGCGTCATCGGCCGCGAGGTCAACTTCGGCGCTGGAACGCAGGTGGCGAACCTTCGCCACGACGGTGACCCGGTCCGGATAACAGTGAAAGGCGACCGCGTCTCGACGGGCCGGCGGAAGTTCGGCGTCGTCGCGGGCGACAATGCGAAGACCGCGATCAACACCAGTCTGAACGCCGGCGTTGTTCTCTCATCGGGCGCGACGACGACTCCCGGTGAATCTGTCACGCGAGACCGATAGCGCGGGTTTCACGGTGAGTCTCCGTTTGGCGTAAGTACGCATAGTTGCCCTTCTGTTACCGACTCGACATTCGTGTATGTTCGTGACGTTCAGTGCAAGTATGTGGGATTAAGTGCCGTGAAAGACACTCTCAACTAAGATGGTCGACCCGACATCAGATCACCACGAGGATATCGACGAGGACGAGGCCCCGGAGTGTGCCACCTGCGGTGACGCTATCGCTAACGAAGTGACCCATCGCGTTATTACATGGATCGAGGACGGCAGTGTCGAAACCGCTCACTTTTGCAACGAGGACTGCCGGCTAGAGTGGCAATAACGCGTCTGTTTTCTCCCAGTTCAACGGCAAACGCCCGGATACCGTATTGTCCGCAGTGCGTCTCTGACAGACCACAGGGATGTATCAACGATTCGTCCGTTTACACCGGCTCGATATCGATGTGATGCACTGCATCGGGAGAGAGTAGTCTCCCTGTGGGGAGTTTGACCCATCCGTTTGCCAGGATACGGACCTCACCTTCGTGGAGGACTGTCTCTTGCTCTCTGTCAGCATAAACAATCGCGTTCTGATACTCCTGTACGAAGTCGTCTATTGCGTCCCCCCAGACCGGCTCAGATGAAATTACCATGGGAAGACCACGGACCGTTCCGATAAAAATAATACTGTAATGATGGTTCTGAAGGATTATCAGAGCAGATAATCTGGCCACAATGCGTATAAAACAGATTATGTTGTTGAGACGTGATGGATCGACTCACAAGACGAACTGTTCTTTCAAGTGCTGGCAGTGCCATTTTTACAATTGGTGCGACTGTTGTGAGGGGAAACCCAGGCCCCGGCTCCGGCCGTAACGATACGACTGTGCGGATGAAAGCGAGCGACAGTATCGGCTCTGCGGAGCGATGCCGGCTTCCACAGTCGACGATGGACGCTCTCGGTGTTCAGGCGGACCAGCAGGTTCGACTCGTATATGACGGCGAGGCCGCAGTATTCACTGTTGATATCTCGGACGATACGTTCGGATATGTCAGCAACAGTGGGAGAGATCGTCTGCGAGCGAAAAACGGGTCGTTCCGCGTTGAGGGCCGTTCAGATGTTATCGATTCGAATCTCGATGAAGAAACAGCCAAGGCAGAAGGTGGGTTTATAGAACAGACAACTGAGTCGGAGAAGTCTGAACTGGCAGTTCTTGCGCCACACGGCGGATACATTGAGTGGGGAACTGACACCCAGGCAGAGCGTATGACAGCCCAACTGGACGCAACCAAGTGGTGTAGTTCGGGATGGTCGCCCGGCGGCGGGGCGTTCCGTCGGTGGCACGTTACCTCGACAGCTATCCACCCGGAATCGTTCCCGGCCTTACAAGATATCTCTGATCGGGGGTTTGACCACGCCGTCGCCTTCCATGGCTGGTCAGAGTCTCACGTGGGGATTGGCGGCGCTGCACCCACCTGGCTCCGCGCTGATGTTCGCGACGCCATCTCCGAGGTTGTCGACTGTGACGTTCGCCTTGCTACTGATGGCTCACGGGACGGCGATTCGCCGGACAACGTCGTCAACTGGATTACCGAATCCGGGAGCGACGGCGTCCAGATTGAGCAACCGTGGGCGGTCAGAGACGACCGAAGAGATACTGTTGCTGACGCAGTCGCTGGTGTATTTGAAGCGCTGTAGGAGACCGCATGAGCCCAGCCACCGTCTAGAACCTCTGTCTTCAGAAACTAGGACGGAACGGTTGGGCCCGAACACAGTTTCGTCTTCAGCTGTCGAACAGCGCCGACCCGACAGCATCAGCGATCAAGTCGCTGTACTTTCGTCTGTCGGCGATGGGCTGTCCGATCCAGATTCCGTTCGACTGATTCTCAGTAACCCGATTGACTAACGTCTGTGGGCTGTCTGCTGCGTAGTGGCTCTCACCCAGTTTGACTGGTGACCCGTCGTGGGGCAGCGCGCTGTCAATCGCATCGGCAACTGACTGTCGGATGTTTTCGGATGCAGCGCCACCGACATAGATCGTTTTCTCGTTGATACCGTTGAAACTGACTGCGTAGTCGTATGTTTGCTCGGACAGTTCGGCGAGACGCGGATAGCAGATCGTCGAGAGCTCTGCCGATGGGACGTACCACCGGTAGAAACTCGTGTCCGTCCCGTATCCCTGGAGTTTCCAAGACGTGAGGTTGGTATCAGCGAATTCTGACTGGAGCCGTGTGACCTGCCCGCCCGTGAACGGCTGGATCTGTCCGCCGTGTGGTGCGAGGATGGCGTACTCACTCCCACCCATGTCGAGCGTTTCGATGAGCTCATCATGGTCCTTTGCTTCACTAGGGCTCAAGTCTGGTGCAGGGACTCGTGGATCGATCTCAACGTCAAACGCTTCGTCGGCGAGACTACAGTTATCATCCCCACGCAGGGAACCCCACCGCCGGTCGTCAGCGAAGCTCCCATCCTCGTAGAAGGAAACGCGGCATTTGCCCTCTGATGAGGTCCGAACAGTACTTGGATCTCCACTGATGGTTTTACTGATCGTATAGACGGCAGCATCGTTTCCGCGCGTAACACGCACCTGATCGCCACGGTCGCGTTCGAGCATATTGCGGATCGGCTCCGCAATGTGGAGTTGTCTGTAGCGGTTCGTTGGGAGATTCTGTGCTGTCTGTTCGTCGATCGTGACGGCGGCACTGTCTACTTGCCCAGCCGTCGCAGTACCGTTTCTCGCCTGCTCTAACGGACTGGCAGCCCCGACACCGATTAGAGTCGGCATGCTGGGGATGCCGAATGAATCTACGGCAGCAAAGCCGGCTCCGAACAGAGCGGGGGAGCCGAGCGTCCCAGCGATTACCGCCCGCCGGCGGATTCCACTGTTTCTCTCGCTCGCGTCTGCTGTGGTCTCGGTCGGTGCTTTTTCGTTGGTGGTCGACTGGCTACTGTCGGTGTCGCCAGTGGCAGCAGGGGTGTTCGTCGACTGTGCGCCATCGTTATCGGTAGTCTCGTCTGTCATTGGTACTCGTTATTGCGTGCGTTCGATCGTTCGTTGCTCGTCCACTGACGTGGACTTCTCCGGCATTTCCTGGCTACTGTCAGCCCTCCGTGCCTCGATTTCGGCTTCGAGGTCGCGCATGAAGTCGGCGACAGTGTTCCCCATGATGAAAACCGGCCAGCCCGGTGATAGCGCTGCATCTAACACAGCACTCGCAGATTTCGATGTATCGTGCGTCGCAACCGGGAATGACGCCTGCTTGTCGAACAGTTCCGCGTGTGGCCCAACGGCGTGCGTTACCTCGAACACGTCATCCGAATACAACCCGTCCAGATACGACACAAACGACGCTGTTCTGGCACGGCGGTCTGGACGCAAGTATATCAGCGGCTGAATCGTGTCAATCTCGCTGTCATCGAGTGCCCGACGGACGATTTCGGTACTGTCGATGTCGTTGACTGACGCAGCATTGTATACGCGGCCGTCGCCCAGTGATGTCCATCTGACCTGCATTTCATTGATATAGGCCTCTATTTGTCGGTCAGAGAGCGGCTGTTCACCAAGTGCCTCAAGCACTTCATTCAGCCCGAGTATCGTCTCTGCGCCCGGTACATCTCGCAGTGGCTTCGGAACCAGCACCCAGCGGATCTGAACGTCAGTATCCTCCAGTTCTCGTTTCAGCACTGCGCGAAGGGTCGGACGCTGTTCGCCGACGACGAGCGTCACCCCATCGGGAATCGTTCTGGCGAACGATCGGGCTATCTGTGTAGGGGTATCCCCGAGCCAGTCAAGGTGATCGCTCCTGATATTGGTGAGAAAGATGACATCGGGGTCGGTAAACCGCTGATGGACCGTTCGCGTAGTGTACTCACCAATCGCCTGATTCTCGAAGATCGCTGTTTCGACTGGTGCATACTGGCGCAGTTGGGCCTCGTTTTCGTACAGCGTGACTCGACGCCCTCGCTCAATCGGGTGCGATTCCCCGCCATGCAAAACGAGTGGGCGATTCCCGGTAATCTTCGCGAACGCATCTCGTCCGCGACCGTACAGAATCTCGTAGAGCCAGCGCGTTGCGCCGGACTTCCCACGGGTGCCGGTTACGACGATCTTCTCGTCTATATTCTCTAATCGGGCTTTGTGCGACGGTCCTCGGCTTGCAACGTTGCGCAGCCGCTGGAGATATTTTCTGAGATTCATACTGCGTCCCGCTTGACTGGTCGCCATCGCTTATCGAGTCGTCGTTGCTGTTCAAGCCGGGCAGCTGTTAGCCCGCCCGGGATGAGCACTATACCTGCCATCAGCGCAACCGTTCCGACTCCACCGGGTACTGGCGGGGGCGCCGTCAGTGCTGACACCAGCAGCACAAATACGCCCAAAATGGCTGCTGAAAGACGGGTCGACTGGCGGAGTTCAGTCACAGAGAGACGGTGGATATTGTATGCACCGATTCCGGCGATCAGCGCGGTGAATAAGAGGTAATTGCCCGGAAGCGCGGTAAGCATCTCGGCAGGGACGGACAGCAACACAGCAGTGACGGCTGCCATTGAAAGGAGGACCCGCCCATACACCAATGTCCGCCGATGGATGAACTGAATGATCGCATACGTCGCCAGCAGGAAGGCGGCGTAGAGCAACAACACGGACGGCCTAGCGACAACAAACAGCGCCAGTAGCGGGAGCGCGATAATCCCGTACAGCCGGACGTTCCAGACTGTCTCCACGAACAACGATACCAGGAGTCCCAAGAACAGAACGCTCAGGCCGACTATTGGACCATGTACCATCTCGAAACTACCGCCTGCAACAGCGACATTCCGGAGCTGTGCGACATCAGATGCTGGCGAAAACAGGAGCGTTGCGTCCGTCCCAAGCAGTGCCAGTGTGGTCTCTGAGACCAGTGCAGAACCGAGTATGAGCAGGCCAATGTACGCAGCGACCGTAGCGACGATGTCATCAACTAGTCGCTCAAACTCAAGTCGATGGAGGTTATACGCTGCGACTCCCGGGAGAATGCTTCCGATCGCATACACCTCAATCGAGTTGGTGTAATAGCCGAACGATGCCAGTACGGCGACGGCGATACACGGGATGACCGCGCCGAACAAGATTGCGGTGTATAGTAGTCTTCGACCGTACAACAGCGTCCGCTCGGAAACGACGGTAAGGCACCAATACGCAGCCGCGACACTGACGACCAGCACTGGCAAGGATGAGACGTCATATAGTGTGTACAGTGCAAACAGGGGCACGACAATGACCCCTGACAGCCTGAGGTCCCACAACTGCGTGGCTGTCACGCCGAGTGTCAACCCAGTAATAACGAGTAGGCCGGAGAGTATCATATCGGTCTATGTACACCCAGTGTACACGCGTCTGATCTCTGCAGAAAGCTGTACCTCGGGGGTCATATCGACCTGGTCTGATAGCGTTGGCAGCATTGATTTAAACTCCTCTCGAATACTCTATTAATTGACCTATATTAATTATACACCAGAAAAACATAGCGCTGTATCACAAATCGGCTCAAACCGTCTAATAGTATGACGTTAATATCACGCAAAATGGGGGTATGAGGGCACAGAAAAATGTTTTAGAAGCAAGCCGAACTTACTGCCTTATTTATCAGATTGTCAGACAATATCACTCCTGAGTGCGCACACTGTCACAGAAAATATAGACTATCTGACTTACTTTCGACATCGTATCAGCACTATCGACGAGCTATACGACTTCCGCAAAACAACTCCGACAAACCAACTAGTTGTTAACATCCTACACGTATTTGGGCTCCCACGATGAACAACGACCCATGACATGACTGCGGGCAATCACGCTGGCTGGCGTCAGGCTGAGGAGGAGTACACTGACGAAGTCATCGGTGACGACACACTGGGTGAGATGTTCGCCGCAAGCGCAGCGCGGAACGCCGACACGACGGCCCAGTTGTACAAGGGTGGTGTCTATGATCGGTCACTGACTGACGATGTGATACCGGCGGCTCCTGACGGCGACTACGCCGCTCTCAGTTACGAGCGGATGCATCAGCTAGTCAAATACCTGGCCGCAGGGTTCCGGGACCTGGGTGTCGGCTCGGACGCTCGTGTTGGTATCTTGGCAAACACACGGATGGAGTGGGCGCTGAGTGACTTTGCCATTCTGTCTGCGGGTGGGGTGGTGACGACCGTGTACACGGATTCCTCGTCGAAGCAGGTGCAGTATCTGCTATCGGACCCAGAGGCGAGCGCCGTCGTCGTGGAGAACGCTGAGATGCTGGACCGTGTGCTGGCTATCGAGGACGACCTGTCACTCTCGTTCATCGTCGTCATGGACGACACTGATGTGGACCGAGAGGACGTGTACACGCTCAAAACGGTGTACAGGCGCGGCGAGGAGACGTTTAGCGAGACGGCATACCAGTCCTGGCTGGACGAACGTGACCCCGACGATCTGGCGAGTCTCATCTACACCTCCGGGACAACAGGCCAGCCGAAAGGGGTCCGGCTCACCCACCGTAACTTCCGGGCGAACGTCAATCAGACGCGCAGGCGAATCGGGCCACGACCGGATAAATCGTCGGACCTACCAACCGTTACCCCAGACACGCGTTCGATAGCGTTCCTTCCGCTGGCCCACGTATTCGAACGCCTCGCGGGCCACTTCTTCATGTACGCCTCCGGCGCGGCTGTGAGCTACGCCGAGAGTCCGGATACGCTGGCTGACGACCTCCAGACTGTCAAACCCATGACCGGATTAAGCGTTCCCAGAGTCTATGAGCGGATTTTCGACAATATGCGAACACAGGCCAGCGAATCCCCGCTGAAAAAGCGGATTTTCGACTGGTCAATGGACGTGGCCCGCGACTATGCCCGGACCGACAATCCGGGACCGATACTCACGGCAAAACACTCACTTGCGGACCGCCTCGTCTACAGCACCGTCAAAGAACAGCTCGGCGGGAACATCGAGTTCATGGTCAGTGGCGGCGGCAGCCTCTCAAAAACGCTCTGTGAGACGTTCCTCGGGATGGGGCTAACGATACTCGAAGGGTACGGCCTCACGGAGACATCGCCAGTCCTGACTGTGAACCCACCGGAGGACATCCGGCCCGGAACCCTGGGATCCCCACTGCATGACGTCGACGTTCACATCGATACCGGTGTCGTCGACGCCAGCGAGTTCGACAACGTCACTGGCGATGTGGGCGAACTGCTCGTCAATGGCCCGAACGTCACTCAGGGGTACTGGAACGCGCCCGATGCGACGACACGGGCCTTCACGGAAATCGACGGCACCCAGTGGTTCCGCACCGGCGATATCGTTGAACGAACCGACGACGAGTTCCTCATCTATCACGACCGCCTCAAGGAACTGCTGGTCCTCTCGACGGGCAAAAACGTCGCGCCACAGCCGATCGAAGACCAGTTCGCGACGAACGACCGGGTCGATCAGGTCATGGTTGTCGGCGACGACCAGAAGTTCGTCGGCGCGATACTCGTCCCGAACTTCGAGGAACTCCACCGGTGGGCCGAAAGCGAGGGTGTCGACCTTCCCGACGACCCCGAAGCACTGGTTGATGACGAACGCGTCCACGCGTGGGTCCAGACGGCCGTCGACGCGGTCAACGAGGAACTGGAACGTGTCGAGCGAATCAAGTCGTTTGCGCTCGTCTCCCGCGAGTGGACCGCCGAGAACGACTTGCTCACCCCGTCAATGAAAAAGAAACGCCGCAACATCCGCAGCGCGTACCGCGAGAAACTTGCCGAAATATACGGCGAGCAACAGGTTGAGGCGGCCTGACTGACGGCCACTGGAACCCCGATTTAGTCGGTGACGACCACGTCGACGGCTCGCTCGCGCGGCCCATCACAGTCAACGAATAGCACGGACTGCCACGTCCCCATATCGAGGTCCCCGTCGCGGACGGGAATCGTCTCGCTTGGCCCGACGAACATTGCCCTGACGTGTGAATCCGCGTTGCCGTCCAGTTCGTCGTGGTCCCACCCGCTGTCCGGGATAAGGTCCCCAAGTGCGTCGCCAAGGTCACCCAGCAATCGCGGCTCGGCCTCGTTAACGGTGATGCCCGCCGTGGTGTGACGGACGAACACGGTGCAGGTCCCTTCGGCGTCTTCAGGAATCACGTCCCGAACCCGGTCGGTGATATCAATCACGTCTGTGTGCGTGTCGCTTTTGACGGTGAACCGAGTTGCGTTCATATCGAATCCCACTCCCCGGACCTATGTGAAGATAGGCCATTTATCATATACGATTCGGGTGGCTGCAACGAGAAACTGCCTGTCAGTGTCGCGGGGCGGTTATCTGCCCGCGCCGAGGGCGCCGCGCGGCGCTCAAGCCAGCCATTCGTCCGGCTTGGTGTTGTAATCGATATCGGTTGCGGTGAGGTGCTCGACCTCGGCCCAGTCCACATCAGTGACGGTCACCTCGTCGCCGTCATACCGAATCCGCTTGCCGACTTCTTCGGGTTCGGGTTCGCGGTCGCGCCGTTTGGCGACCTCCACGTCGTGGTCGTCGAACTCTTTGACGATGGTCAGGAGGTTCACCGGGCGGCCCCAGAGTTCGAAGGTGCGCTTGAGCACTTCCTTGGCTTGCCCGATGTCGAGCATCACGCCGTTGTACTGGTGGGCGAGCAGCAGTTCGTTGCGGTTCTGATAGTTTCCGTCCTCGACGACAACGGTGGGTTTCCCGAAGTTGGTGAACTGCAACATCAGCTTCTTCTTGACGTCCTCGTGGTCCGTCGAGGTCACCCGGTAATCGCCCGACGCGTGGGTGTACTCGTAGGTGAAGTAGTCGTTGTCGTCGACGAACTCCTGGGTGAGGAACTCATCGAGGAACGTCACGTCGTTGTGGCTCTCCCGTATCTCCCGCATCCGCTCCCAGCCGCGGGTGTAGTCTACGTCCGAAAGCGCTTCCTCGACGCTGTCGTAGCGTGAGTCATCGAACATGTAGCGAGCGGTCCGCTCCAGTTCCTCTTGCCCGATCCGGGAGACGAAGCCGCGGTACTGGGGCTTGACCAAGGAGTAGTGCCGGTGGGCCAGTCCCTCGTAGGTCAGGACCTTCCACGGGTACTGTTCCACGTCGAAGTCGCCGTCACGGGCCGCTGCCAGCCCCTCGGAATCGACGCGTGAGTCCTCGGGGTTGAGGTCGTCGAGTTGGCCTGGAATGTTGGTGAGCCACTCAGGGGGTTCGAGGTGGTCTTGGACGGTTTCGTAGTCGACGCTCTCGTCGAAGTTCCGCCAAGTGATACCCTCGACCCGGAGCAGACGCTCGATGACCTCGCGGCGGTTCTCCGTGTTCTCGACGTATTCCCAGATTTCCAGCCCAAGGCTGTAGGGGTTCAGCCCGCCCGATCCGAGCACCTTCGACATGTGGTCGGAGTAGAGGATGAACTCGTCGTCGCCGGCGAACTGCTCGCCGGTCATCATCAGGGATTCCCAGTAGGAGGCCCACCCTTCGTTCATCACCTTCGTCATCTTCTGGGGAGCGAAGTAGTAGGCCTCCCGACGAAGCAGTTCCAGCAGCTCCTTCTGCCAGTCCGCCATCTCGGTGGCGCGCTCGGCGTCTGCGTCGTACTGCATGCCGTGTTTGCGGAGGAACCCGAGGACGTCCTTATCAGGTTCGGCGGGGAACGTGACGTTCTCGTCGTCATCGCGCTGGGCGTCCAGCCACTCCTCGTCAAACACCTGCCGTTTGACCTCCTCAGAGAGTTCAAGATCATCCAGTTGGTCGGTCACGTCGGCCCCTTCGATGTCCTCGAACTCCTCGGGAACCGTCTCGACGGGGCTGTAGGGGACGTGCTGGTCGATGTTGTCCTCCAGACAGAGGACGTGGTCGATGAACCGCTCGACCTCGGCCCGCTCGATGTCGGGGTCCTGCATGTACTCTTGAATGGTGTCGCCGTGTCGAGCGAGCATCCCCGCGGCGTCGGGGCCGCGACGACGGTCCTCGCCGGAGGCGTCGGTCGTCGTCCGGGAGGAACCGTCGGTGAACATGCGGAACCACTCGTTGTTGGCGAAGAAGTCAGCGTGGGCCTCGACGTGGGTGATGACGGCCTTTTGATCGGCCAGCGTGTTCGACTCCTGTAAGAACGCGTGGGCCGGGTCGTCGTTGTTGACAATCTCGAAGGCCTTCCCACCGAGGAACTGGCCCTGTTTCTGCTGGCGGTCGTACTGCATCCCCCAGCGCCAGTGCGGGTACCGCTGCTGGAACCCGCCGTAGGCGATGAGTTCGTTCATCTCGTCGTAGTCGACGATCCAGTAGTTCACCGGATACGGTTTCAGGCCGAGTTTTCTGGCTAGATTGCCAGCCTCTTCGACGGGTTCGTCGAGGTCATCGGCTACGCGCTGTTTCGCGAATCTATCGTTGTTCATTGGTCCTCCGTGCTGAGTATGTCGTAGATGGCATCCACCACGTCCTCCGGCGAGGAGACGTACGCGACCGCGACGTTGTCGGCGTCACGGAAGTTGCGTTCGACCTCTTCGGCGTGGGTGGCGTTGATGGCGTTTCCGCTCGGCTGGGTCTCCACGTAGGCGTGGAGGTTCGCCGGGATCTGTTCCATCAGCGGGATGACCTTCTCCTCGGTGTCGTTTGAGGAGTTTTCGCTGTCGCCCGCCGCGAACACGTAGCGGTTCCACTCGCTCCAGGGGTACTCCTCTTCGAGCACTTCGGCGGCGAGTTCGTACGCACTGGAGATGCGGGTGCCCCCGCCCGAGCGGATGCCGAAGAACTCGTTGCGGTCGACTTCCCAGGCGTCGGCGTCGTGGGCAATGTAGACGAACTCGGCGTTGTCGTACTTGCCCGTGAGATACCAGTCAAGCGGCGTGAACGTCCGCTCGACCAGTTCCCGCTTCTTCTGGCGCATCGACCCGGAGACGTCCCGGATGTTCACGACGACGACGTTCTTCTCGCGCTCCTCGACGATTTCGGGGTAGCGGTAGCGCTCGTCCTCGCGGCGGAACGGGATCTGGTTGACCCCTTCCTGACGGATGCGCTGGGAGGTCTCGACCTCCTCGACGTTGTCCTCCATCTCTTCGATGGAGTCCCAGACGGCCTTCTCCTCGCTTGGCAGCTCCTCGTAGGCGTCGTCGATCCACGCCTTCGAGACGGGCATATTCTGCTCGCGGGTCCACTCGTAGACGGTGGCCGGCCCCCAGCCGTCGACTTTGAGCGCCTCGCGGACGTAGTCCTCGTCGAAGTCCATCGCGAGCTTCCGCTTGAGCCCTTTCTTGAACAGCCGCTCGAAGTCAAGCGTCGAGGAGGGACCGGATCGGGTGATGTCCGTAAAATCGCCCTCCTTCTCCTCGATGACTTTCTTGCCCTTCGGTTCGAGGTCGAGTCCCAGTTGTTCGTCGAGTTCCTCGGCGAACTCCTCGGGGTCCATCTCGTAGTACTCGTGCTCGCCGCCCTCCTCGCCGGGTTCGCCGTCCTCGTCACCGTCGTCGCCGGGCTGGGGCTGTGGCTGGCCAACTGGGTCGCCCTCTTCGGCGCCTTCGCCCTGGCCGACGCCACCCTGGTCGCGCTGGTCGTACTCGAACTCAGGAAGGTCGACGATCTTGATCGGGATGCGTACCGAATCGCCCCGAGACTGGCCCAGATCGCCGTACTGGATGAACTCGGAGAGGTCCTGGCGGCGCTCCTCGCCCACGTCACGATACCGCTCGAGGTCGTCTTTTAGTCCCATCTATAACTCACCTGACTCATGACGTGTCGGCTCGTCAACTCGGCCGACGCCTCGGTGTAGTCGAACATCTCGACCATGTTATCTAGCGTCTTCGCCTTGAGGCGGGCCGTCTCGGTTCCGGACGGCGGGTTGTCCCACTGGCTGGGCTCGAAATCCTCGTAGGTCCGCTGGATGTCGTCCCAGTCGTAGCTCCCGAGGACGGTGTTGATGACCGGAATCTCCTTGGGATTCACGTCGCCGACGCGGAACTCCTCGTCGCGGCGCTGCCACGCATGGCGGTTCAGCGCCGTAATGATCTTGTCGGTGCGGAACTGCTCGACGGCGTGGTCGGGCTCGTTGCCGTCGTAGTTCTTCTCGTCGAAGCGGCCCAAGTGCTCGATCTCGAACACCTTCATCTTCAGCGGGTCCGGGTCGACGAGTTCGCCCCGCTCGTTTTCGATCTGGTCGTCCGATTCCCAGGCGTAGACGTGCTCGATGTACTCCTCGACGGTCGCCTCGTCGACGCGCTTGTCCCGCATCATTGCGTCGAGCACGTCCTGTTCCTGCTGGCCGAAGATGTAGTTCTTGACAGTCACGACACGTTCCTCGTACTCCGTGGCCTCACCGGTCGAGAACACAGGCGCGTCTGAAAGCCCTTCAGCGACGGCGTTGAGCACGTCCCTGGGCATCAGGACGTGTTCGACCGGGAGGTCGGGATGGTGTCGGTCCTGTGGCTCGTGCAGCAGGTCGGCGATGATGTCGCGGACATAGGTGACCGGGATACCGTGGTCGCCGTCATCGGCGGTGGTCTCCAGATCATAGTCGTCGATGTCGACACGCTCGTCGCCCTCCATCAGGTAGCCACGGTCGAACAGCAGGGCCTTGTCCACGAGGTCCAGCCCGGTCGGGATTTCGGCACTGTCGAGCCGCGAAACGACAGCGTACAGCGCCGCGGACTCGACGGTGTGCGGGGCCAGTTCCTTCTCGGTCGCCGTTTCGACCCGGTCCCGGACCGAGATAGTCAGTGGCTCCTGAATCCACGTTTCCAGTTCATCCCAGGTCTCGGGGTCCCAGACCCGCGTCTCGTTTGTCAGTTCACGGCGCAGAAGCTGGGCCTCCAGCGAGAGATTCGTCAGATACGTGAATTCGTGTTTGTCCAGCCGGCGTTTCAGTGCCTTCAGTGGGTCCTGTCCCTCGCGGTCGGCGTGCTTGTTCAGTTGGGCCTCTAGGTCCGGGTTCGAGATGATGATGAGCTGCGTGTCCACGTCCATCCCGATGCCCTTGTCGAGTTTGACGTGGGATTCGTCGGGGACGTTCAGCAGCTTCTGGAGCAGGTCGGCGTGCTGGGCCGCGTCCTCGACGACAGTCAGCAGGCCGTTACCCTGCGAGAGGACGCCGTCGTAGCTGAACGCCTGTGGGTTCTTCCGGCCCCGCGAATCGAGTTCGCGGAGCATCCCGTGCATCCACGAGCCGACGAGGCGCTCTTTGGGCGTCCCCTCGTCCTCGGAGTGGAGGATGCCGATGCCCCGGCCCACGTCCACGACGAAGTTCTTCACCCGGAGGTGGGACGGCTGGGTGACCGCCGAGAACAGGTCCGTCTCGCCCTGCCGTCGGTACTGCTCTTCGAGGAAGTCGTAGGCCTCCCGGGAGAACGGATCGAGTTGCCCGTCGACACGGATCGGGATGTGGTCGTCGAGCCGCTCGTTGACCTCGGCGAGCAGGTCCGTCCGCACGTCCTCGGGGAATACCGTCAGCGGGTGGGCCTGGACGGGGCTCTCGTACCAGTCGTCCTCGTCCTCGATGGCTGCGCTCCCGTAGGTCATGCTGGTGGCGTTGCCGCCGGCCCCGGCGACGTTCCACTCGACGGTGTAGCGCCGCCCCTCGGGGGTCTTCGAGTACTCCCGCAGACCGTTGATGAGACAGCGTTTGAGTTCGGACTTCCCCGTGGCTGTCGGCCCCTCCAGCCAGATGATCTTCTCGTCTTTGCCGCGGCCCGCCGCGATAGAGCGGAGGTCGTCGATGAAGGCGTTCAGCACTTCAGTGTTGCCGAGGATGGCGTGTTCGCCGTCGTTGTACGGGTCGTCGAAGAAGCGGTAGCGCTCCTTCTCCTCGCCCTCCTCGATGACCATCCGCGTCCCAGCGTCCTCGATGGCGTCGAGGAGGTACTTTGAGGCGTGGGCCGCGACCTGTGGCGTTTCGAGGACGGTGTCGACGTACTCCGCGAGGCTCATCGGGGCCTCATAGGCGGCGTCGAGTGACTCGTCCGCGCGGTCGATGTACTCCTCGCCAGTCATTACTCTTCCATCTCGCTTTTGGCGACCTCCGCACCGGCGAATTCGAGCACTTCCTTGGCCCCCTCTTCGGAGTAGCCCTGTTCGATGAGAGCGTCGACCCACTGGTTGCGCTCCTCATCGTCCATCTCCGAACTGGAGACCAGTGCGGAGAAGTTGATGTTGTGTTTCTTGTCTTCCCAGAGCTTGCGTTCGAGGGCACGGCGCAGGCGGTCGTTGTCCTGTGGGTTGAACGTGTCACCTTCGCGTGCGCGACGGGACACCCAGTTCGACACTTCCTGTCGGAAGTCGTCCTTGCGGTCCTCGGGGAGGTTCAGCTTCTCCTCGACGGAGCGCAGGAACTGCTCGTCGGGCTCCTGCTCGCGGCCGGTGAGTTCGTCCTCGACGGTCGCATCGTCGATGTAGGCCATGACGTGGTCCATGTACTTCTCGCCCTGACGCTGGATCTCGTCCATATCGTAGGCCAGCGCGTGACGCACGTCCTCGATGGCCCGCTCTTTGTACTCCTCGCGGACGAGTTCAAGGAAGCGGTAGTACTTGCTGAACGACTCCTCGTCGATGGAGCCGTGATTCTCAAGGTTGCCTTCGAGGTGATTGAAGGTCGTCAGCGGTGAGAGGAAGTCGCGGCTGCGGTGCATCGAGTCCATGATGGCCTCGGCGATCTCGTCGCCGATGAACCGCGGGGAGACGCCGTCCATCCCCTCGCCGATGTCGGCCATCTTCTCGGCTTCCTCGCGGAGTTTCTTCACGTCCACGTCGTCGGCCTCATCGATCTCGCCGTTGTAGGCTTTCGCCTTCTGTACGAGGTCGATGGATTCGTTGTCGGGCTCCTCGATGCGAGTGAGGACGCCGAACAGGCCCGCCATCTCCAGCGTGTGGGGCTCGACCTGAATGTCCGGCAGGTCGGCGTTGCGCAGCATCTTCTGGTAGATGTTAGCCTCGGCCTCGTACTGGAGGACGTACGGGAAGTCGATGCGCTTGGTCCGGTCGTTGAACGCCTCCATCTTCTCGTCGCCTTTCTTGTCCCGGTACTCGGGCATGTTCGTCCGGCCGACGATGACCTGATCGATGTCGATACGGGGGTTGTTCTTGGGCTTGATTGTCTGTTCTTGACTGGCATGGAGGAAGTCATAGAGGAACTCCCGCTGGAGTTTCAACAGCTCCTCGCCAGAGAATATGCCGCGGTTGGCGTTACAGAACGCCCCGGAGTAGTCAAAGGCTCGCGGGTCGCTCTCGCCGTAGATGGCGATCTTCGAGTAGTTGACGTCGCCTGTGAGCTCCGTTTCGTCCTGGTTTTTCTTGTCCTTGGGCTCGAACGTCTCGATCCCGCGGCGCTGGTTCTCGTCGGCGACAAAGCGGACGATCTCGATGTGGTTCTCGAGGACGGACTGCAGGTCGTCGTCATATTCGGCCAGCAGGCGGTCCATATAGAACTCCGAGGCGGGGTCCAGCGACTGCTCGTTTCGGATAGTGTAGGGGGCATCGAGTTCAGCGTTAATGTCCTCGATGACCTTGTCCCGCTGTGCCTGCGGGAGGAGCACGAGCGGGTCCTGGTTCATCGGCGACCGAACCACATCGTCAGCGGGATCCTGGTCGTGGATGACGTCACAGAGGTTCGTCCAGCGGAACGTGTACATCCGGCCGTCGTCCCGGCTCGTGTAGTCCTCGAAGTAGCGCCGGACCTGCCGGTCGAAGTCGGACTTCCCCGACCCGACCGGCCCCAGAAGAAGCTTGATCCGCTTCTCGGGGCCGAGCCCGCGAGCACCGGATTTGACCTTGTTGACGAACTCGTGCATCGCCTCGTGGATGACCCGTCCGTAGAAGGTGTTCTCACCGTCGTGGAGCGGGTCCTCGCTCGCCAGTTCGTACTCGACCACGCCGGCCTCCTCGTCGTATGTCTTGCCGTAGTAGTCGAACATGTCCGCCACGCGCTGGTGGGCGTTGCGGGCAATCTTTGGTTCGTCGTACAACTGTTGCAGATACCAGTCGAACGTGTTCGTCTTCCGGAGGTCCGCCGGTATCGTGTCACGGTACTCCTTGCTCAGCGCTTCGAGTGTCTCTTTGTTCTTGCTCATGCTATCTCAGTAGTTCGTCGTGGCTGCAGGCGACCGCCGACTGTCGCGGGCTGGTCTCGGGGCTGTGTCGCTACTCGGTGTCGGTGCTGTCCACTGCAGATGTGACCGCATACAGCCGCTAGCTCACCCTTCACTGCGGGGTGACGCGTGTGCCCTTCCATGGCTGACCTGCCGGACGGAACACGGGGACTGTTCCGACCTGGTGTGGTAACGGGAAGCAGTGTCGAACTGTTTCCGATACTATTTAACGTACGAGTTCTGTTCATATAAGAACTTTGCCCTATTGTGGGTATGCCGCCGATAAATTTCAGTGCGTTGGCCGTCCGAATACGATGACTGCAACCCTCAGTTATGGTACCATGTCTCATTACGTTGCTGTCCTTTTATATACTATGTCGGTTGTCAACTGTTCTCTTTGATGTGTCGGCCAATATTTAGCGCTGGATTGATGTGAATCTGTTGCCGCATTGATTGACGGTTGGGAACGGGACACACAGTATGATAGCTCAGCGCCTCGACGTTGCCATTGTGCAATCGATTGCCGGTATCTGGAGTTGGCAGACGTTGGGACGGACCAGCGGATTCTTGCCGGTCCACGCCAATTCAGCGGTATGGACCTGTCGGGCCTCCCCGAAGACTGGACGGTGTGGAACGAGACCGACGAGAAGCTCATCCTCGCGTACCGCCCGGACGTGTTCGACTCGGAGCAGTTCCCGGCACCGTGCCTGCCGACTATCTACCTCACGCGCGGGAAACGGACCCGCCGCCCCGGCGCTGACCGGACCGGAGAAAGCTGGTACGTCACCTTCTATCTTGAGCCCGAAGTCGAGCGCGACGCCGATTCCTACGAGGGCCGCGGCGCTGCCGTCGAGGGCGCTGTCGCACTCGCCACTCGGTTCGCCGATGGTGAGCTGGACTACCGCTCGCTGTATCAGGTGCCCCGCGAGGCGTATCTGGACAAGCTGGATGACCTAACCGGGCGGACATGAGGCTTTACCGTGGCGACATTCTATAACTCGGTATGACCACTGTCACGCTCGTCGGGACGCGCCTCGCCGAGGTCGGCGCGGAGTTCGTCTACCGCGGCGAAGCCAGCGGCTGTGCTGACTGTCCCTACCGCGACCAATGTCTCAATCTGACGACCGGTAACCGCTACCGGATCACCAACGTCCGACAGAGCGGCCAAACGCTAGACTGTGCCGTGCACGACACCGGCGTTCGGGCTGTCGAGGTTGAGCCCGCGCCGATTCAGGCCAACGTCCCCTCGAAGGGTGCATACGCCGGCAGCAAAGCCTCGCTGATGGGTCCCTGTCCACACACTGAGTGTCCCAGCCATCCCTACTGTGAACCCGCCGGTGCTGAATTTGATTCGGAGTATCGTATATCTGAGATTATTGGTGATCCGCCACATGACTACTGTATGCTAGACCGTGATCTGACGTTGGTGGAGTTGGAAGCCCCTCAGGAATAGCTTCGTGCCACCTCCATTCCCAGGCCAGAGATTCGTAAGGATACTAGATAGTCTGTTCAGGGACCCTAGCTGAAAGTAACACTTTGTGCAGAGTCATATGATACCCTCTATGGTATTCAACTGTGGTGCATACCTGAAACAGATCTATGCTTTCACTTCCAGCGGGTGTGGCACACCCCAGTATCGGTTGATTATTCAACAATAAAACAAATCAAATGATTACCTTCCGTGAATAATCTATGGGATGCACAAACCCCTATCAATATAATCACTCTTATATTAGATCATATTTGGCTCGCGCAATATTGTATCATAAATAAAATATGTCCTATGAGCCGGTCTGACATCACATTGATTGCAATCAAGTTTGCTAGCATACGTTTCTCGTCAGCCTAAATTTGAACATACCCTCTATTGCATCGGGTCAAGATCCTCAATCAGTTCTGGGATTGCTGGCCTTCCACTGTTACCAGCAAAGCCGTTAGCTAGAATGGTTGGACTTATATCATTTTCTCAGTACTGACTACATCTGATGCATCGAACTGCTGGCCATACCAGCATCCAAACTATGGTGTGATAGAAACACACAAGGTAGTACAATTTCAGGTGGAATCTCAATTCAAGAAGCAGGGCTGACCTACCCAGATGGAATAGTGTACCGACCGCGGGATAGGGTCAGTCGCTTCTGGAATTGTGGTGTCGAAGTTGGTTGCAAAATCAAACTACCCTTCGTTTCCGAAAAGAACGATTCAGTTATTGAGCTTCTTCAATACCTGATATATCCACAAAGTTGGTTCCACCAATGCCCGATACAGAGAGAGGTATGCAAAATGAACACCCGAGGTTGCGGAACTGGAATTTCCCAATGCAGCTTTCGCTGGGCAACCTTGTGAAAATCCACCGGTAGAATAAACCAAAGCGGTTCTAGTACTCCCTAGACACCCACCAACAAGCAGACAGAACGGGCAGACGGGCGAAACACGAGGAAAAGCCAGGCGAGCGGGGCGCTCCGTGGGAAATACAGATCGATAACTCGAAATATGACAGATTGATAACTATCTTCAACCTTAGAGAAAATCGCAAGACAGCAACCAAGGTTGGAAATTTGGATGCATCCGAACCCTCAAATTAAAATAACAAACCTGCATGACATGGTAGTTCCAGACTGGCTTCGAGCAGGGCGCTGTCCGACGAATAGAGCCGCGTTGGCCAGTTAGCTACGGCATTCGCCAGCTGATATCCCCACGCATCTAGCCAGGCTCGACAGCGATTAGTCACCTTGTTGCGGGGCTGGAGCCCTGGGTTGGACACCCCCAGATCGACAAAGAACGGTTTTGGCCAGGTGTAGCGGGCCCACTCAACCCAAGCTAGCCTTGCAAGTCACGTGGATCCGGGCGATCGACCCGATCAAGCAGCTGGTTAACCGTGATGATGTCCGAGAAGCCGGGTTCGTCAATGGTGAAAGAACTCGCAGGGGTGCTTTCGGAATACGTTTTCTCGACACGTGGCTCGCCCTCCAGTGGATCATTGAGCGCGGCAAGAATCTCATGAGCGGCGTCGTGCGACATGGCGACCCAGATAGCCTCGTCGGGATCACACGCGGCCATCTTATCGAAATCAGCGGGGACAGCGCGTCGATGGTCGTTGTTGACGCGTTCGGCCTCAAGCGTAATACGGATCTCGCCCTCGGCATCCAGCCCGACAAGGTCCAGCCGATGCAAAGAGTAGGACTCCGAGACTTCCTCGACAGCGTCTTCATCCGTCCCCATGAACGTCGCAGCCGGGAGCGAGCCGTCCTGAATTTCGTAGTAGGGGACGACCTGTGTCACTGGTGACTCCGGGTCCGCGGCGTACTCGTGTTCGAGATAGAGCCGGGCCGCCTCGACGGCAAGGACGTGCTCGCTGGATTCCTCAAGATCGCCACATTCGTGGCCGTAATCGACGCCACGGCGGTACGATTCCCCGATAGCGTCCCTACCTGCAGGGGTCACCGAGTACAGGCGATGGGGGCGATCCGTATCGTGGCGCAGGACATCGGCATCGAGCAAGTCTTGGACGGCGTCGCTCTCGATCCCGACATACTCCTGTAATCGAAGCATCGAATCGGACAGGAGATCGTATTCGAGCGGGTCATATCGGAGTTGCTGGGCGTTGTAGACAGCCTGCAGGAAACACAGCTGTGTCGTCGACCATTCACTGTTTGCGCGTTCCTCGGCCGAGCGCTTCAGATTCAGCGTACAGATCGGGACGTCATCAGGGTCGACATCGGCAAGGGAACCACAGCAGGCGATCACACGCCGCATCCCGTCGATGGACGGATCATACCGGTTTCCACAGTCCTGACAGTGCAGGGCGTGACTCTCCCGGTCGTAGGAAACCGTTTCCGGGAGGCGACGCGTCTGCGGGAGGGCGCTATCGACCCGCACAGGCGTGGACTCGTCGGTCGGATCATCGCTGTCACCGGTTTCGTCGGGAGTGCTCGGTGACGCAAGGGTGAGCCCAGCTTCCGACCGTGTTCGCGCTGTTACGTCCGCAACTATCGGCTCGATATCGTCAGTGGGAATCGATGGGCCAGGCCCGTCTGGATTGCCAGCTGGGAGTGGCAAAGATTCCACCTGAAACGGTCGTGGTTCGGGGTAATCGAAAGGGGCGGGTAACTGAACCAGCCACTCTCCGCGGGGGAGCCACTTGAGCTGATCGGAAATCTCTTGTTCTGACATATCCGCGGTCGTGAACCGGCTGGCCAGTCGATCATCAGTCGGGACATTGCCGGTGACGTACGTCGAGACGTTGTTGAGCAACTCTCGATAGACGGCATCGTCGATCCGACGCAGTTGGTCAGGGAACTGCATCGCGAGTGTGATCCCGACACCGAAGCCACGCGACTGTGAGAGCAAGTCCTGTAATATATTTGAGGTAGCAACCGAGGCGGCTTCTTCGAGATATACATTAACGAGATTATATGATTTTGTCGAGGGTGTCGACTGGGCGCGCCGGCGCAGAGCGGACCAGAGGTTCGACAGAAGTACAAGCGTCATAACACGTTGGGTGTCCGTGCGAACGCGGCCGGTGTCGACGATGATGACGACGTCCTGATCAAGGAACTCACCGAAGTCGAAGTGCGGGTCATCGGCCTCAGGGACGTGATTGAACAGACGGGCCAGTCGACGGTCAACGGGAATCTTCTCGATCCGATTGGCGACCCCTTGCATGATCTCATCGAACGAACGGGCGCTGTTGGCCACGACACCGGAAAGCAGTCGTTCAAGATCCTCGTCGGCTACGGCCGGGGCTGACTGCCGGTCGTGCATCTCCTGGGCGGCTGCGTGCAGGTCACGATGCTGAAAGGCATCGTCACCGTTGACCGGGTCAAACAGCGCTTTCACCAGATAGCGGATGATATCCGGCGACCGGACGGCCTGTTCAAACCGGTCACGGCCCATGATCCCCACGAGCAGTTCGAGGTAGTGATCGGCTTTATCCTCAACAGCGGTGGTCCGAGAAACGCCAGCCTCGAGATCCTTGCGGATATCGAAAAACGAGAGAGCAGGTAACAGTGCGGCACAATCGAAGTACAACACGTCATCAAGGTCACCGTACGTGGCGTAGTGAGCACGCATATACTCGGTAGCCATCCCACCTCCTTTCGGCAGGAACACGATATCCGCTCCGTCGGTGGCCGCGTGGTTCGCGAGGATCCCGTTCGTGAGGCTGGTGGACTTGCCCGACCCGGTTTTGCCAAACCATGCGACGTGTAGCGACTGGAGTGACGGCGGGAGCGTTACTGGCTCGTCCTGGGCCGTCCCGTCCTGTGAGAGCGGACGGCCAAGCGGCAGGCCGTCATCGCGAAACGGGGAGAGATGTGACGGCGGCGGCGGTGGGAGCATGCGTCGCTCACCGGGTGTCGTCGCGAGGGCGCGTCTGGCTGCAGTCGTGAGCGCGCTCCCATCGAGCAGACAGAGGCTCCCCAGTTCGCTCGCGTCGGCGACGATCCCCGGACTGGATGGAGTAGTGAACGGAAGGCGGTACTGCAGTCGGTCGTAGTCAGCGGGCCGGAACACCCGGTCACAGATCTGGGTTCGAAGATCGGTTGCGTCCGTTCCCGTGCAGACGGTGCCGGTAATCTCGTAACAGGTGTGACTCACCTCGGCGAAGGCTGTTGCGAGATCATCGGCGACGTGTTGGTCCGTGTCGTTGCACAGGATGGCGCGGACGTTGACGTCGAAGGATCGTCGAGGGTCTCGTTCGGCGAGTTCTTCGAGGCGTGAGCGGTCTTCGACGGGAATCGGCATGTCGGTGTGGATCCTCTCGGCCGGGCCCAGCAGTGCAGTGATAACCTGTCCGGCCCACGATTCCCGACCCTCTTCGAGCGTTCGTCGGTGGAGATCTCTGTCGGTCGACCAGTCAGTTTTGGGGCGGACGAGTATCTGTAACAGTGCCGGACCGTCGGTGGCGGCCATCGCCTCAACGACGCTTGCCAGTGGCGCGCGGACGTGCTCGCCGTCGTGCTGAAACTCGTGTAACGGCCTGAGTCGGGTTTGCCAGTCCTTGCGGCGTTCAGGTCGCGCTTCGAACTGCACGCCTGCTGCGGGCTCTTCAGGGAGCAGTGTCGGCGCCCACTGGACCGTCTGGAACTCGTAACTGTCCGGGAACAGTGTGCGAAGGATACGCTCGAGTGGTTCCTGGAGGTCCGGGGTGTCGACGCCGACGTAGTACTGGATGGTCTGCGTGTCTTCCGGTGGGGCGACTAGATAGACTTCGATCGTTGGTTGGGACCCGGTGAATCGGTCTAGAAGGCCAGTGTTGGTGTTTTGGGATTCTAGTCTATGCAGGCGTTCGAACTGCGCCTTGACGGTGTCCGGATCCACTGGTTCGTCTGTCGGCGTGATCCGGATGTACTGCCGGGTCTCCTCGACTGGGACCGGTAACTTTTCTCCTGCTTTCATTATAATTTACTTTGTATGTGTTTGGTTTAAAATGTTTGGAGGAGAGGCCATGTTGGCATAGAAAGCCCCCAGGCGCTCCAGTCGAGGGGCTCTCACGGCTCGCTTCGCTCACCGTTCGAGTGATCGCGGCGCGGAGCGCCGCACACTCGCTTCGCTCCAGTCGGTGCTTGCGTCGCCCGTCGTCCCGGAGCGCCCGCCCCCTTTCAGTCCCACCCGTTCGGATGGTCAGGTGGCTACAGATGTGATTGAAAGACTGTTATATGCTCGAAAGCAGCCTCCGAACGATGCGACAGGCCGAGTTGAATCGGTCCTGTTGAAACTCCGCAGTTGAGACAACCGACGTGGCGTAGAGAGAGTGTGAGTCCAGCACGAGAGCTGACTTTATTTCATACCGTTCACTGAAGTACCGAGCCGACAGTTATGTCGATTCGAAGATGGAGTGGGCAATCACGGATGGACATTCGTGAGGCGATACCGGACGATGCGCCAGCAGTCCGCCGGGTTGCACGCCGATCGTGGCACGAAACATATGACGAGATTATGGGAGAGGAAGCTGTGGATAAGATGATTGACGAGTGGTACGATGTAGGCGCACTGAAGCAGTCTATCGAGCGACCGGAGAACCCGATGTTCGTCGCTATCAGTGCCGATCTGGTCGGATTTGTGCAAGGCGGGCCGAGTGAAGACGGTCCCGCCGACGCAGTCCTGAGTCGGATCTATATCTCGCCGGCCAACTGGGGAGACGGAATCGGGACGACACTTCTGGAACGGCTCTGTACTGCGCTCCGAACGGACGGACACGACTCCGTTTGGTTGTCAGTGATGGCGGATAACGACGTTGGAAGAGCGTTTTATGCGAAACACGCTTTCGAGATTCACGAAAGACGAACGGCTGAACTCGCCGGGCAGGATGTAACGGAGCTTATTCTCGTAAAGGACCTGTGAGAAGCCGGATGCTGGTGTAGCCCCAGGGATCAATATGCAAGCGGACCGACCCGTCAGAAGGCATTTGTCTCTCGGATAAGATTACGAATCGATGGCCCTCCATACCAGTAGATACAGGGTCGCGACACTACTCGTCCTGTCCCTGACAGGGGTAGCGACAGTCGCCGCCGTCAGCGGACAGACACCGACAGACCGCACCACGTCGAACGGGAACGTCACTGTACTAGCCGCTCAGGGTGTCGTCGCCGATGGCATCACCGACGACAGCGATGTCCGTGCCTTGCGTGGTGACGGGACGCTCGAAGTGGTCGACGAGGGTGAACCGGTCGTCACAGGCGATACGATAGTCCTCCAGATTCACTCCGAGCAAGTGAATGCGACCTTCACGGCGACCAACGGCGCAAACACGACCGACCGGTTCTACCGGATGCTCGACGAGAGTGACACGAACATGTCGGTCCGGGCGCTGGTCGGCCCGAATCGACAGCCGTACGAAATCGCTCTCAACGAGAGTGATACTCATGTCGTCCACGACCGCGCGAACGCGACGCTCTCGGTCGTCGTCGATTCGAGGACCCTCGCGCTTGTCGAACGCGACACTCACGATCCCATCGCGTTCGAGCCATCGGTCGACGAGTTTGTCGTCGAAGTCGAGACGCACACCAACTCCCGAACGGACGCCTTCGAAGACAAGTTCACGTTCTACTTCCCGGATGCAACTGTCGACTCGACCACCCCTGATCTCAGATTCGACGGGAATGGCCCAGCTCGGGTGTACGCAAATACGACGACACTCGATCTGTCGGGGCAGACGAATGTCCGTCCCGGAACGACGATAACTGTCGAAGCAGTTGACCCGAGCGGAGCAACCCTTGCCACAGCAGCGGTGACTACGAGCGAGACTCGCTCGGAAGGTGCCAACCGGGAAGCCGTCCAATCGGCGTTCTCTGCCACACTCCGTGACGTGCCGAGCGACGAGTACGAGTGGTTCAGGCTCCGGGCGACAGGACAGGACCGGACGGTCTGGGATCGGGACGTCATCGTTGGTCCTGAGCCGCGCTGGTCGAACCTGTCTGCGACGGCACTCGGGACGGACGGTGAAGACTGGACGCTCCGCGTTGACGCGTCATTCCGCCTCCCCGACCAGGGAATCCTGGAGGTCAAACTGCGAACGGATGAGGGCCTCGTGACCCAAGCAGTCCCCGTGCCAGACGGACAGAGCACGCAGACGGTCTACATTCGAAACGTCTCAAGTCTGCCGGACGGGCCGATAGAACTCGAAACCCACTGGGACCGAGCGGGCGACGGGCAAGTCGTGTTCCAAGAGGATCCGCGGTTCGTGACATCGGCAAACGTTCCTCGCGGGACGAGCGACCAACTGTTCGCCCGCCTCTCGATAGACGGAGCCGGTGGACTCCGAGATAGGTCGATGGCAACCACGACTGCACCGCCAACTACCGCACCGCTGACCACGACTGCCCCTCAGACGAACGTGGCCTCGGAGTCTCCGACCACTGCAATCACGGATTCGCCGACTGACAGTACCGAGGTGACCGAGACAACGGGAGAGGATGGCCGCGGCTTCGGTGCGGGCGTCGCCATACTCGGCGTCGCGATCGCTCTCCTCGTGGCCACGTGTCGGCCCTGACGACTACCAGTTCGTGCTTCTCTTATGGATGTTTTCGCCACAGTAAAGTCGGTGAGCGATGCTGAAATCTACTCGGTCCGGAGACTCATCTGAATCCTAGAGGTCCACGATGGCGAGATATGTGATGGCGACTTCCTGCCGTATTGCTGAATATATGAGGTATATATCCGACTGTTGCTGGCAATTTTTGAGGGGATTTGCTGCAAAAGTTATCGGTTGTCCCGCTACTCTCAATGATTACTCGCACCGAAGAGCGCGCTCAGGTTCTCTTGCAAACGCTCCCGGTCGCTTCCACCCGTTCGGCTGGTCAGGCAGCTACAGATATGATTGAAACATCAGTGTCTACGTGAATTGTTGCTTCTCACCAGGGCGTGTGGCGATCGTTCAGCTGATTCACCAATATGTGCACTTCGTAACGCCGACAATAGGTAACTAGTAGGCTTGATAAAACCATATCAGAACGATAAATACACCAATTGAAGCTGAAGTTGAAACGTTACAAACGACGGGTAGACTTTCCAGCAGTACGCTCTGGGTCAGCTCAATCGTCGTCGCTTGTTTGCTCAAGATGCTTGAACGTCGACACTGAGTCCGGGAGGTCCTGAAGCGACCGGTCTGTCCACGTGTACGGGACGTACGGTTCATCATCCACGTCAAGCCAGGTTTTGTGTCGCCGCGTGTAGTTGTCCCACATCGGCCGGAGTCCAGAGTCAAACCTGTTGTCCAGCGACTGTTCGGCTTGATAGCTGAGATCAAACGCGAAGTCTTCTGGGAGGTCCCAGAAGTTCCGGAAGAATCTTGCGAACTGCTCGCTCATCCGCATGCTACTCTCGTAGGTCTTTTTTACGTCGTCGATGAGGTCCTCTTCATTCCGAATACGATCGCGTTGCTGGTCGTACCACTCCGACACCGGTTGTGCTTTCTCGGCGCGTTTGTCCATGCGCTTCTCGCGGAGTTGTTCGGTCGCTTCCTTGTCGAGTTCCCATTCGCCCTGGACAGCGGAGTTATGCTTTGCCTCGCCGTTGACTTTGTTCACCACGACCGCATACGCGTCTTCGGCGTGTCGGGGGAGGACATACCCATCATGGATGTCCGAAAGGACGTCTTCCGGGTCACGTTCGAGCGGGTCGCCCAGTCCCGACCCACCGCGGAGGTAGTTCAGGTACATGTCGTAGTCGTCGAACTCTTTGGGCGTGCTGATACCCTCCGGGCGCCGCGTCACGTCTCCGTCGATTTTGGACTCGAACTCGCCACTTTCCGGGTCAAGGTCGTGCTGTGGGTAGTCCTCGCCGTTCTCGAAGCGTTCCTCGAGGTCCGTATCCTGTGCGTTCAGTATATATCCCGAGGCAGCGGGATACCCGCCGAAGAGGCCACCGTCGCTGGTCATGTAGCCGTTGCCCATCTCATACAGCAGCCACCGGCTCACGTCCTTGATCGTTCGCATCGACTCGAAACCAGCGCCGCCTGCACGGCGTCCAGCACCGCCTGTATTGGGCTTGACTGCACGGCCAAGGAACGGCAGCGGTTCGACCTGTTCCCACGCCTCGGCGTCGCCCATGTCGCCTTCGGGGTTCCAGATAGCTGATGCGTGGGGCTCGCCGTCCGCAACGTAGCGGGCACCCACCCCCTCACAGGCAGCTTCGAACGAATTGACGGCGTGGAGTTTGTCGAACTGGTCGATGCCGCCGCCTTGCAGCCAGTTCGACGTGTTCGCGTTGCCGGCGTTGATTTCCTCCCAGAAGCCGCGTGCGTAGTATCCCCGCGAGAGATGCTGCCAGAGTGGGGCCCAGGCAGAGACCAGGAAGTGCCAGGCGTAGGCGTGCGCTGTCTCAGTGTTCTGTGTGTTGGCCCACGACCCGACAGGTAGATGGAAATCACAGGCGTAGTATGCGCCGTCGTTGACCAGTTCATTCGGTATCACAGTTTGCGTGAGCATCACCCAGATACCGCCCTGTATGGCGGCTGGGGTACAGTTGTAGGGATGCCAGCCCCACTTGTTTGCGCCCTCGAAGGAAACCTGGAACGAGCCGTCCTCGCGGATGTGTAGCTCTGAGGGGGCGTGCATGAGATGATTCTCGTTTGCGTATTCGCGTGTGACGTTCTGTTGCCCCTCATAGAGCGCGTCGACGAAAGATGCGCCGCGATACGTACCAGGCAGCATCGTCTTCTTGATTCTGTTGCGAAAGCCGCGTCGACCGTACTCAATCGCTTCCCGAGAGAGCTGTTTGAACGTCTCGATCCCCGTTCTCTCGATCATCTCCTTGACCGAGTCCCGGATCATGAGACAGCCGGTAATACGGGTTCTCTCGTCGAGTTTCAGGAAGTTCGGCGTCCGCGTCTTGGCAGGGTATTCTTTTTTCCAGGAGTTGTACAATTGGAACTCCTCACCGACTTTGCGGGCCGTGTAGTAGGCACCGTCGCCGAAGCGGGAGGCCTGTGAGACGTTCATGCTGCCGGGACCGATTGCCCCGGTATCGATGACATGGTTGACGCCGCCAGCCCAGGCGACGAGTTCGCCATCGTGAAAGATAGGAATCAGCGTCATCAGGTCACACGGATGCACGTCCCCCACGTGGGGGTCATTGTTGACGAAGATATCTCCCGGTTCGATTCCCGGGCTCTCCTCGTAATCGTGGTTAATCATGAATTTGATAGCTTCGCTCATCGTGTGCACGTGGACAATAATTCCCGTCGAAACGGCGATAGAGTCACCTTCCGGGGTGAACAGGCCGTAACAGAGTTCACCCTCCTGTTCGACGATTGGGGTCGCAGAGACTTCTTTCGAGATCTCGCGTGCAGTTACAAGGTCGCCACGGAGCCGCGAATAGAGCTGTTCGAACCGTATCGGGTCGTCTTCTTTGAGTGAGAGCTCTGTGATCCCGGAGTAGCGGCCCGTCGCCTCCGTCTTGTCCTCTAGCTCGGCCAGTTGCTCGCGGAGCGTCCTGCCGTCCCAGCCAATGCCCTCGTTTCGCTGCCGTTTCTCTCGGACGATCTCTTTTTGTCGTTTCGCTTCCTGCCGGCGTTGTTCGGTCTTGTTTTGGTCAGTTTGACTCATCGCTGGTCTCCTCTTTCGGTGGCCGTAGTGCTGACAGGCGGCCGCAGTTCTCGGCTGAGACGTTACTGCGCATAGTCGAGTTCCTCCAGAATGATGACGTGCTCACCGACCACGAAGTCGCCAGAAATCCGGTCGTGGAGCAACACTGACTCCGTCAGGTCGTCAATTCGAGCTTTGCCGGTCACTGTCCGTTCGGAGATCCCGATACAGATCCGGTCGGCGTCGGTTTCGACTGCGAATTCGACGAGCTCGGCAACGTCATATCCCTCGGGGAGACAGCTAATCGTGTACTCCACATCGTATTCGATCATGGGGTTGACTTCCTGAATGAGCGGGCCAAGACAGCGAACGGTCGGCAATCGGAGAAAATAAACCGTCTCGCCCACGTCGACAACTGAGCTCAGAACCTCCCTGACAGTGGGTTGTTGCTCGACCGAATTGATGATGATGATCGTCGTCATTCTTGTGGCCCGAACAGTAACTCACAGAAGTTGTGCTCGACTCGGCGGAGCCGTTCACTCAGCGTCGACCTGCTGATGTCCAGTTCGCTCGCGATCTCCTCGGCTGTCACCTCCTGTGGAACCTTGAAGTAGCCCATCCGGTAGGCAGTCTCCAGTACCTCGAGTTGTTTGTCGGACAGTTTGCCCGACATGCTCTGTTTTATTTTGTTGCCGCCGAGCGGAAACCCGATCGTCTCGGTCTGTGTCGTCCCGACCAACTCCAGTGAGCCGTGTTCGTCCTCAACGGTGCTTGCGACTTCCTTGAGATGGTTCCAGTCGCGTACGGATGCGACCACATTGAGGTGCGCGTTCCGCCCGACGATTCTGTGTGGAATCGCCTGGTTTTCCGTCAGGAGAGAGAGAACGGATGCGTCCGAGAGCGCTGCAATGACGCCGAGATAGTACGTATGCTGGTTCACATCCGCCTTCGACATATCTATAATCTGTACGCCGGGCAACTTCTCCGCGAGTGTGTCCTGCGAGATGTCGGAGCCGAACTGGGCAGTTAAGGACAGAAAGACCGAATCACCGGCGACTGGTAGTGCGTTGTCTATCTCGACGCTACTGACCTGGCTGTCGATGTCGGCTATCTGCGATGGAATTCCCGCCAAGCGTATCTGAAATTCGATTCTGAGCATCAGTTCAGAGTGTCGGTCTGTGCGTCCAGCCTGGTATCATATCGTGTTTTGTTCCGCTGGCATCCTCTGTTATGGAAAGCTGGCGTGTGAAAGCCCGTAACAGCCAACATCACCAGTCTGCTTGGTGACTAGTACCGGTACCCGAGGTTTCTCCTCTAATTAAGTATTGTCACGAACAATACCGTCATATGTTTTGTTCTTATAACGTGAGTTGCTTCCTGCCGGTTGTTAGCTGAAGACGACGTCCGTCTCTCGCTCGACGAGTTCGACGCGAACACCGTTACCAGCCTGTCGGTCGAGAAACGCGACGCTTGCACCGCCTGCGCCGTCACGGGGTTCCTCGTCCGCGAGTGTCACGCCAGCGTTTCGGAGTTCCAGCAATGTTGTTTCGATATCGTCGACACGGAACGCAACGTGGTGTATCAGTGCTGACTGCGGCGTTGCGTCGAGGTCGGCAGCAATCTCCGAACCCCGGTCGACTGGTTCGACGAGTTCGACCAGACTCTCCCCGACGCGAATGAACGCGATGTCGACCCCAAAGGCCGGGACGTGTTCGACGGTCCCAACATTGAGGCTGAGCAGTTCGAACAGTTCCCTGTTGGTTTCGATATCGTCGACGAGGATACCGAGGTGATCGATCTTCGAGATCATGGGTCAGTTGATCTGGCGTGACTGGTCCTGCCAATATGGTTCTCGGAGTCGTTTCTTGTCGAGCTTTCCATAGGGGGTCGTCGGGAGTGTTTCGACGACATCGATGGATTTCGGCACTTCGTAGTCCGCCAGATGGTCCCGACAGAACGACCTGATATTCGCCCGGTCTACGGTGTCACTCTCGGGGACGACGACGGCCTTTACCGCCTCGCCCCACTCGTCGTCCGGGACGCCGATGACGGCGACGTTCGCCACTTGGTCGTGTTGCTGGACGACTTCCTCAACGGCGACGGAATAGACGTTCATCCCGCCGCTAACGATAACGTCAGAGTCCCGGTCGATGATGTAAAAGTAGCCGTCTTCATCTACCTTCCCGATGTCACCGGTGTGGATCCAGCCGTCTTCGACCGTCTCTGCGGTCTTCTCCGGCATCTCGTAGTACCCTTCCATGGAGTAGGCGGCACGTGCTAGAATCTCACCCGGCTGGCCAGGCGGGACCGTCTCGCCGCTCTCGTTGACAACCTTCACCTCACACATCGTGGTCGGGAGGCCACACGAGGACAGTCGCTCCTCGTCGTCGGGGTCGTGAGCGGCCTTCGGCAGGACAGTGATGAGGTCCGGCGTCTCGTATTGCCCGTACAGCTGGAGAAAGACGCTGCCGAGCTTGTCCAGCCCCTCGCGCAATCGATCCGGCTTCATCGGTGCTGCGCCGTATACGAGCGTCTCCAGCGTCGAGGTGTCATGTGTTTCTCGTTCGAGGACGTCGAGGACGCGGTACACCATCGTGGGAACCATGAACGTCCACGAGATGTCTTCCTGCTCGACGAGTTCGAGGGCGCGTTCGGCATCGAAGCCCTGCGTGATGACGTGGTGGCTCCCCTGTGCTAACCCGCCGGCCATGATGAGACCAGCCGAGTGCGGGAGCGGCGTCATCAGCAATAGCGTGTCCCGGGGCTGGATATCGAGTTCGACGGCGTGTGCAAGTGCGTTCAGCGCGAGGTTCTCCTGGGTGTGTTTTACGCCCTTCGGGTCGCCGGTTGTCCCGCCAGTGTGGAAGACGCCAGCAAGGGTGGATTTCGAAACCGAAACGTCCGGGGCCACCGGTTCGGCCGTTTCGAACAGTTGCTCGAACGAATCGACATGGTGGGTGCGCTCCAGTTTCGAACTGACTGTCGCGTCTATCGAGATGACCCGGTCCAGCGTCGGCACGTTCGGAGCGACTGACTCGACTATCTCGGCGAAAGACGGGCCGACTATGAGCGCGCTGGTATCGCTGTTGTCCAACATGTACTCGATGTCCGCTGCCGACAGCATGTCGTTCAGCGGGACTTTCGCCAAGCCTGCACGGGCAAGTGCGATGTCGGCGACGGTGTACTCCGGGCGATTCGATAGCAAGATTCCGACGCGGTCTTCAGGTTCAAGACCACGCTCCAAGAGTGCATTGGCGAGACGCGCGGAGTCCGTATCGAGGTCAGCGTAGGTCAGCGTCTCGTCGCCGAATGTGACGGCAGGTGCGCCCTCGTATCGACGGAGCACTGACTCGTAGAGCTGTTTCAGCGTCGGCGGACTCTGTTGTAGCATGGGTTTTCACGATTGAATACAGAACGGAAGGAAGCCCGTCGAGGTGTTACGCCGACTGCCCCTCTGGCGTCGGAATCGGCTCGTCGATCCAGTCCTCGTAGAACGTCTCGATGTCCGGCTCGAACTCGTGGATGAGCGGGTACCCCGGCATGACGTTGGTCACTTCGAGCAGCGTCTTGCAGCCCGGACAGAAGAACTCGCGCAGTTCCATGTAATCAGGGTGTGGGTGCATGTCCGCGGGGTAGATTTCGAGATACTCCTCCTCGGAGTCCCGGACGTTGATGAGTGCGTCTGCTTTCCAGTTCTGGTCGTGCTCGCAGAACTCGTGGCCACAGTCGCACTTGATGACCCACCGGTCCTCTGACTTCGCGACGACGTACAGGTGGTCCGCGTACGGGATGACAATCGGGTCGTCCCAGTCGACCCGCTCCTGCAGGACGTCGCGGACTTGCTGGAACCGGTCCGCGTCCTTGAAATCGCTCATCATGTTGTGCAGCTGATTCCACTCTAGGTTGTCGTCGACGAGGTCTTCGATGTGTTCGCGTGGGTAGGATTCTGGCATGTGTGTTCACCTCTGTATCAGTCGTCGTCCATTGCTTTTCCGACCGTCGTGTCGCCGAACGAAGCCTTCGGGGTCGGCAGGTCACGAATCGAGCGATCGGCCGTCCACGTGTACGGCACCTCCGGTTCGTCGTCGCGCCCGACACCGAGCCACGTCTCGTGGCCTTTCGTCGGGTTCTTCCACTTCTTTTTCGTCCCCGACTTGAAGCGGCCGTTGAGAGACCGTTCTGCCTTCTCGCTGAGGTCGAACTCGAAGTCCTCCGGAAGGTCCCAGAACTCGTGGTAGAAATCGGCGAACTGCTTGCTCATCCGCATGCTGCTCTCGTAGGTCTTTTTCACGTCGTCAATGAGGTTCTCCTCGTTCTGGATGCGGTCGCGTTGTTGTTCGTACCACTCCGACACCGGCTGGGCCTTCTCGGCGCGTTCGTCCATCCGCTCTTCGCGGAGTTCTTCAGTTGCCTCTTCGTCGAGTTCCCACTCGCCTTGGACGGCGGAGTTGTGCTTTGCCTCGTCGTCGACTTTGTTCACCACGACAGCGTAGGCGTCCTTCGCATGTCGGGGAAGGACGTACCCATCGTGGATATCCGAAAGAACGTCTTCCGGGTCACGTTCGAGCGGGTCGCCAAGTCCCGATCCACCGCGGAGGTAGTTCAGGTACATATCGTAGTCGTCGAACTGCTTTGGCGTACTGATACCTTCGGGGCGGCGGGTGATCTCACCGTCGATTTTGGACTCGAACTCGCCGCTCTCGGGGTCGAGGTCGTGCTGTGGGTAGTCCTCGCCGTTCTCGAAGCGCTCCTCAAGGTCCGTATCCTGTGCGTTCAGTATATATCCCGAGGCAGCGGGATACCCGCCGAAGAGACCGCCGTCGCTGGTCATGTAGCCGTTGCCCATCTCGTACAGCAGCCACCGGCTTACGTCCTTGACCGTCCGCATGGACTCGAAGCCCGCGCCGCCGGCACGGCGCCCAGCGCCGCCTGTGTTCGGTTTCACGGCTCGACCGAGGAACGGCAGTGGCTCCGTCATCTCCCAGACTTCGGCGTCGCCCATGTCGCCTTCGGGGTTCCAGATGGCGGCTGCGTGGGGTTCGCCGTCTTCAACGTACCGGGCGCCCACGCCCTCACAGGCGGACTCGAAGGAGTTGACCGCGTGGAGTTTGTCGAACTGGTCGATACCACCGCCTTGCAGCCAGTTGGACGTGTTCGCGTTGCCGGCGTTGATTTCCTCCCAGAAGCCACGCGAGTAGTAGCCTCTGGACAGGTGCTGCCAGAGCGGGGCCCAGGCAGAGACTAGGAAGTGCCAGGCATAGGCGTGTGCCGTTTCCGTGTTCTGTGTGTTGGCCCACGACCCAACCGGCAGGTGGAAGTCACAACTGTAGTACGCGCCGTCATTGACGTTCGAGTTGGGGATGACTGTCTGCGTGAGCATCACCCAGATTCCGCCCTGAATGGCGGCTGGGGTACAGTTGTATGGATGCCAGCCCCACTTGTTTGCGCCCTCGAAGGAAACCTGGAACGAACCGTCCTCGCGGACGTGCAATTCTGATGGGGCGTGCATGAGGTGGTTCTCATTCGCGTACTCGCGGGTGAGGTTTCCCTGGCCCTCATAAAGCGCATCGACGAAAGACGCACCGCGGTAGGTACCGGGCAGCATCGTCTTCTTGATGCGGCTGCGGAAGCCCCGGCGTCCGTCTTCGACTGCTTCCCGAGAGAGCTGTTTGAACCGCTCGATCCCGTACTCGTCGATAATGTCGTTGACCGCGTTCCGGATCATCAGACAGCCGGTCATCCGAGTCTTCTCGTCGAGTTTCAGGAAGTCCGGCGTCCGAGTCTTGTCCGGGAAGTCGTTCTTCCAGGAGTTGTAGATCTCGAGGTCTTCGCCGATTTTGCGGGCCGTGTAGTAGGCACCGTCACCGAAGCGGGAGGCCTGGGAGACGTTCATGCTGCCAGGGCCGATCGCTCCAGCGTCGATGACGTGGTTGACGCCGCCGGCCCAGGCGACGAGTTCTCCCTCATGGAAGATGGGAATAAGCGTCATGATATCGCACGGATGCACGTCCCCGACGTGCGTGTCATTGTTAACGAAGATGTCCCCCGGTTCGATACCAGGGCTTTCCTCGTAATCGTGGTTTATCATGTACTTGATGGCCTCACTCATCGTGTGGATGTGCACGATGATACCCGTCGAGACAGCGATAGAGTCACCCTCGGGTGTGAACAGGCCATAACACAGTTCCCCCTCCTGTTCGACGATCGGTGTTGCGGCCACCTCTTTCGAGGTCTCGCGTGCAGTCACGAGGTCGCCCCGCAACTGTGCGAACATCTGTTCGTACTTTATCGGTTCCTCGTTTTTGAACTCGAGTTTCTCGAAGCCGGCGTAGTGGTCCGTCTCCTCCGTTTTCTGTTCGAGTTCTTCGAACTGTTCGCGGAGCGTCTTGCCGTCCCAACCGATTCCATCGCCCTGTGCCTGTTTCTCGTGAACCTTCTCTTTCTCGCGTCGCATGCGGGGGAAGTTCTCCCCAGATTCGTGTTCTGAGCTCATGATGTGGTGTTGTATTGCGGGCATCTGATCGGAGCCAGATGCGGGCTCGTACAGTGCACCTACCTCACCGCCGGAGTGGACCCGAGCGACGGGATAGATGCATCGCTGTACAAGAGCGGGATACCGCTCTTACTCGGTCCTGGTCAGGTGGTGGACACGGTGCTCGTCGAGGTAGGTCTCACAGTCCGGCGGGAGCGCGTAGGTCGTCGCGGCACCCTCCATCACGGCGGGGCCAGTGAGTTCATTCCCTGGCTGGAGCGCGTGGAGGTCGTAAATCTCGGTCTCCATCCACTCGCCATCCCAGTACGCCTCCCGGGTCTCTTTGAACGCCTCCTCGGGCGGTTCCGGACCCTGGGTTTCCTCCGTGGGGATCTCCGGCTTGACAACGTCCCGGACGCCGCGGACCGAGGCCTGCGTGACAGTGTGCCCGAGCTCCGGAGACCGGGCCTCCTCGGAGTACGTGCGCCGGTATTCCTCCTCAAAGGTGTCCAGCAGCCGTTCGAGCTTCTCCGGGGTGTCGACGCGGCTGACCGGTGACTCAATGTCGATGCTGTTGAGCTGTCCCTGATACTGTCCGAGAATGTTGTACTGGAACTCTATCTCGCTCCGGCCGATATTGCTGTTCTCGAACTCGGCTTCGACTTTCTGTTCGAGGTTTTTCCAGACCTCGGTGAGTTCCTGGCCGGCGGTTTCGGCCGCTTCCTCCATCGAGAGGTCCGGATCGACGTCGATACTCGTCGTCTGGTCGTACCGGTACTCGTAGTCGGCAGCGCCACAGCCAAACGCCGAAAAGCCAGCCGCCCACTCGGGGATGAGCACTTCGTCGAAACCCAGGTCTTTGGTGTAGCCGGCGGTGTGGACAGGGCCGCCTCCACCGTACGAGAGACACTTGAAATTCGACGGTGCGTACCCTTCACCGGTCACGACCGCTTCGAGGTCGTTCCGGAGCTTACTCTCCAGAATGTCGATGACACCCTGTGCGGCTTCGTAGACACCCATGCCGAGCGGGTCGGCGATTTGTTCTTTGATTTCTCGCTCGGCCACGTCGCGGTCGATAGGCATGTCTCCGCCGAGGAAGTTCTCGGGGTTGATCCAGCCCATCGCGACGTGACAGTCTGTTACGGTTACCGTCTCGACATCCGTTTCGACCGCGCTGACGCCGACCTGGTCGCCGGCGCTCTCAGGGCCCAGTTCGATTTTGTCGAACGTCGGGTTAACCCGCACGTAGCTGCCCGTGCCCGCCCCGACACTCTCCATGTTGACCATCGGCAGCGATAAGAGGAGACGGGCCATCTCCGGGCTGTAGTCGATCTGCCAGTCGTTCCCGATGATGATGCCCATGTCGAAGCTGGTCCCACCGATGTCGGTACATACCAGATTCTCGTAGTCGAGTTTTTCCCCGAAATAGTTGGCACCGATCATCCCGCCGATCGGGCCCGAAATGAGCGTCCGGGCTAGTTCGTTGGCGTGGATATCGATAGTCCCGCCGTGGCTCGCCATCACACGTACGCCGACGTTCCCGCCCTGTTCGTCAACGGAGTCTTGAATATTCGTTAGCTGATCTCTGGATGGCTCAGCGGCGAACGCTTCTGCAGTGACGGTGTTCAGCCGCTCCGATTCTTTCAGTGTCGGGTAGTATTCGCTCGACAGCATCACCGTCGTGTCCATCTCGCGTTCGTCGATGATCTCCTCGGCTATCTCCTGGGTCCGGTGTTCGTGGTCACCGTTTTTGTAGGAATGGAGGTACATCACGACGATGTGGTCGACATCCTGGTCGAGCAGGTCATTGACCCCCTCTCGAACATCGTCTTCGTACAGCGGAACCAGTGTGTTCCCTTTGACGTCAATACGCTCTCTGACGCCACGGATCTGGTTCCGCGGGATTAATGGCTCGGGGTGTTTGTGGGTGTTGACGTGGAGCCGATCCGAATATGAGTAGCCGGTGTACGACTGCCGGCCACGCCCCATTCGGAGTGTGTCTTCCATCCCGCCGGTAATGAGAATCCCCACATCGACCTCACTCTCGCGTTCGACGAGCCGATTCAGCATTGCGGTGCCCGAGTACACTGTCGACACGAGATTCGGGAACCCCTCCTTGACAGTCAGGCCCCAGTCCTCAAGGGCATCTTGTGAGGACTTGATGAACCCCCGCGATTCGTCATCCGGTGTGGTCTTTGCTTTTCCAACAGTGAACTCACCGTTGGAGTCCATGAGGAACGTATCTGTCATCGTCCCGCCAGCGTCGATTGACAGGATCTCTGCGTTGTGGTGGTCCGAGGGATCGTCTTCTGAACTTGCCATCACCTTGCCCAATTGACCATTGTAGGTTAATCGTTACCACGAACTACGAGAACCCGGACTGACAGGCCGAAACACAGGGAAGACATATGTATAACGTTTAAAAATGTATGATGGGTGGCTGAGGAATCACGTGGCAATATTAGTATCGGATCGAAACCTACGGATACTCTGTCCGAGAGTCGTGAAGCAGCAGGGCTGAGCGCCCAGTCCAGTGGACACACTGACTCCGTTGTATCTCAGTAACCAAGGAATAAAGAGTGCGAGCAAACGGGCAGCCAACAAAGGATTGTGTCCCCTTTCCAGGATTCTATCGGTCCGTTACTACCGCGGAGTTCGTTTGAAGCTTCCGGAGGTACTCTGTACCCGCTTTTCCACTCGTTCGATCTACTCGGTTTCAGGGGAGATTCTCACACGCTTTCCCATCATCGTCACCGTCCAGCCCATGTGCACCACCAGATTCCTCGTAGACATCCTGGGCAGCCGACTGTGATGAGAAATCGTCACAATCGTAGTCACCACTGTATCCGGACGCCCCAGCATTGGTTGTGTCCGTTTTGATCGCACTCGGCTCAGGTGTCGGACTGGGCTCTGTGTCTTCCGAGTCGAGGACATCGCCGGTGTCCAGTGGTGGCACAAGGCCAATAGCGCCGACAATGCCACCCAGTACAACGAGAAGCACAACGAACACAATCCCACCAGCGACTGGGTCTTCGGCCGTCGAGATCTTCAACGAATACCCGAGTACGAGGCACAGGCCAACCGCGAACACGCCCTGACTGATGTTTCCATTCAAGAGACCGGTTACGCCACTCGCTAACGCCACGAGACTGACACCGATAACGAGCAGCCGTCCTTTGCGCATCTATTACAGACTACTTACCAATTACATATACAGCTTGGGTATGGAATGTCTTGGTGACTTCCAAGTCCATCTAAAGGGGGCTCTCTCGACTGTTATCGGCAGACGTGGGTGAATAATTACATACGGGGACTCCAAGCGACTTCTCACCGTTCGCCGGAACAACAAGAAGTTCCACTATATCTGGAAGCTTGGCTGTGATACTGTTGTGCGGAAAGACGATATCCGCATCCACCTCGATTCATATGGCCTCGATATGCCGAAACACGAGGTGTACACCTACTTTGCCGATGAACATGAGCAACTCTGTGTTGAGCTAACGCGGACAATCTTAGACAAAGAGAATCATCGTTACCTGCTTTCGGAACCCGGCCTGCGAAAAGCACAGTTTGCGACGCGGCTAGTGGCGATACCGTAATACTGCAAGAAACAGTCGCTAAGCCGGACGATGTCAGTCCTGTAGCTGGGCAACCGAACGGGCTACCTGTTCGGAATTGATCTGCTCTTCGTACCAGTTTTGGATAGGTCTATACGAGATCTTAGATGCCCTTTCTGGTCGGTAATCATGTGCTCCACCCCTGTGTCCTTATTCAGACTACCTGTCGGCCCTACAGCCGGGAGGCACGACACTCCAATAGAGACTCGGATAGTTCATACTCGTCAAATCCGTCTTTCACTCGGATCGACATTTTCTGCACATCAACTGGTTGTGGCCCGCCCCGCTCGCCTTGCTGCCCTCTGCTGGCGCACGGCTCACTTCGTTCGGCCGTGTCGAGGCGCTCACCGTGTTCGTGCCCCGCTTCGCTCGCGACTGACCATTCCGGGCGTTGGGCGGGTCGGTGCACGCGGCTGGTCAGAGTCCCCACGTCAGCTTCGTGCTCCCCGACGACACTACGGAAGCGACCGCGATCGCAGAGTTCCGGCTGGACTACGACCTCGACCGTCGACACCGTCTCCATCACGCGATCATTAAGGACGGCGACCCGTACGAGACTGTGGCGACGATCAACCTGCGAACGGACAAGGGGTGACGGACGACCCGCTTGGGGCCGGTAAGCACAGACGTTTAGGCGTGGTGCCTAATACCACTACACATGTCCGATGACGAGCCAACGGAGCGACCCTCGCTCGAGGCGGTGACCGAATGGGACGGCGGCATCACCTGGTTCTCGCATCCAGAGGAAGACGCCATGCGCGGGAGTCAAGCGCTCGCGACCAAGAGCGGCGTCTGGGTTGTCGACCCCCTCGACGCCGACGGACTCGACGACCGACTGAGCGACCTGGGTGAAGTCGCCGGCGTGGTCGTGATCCATGACCGCCACACGCGCGACGCCGAAGCAATCGCGGCGCGCCACGACGTCGCCGTGCACATCCCGGACTGGATGGACCTGACCCGCGAGAAACTCGACAACGACCCGGAGCCACTCGAAGCTACACTCCCCGGCACGAACTACGAGATCCACCGCCTTATCGACACAGACGAGTGGGAGGAGGCGGTTCTCGTCGACGAAGCCGGTGGGACCCTAGTCATCATGGAGACACTCGGAACCCTCCCGGGGTTCTGTGAGGGCGACAACGACATCGGCGTCCATCCTGCTCTCGACGAGACACCGGAGGGCCTCGCCGACTACCACCCAGAGCGCATCTTGGTCGGGCACGGCGAGAGTATCTACGAGGACGGCGCGACGAAACTGGCGGCAGCACTCGACGCCGACTGAGCCGACCCCGAACAGGCACGGTTAACGAGCGAATCGAGCACGGTAACGCGGGCTTGTCTCCGTCCACAGATCCTGTCATCGGCCGTGTAGCGTTATCCTGCGCCGTCGTCTGGTATCCAGCAGGATAACCCGCCGACGTCGCCATTGACGAGGGTTGGGCGACAGTCGCGGTGTCGCCCGAGTTCTCCAAGCCTGCCGTCTCCCGGATGATGGACAGCATCCAGCGGGACATCGCGAACGCCGACGACCGGCCTGCCGACGAGGTCGCGCGTGCCGCCGCCCTAACTGTCCAGTACCTCAGCACAGGAACGGCGACCGAGGCGTGCATCTACACGACGGACATCGCGGCCGGCGAGGGGGCTGGAATCGTGCTCGCGAGCGAGGGATATAGGGATTCAGTGACGTTCGTCAACGGCTTCCGGTTCATTGAGGACATAGTCCCCTGAGACACCTGACTGGATTCTGGTCTGATTCGGTGAGAGAGGACACTCGAAAGCCCTCGCCCGTTCTGAATCCGGCAGACAGTGGATGGCTTATCGAGCGTCGCAGCCGGCTGAACAGGTGTGTCCATGACGGCCCGCCCCGCTCGCCTTGCCGCCCTTCGCGTCGCTCGCGACCGACCATTCCGGGCGGTCTGCCTGCAGTAGCGGGCGGACTGCCGGGCTAAAATGCATGTGCCTTCGACGCCAGCGGGTTAGCTTGTCGGTTGCGCCCCTCGCGGGCTTTCGCGTTCCAGTGTTTGGTGCCGACTGCGCCCTCGCGCCACCTGACGGCGCGAGTGCTCGTCGACAGTCACACTGGACACGAACCCGCCCTCCGGGCCGGACACGAGCAAGCTAATCCCGCTGGCCGCTCGCTCCGGGCGGCGTGGTGGCGCGCGGGGCTGGTGTATTCATCGCACGAAAGCGCTCTCGCTCGCGCCCACTGGGGCGCTCGCGAAGGCGCGAGCGAGAGCGCAGTCGGGACTGTCGGGCAGTTGTCGTCGTGAAAACCGCGATGTTGCAGCATCGCGGTGTCGGCGCGTGAACGCCTTCGGAACTGGTGTAAGTTCCAATGTCAAATAAGAAGGTCATTCGTGATAAGCGTACGGTCGCACAGAAGCGAAAAGACGAGAAGCGCGGTTGGGTCGTCGACGAGACACCCGAACTGCGGCGGTCGGTCGAACAGGAGATTCAGGGAAAAGTCGATACGAACCACCCGGACAGTTGTCGGGCGAGCATGACGCTGGCACAGGAAGAGGAAGCGATGGCGCGGGACATCGAGATCGCACGAACTCGGGCCCGGGTCGGCGAGCAAATTGAAATGCGGGAAGCGGGGTCGCGACATGCAGTGCAGGAGGCGAGGCAGCAGGCACGAGAGCGGTTCGACGAGCGGGCCGCGAGCGTGGACCGATGGCAGGATCCAGCGAAGGACGACCCCCGAGAGATGCTCTCGCAGTCGAACCTCGCAATGGTCAACAGGCAGGCAGCGCGGTTGGCGGAGCAACTCGATGGCTGGACGCGGGCGGCGATCAGTCGGCGGCTGGCCGAGCGGGTTGCAGACGGCCGTGGAATGACGGATGCAGTCGTCGATGTCTACGACGAACTGGATCAGGCGGCTGGGACAGTCATTCCCATTGCGAAAGTTGGAGAAGTCAATCGCGGTGAAGTGAGCATCGAAGGCCGGGTGGCACAGTTGTGGGATCCCTCGAGCCCCACAATACAGAACGTTGGACTACTCGAGGATGAGAGCGGCAGAACGCGTGTGACAATCTGGAAGGCCTCAGAAGCTCCCTGGATCGAGGAAGGGGATAAGGTCCGTATTCACGGGGCCTCGGTGAACTGGTACGAGGGACGCGCCTCGCTGGCCGTCACCGGCTGGTCATCCATCCATTTCCCCGAACGCGGTCGGTGGTGGGAGTAACGGGCTAAGGCCTCTCTTTTTTGCTATTTGCCAGACCGGCCCAGACCCCACCGCCCCACCCTCCGCTCCGTGCTCGCTTCGCTGCGCGCGCAGCCACGACCTCGGGTGTGGGTTTTTCCGCCGTGATGGGTGCCGGCGGAACTGGGACGGGCACGCTCCCTGACCAGTCGTCGGCGGTTGAGGGGTTCAAAATGCACATGATCATCTACGCGCTCGTAGAAGCATCGACAGAAAACGAAGCATTGGCTGCAGGGAAAGCAGTGTTCAATCGACTCGTTGGCGCTGATCCCCATTCCCCAGCGGTCTTCGATTACTATTGCACCTTCGACGAAGACGATACGACGGTGGCTGGAAAGGCCCGCTGGGGAGACCTGCCGACGGCAGCACCCATCAACTCGGAGGAAGGCGGCGAACTGCTCGATCGAGCCCGGAACGCCACGAAGGAAGAGTTCCAGCGGAATCTCGACCGGGTGAAGGAGGCGCTTGACGAACTCTCAGATGAGGCGATCATGCGCAACGAGAACCTCGCCCGGCACGCGTTCCGCCAAGTTGGCGCGTACGAAGGGCCGTCAATCCCGATGTACGACCAACACGCACAGGGGATTCGACATCGGGGCCAGCTCGACCGGATTCTCCAGGAAGACGAAGACAGCCAGACGCTCTGGATCGTACCCGCAGACGTCCACTTCTAACAGGATGCCCCGAATCACAAACTGTCGTCGTGAGAATCGCACGCCGACACTCGCGTACCGGAACACCGAGACTGGTGCCTAGGTTGTGCTGCATCGAGCGCCGGACGCCTACCGGTACAAATGGCGAGGAGCGATTCTTGTCGACGGCTACCCGGTCTGGTCACGGGGCTTCGAGACGAAGGCGGCGACCACGTTCCGGGATGTCCTCCGAGACAAGCCGACTCCCAAGCTCACCTGTCCCACCTGTCTGAGCAACGACGTCGTCGTCAGTCAAAAGTCAGCTGCTGGCGCGACGGTACAGCGATGGTTCGACTGTCCGGACTGTGGCTACGACGGGCGTTCGAAGACTGTCTACGGCGCCGAACGCTGAGCCCAGATCCCTAGTGTGGTTTATTTGTGGGCCGAAAGGGGTGGCCCGTCCAAAGCGGGCCAGGTTCAGCAATGAGTCTGGAAGTTATCGACCGTCATAGTGATGTACTGTTCGAGTTCCTCTGGTGTCCAGTCTGTGGACACGAGGTCTTCAGCCACATCCCGTTCGAGGGGGTGTTCTGCAAGAGCTGTAACACGCAGGTCGTACTGCAAGAGTCCCAGGAGACACGGGGCTACGAAGAGGCCATCCTCGCGTGCTTCGACACCGACACGACTTGGAACATTCATGTTGACGAGAAGCTCCGTCGTGATCTGCCCGACGGATCGGCACGCGTGAAGATCTTCGCCACGCGTGATGGCTACGAAATTGATTGGTGGAGTCCGAAGCCGGGTGAGGAGTGGGAGCCGGTTGAACGGGGTGAATTCGACGCCGTCGAAGAGCCAGACAGCGTGTCGCACCTGGCGTAGCAGGGTTCAGTCACATAGCGACTGCGTGTAGTGTTTTTTCCGCCGGGGATAGGTGCCGGCGCACACGCGTCGGAGGGTATCGATGTCGACACGCAGTCAACTCCGATTCGTACAACGAGTCGAACAGACCAATGGAACAGCAGATAACGCCGACCGAGTCGCGCAGGTGTACCGGCATTCGGACGGCTACCCGGAGAGCGTGCTTCTGGATCTCGTTCAACTGAAGCAACTTCTCGATGCGACCCGCGCCGAGCGCGGGCCGAGCTACACGGCGGCGACGTTCGTGTTCCTCGATAAGCTCTCGACGGTCGGGTTGTATCTGGATGGTGATCCAGAGCGAACGATTGACGCAACACAGCCAGCTAACCTCCTCGATCCAGCCAATATGGAGCATCTCGACCAGCCACTATTCCTGCTGGGCCACGGTGTCGAGGATCCAGCAGACGGCATCCACGGTGACGAGGAGTATCTCTACGTCGTGGAACTCCCGACAAAGACCCCGTTCGACGAGCCTGCTGAGTGGACCGTCAGAGTGAGCGGCCACTCCACGTTCCCCCGGTGGGACGGCCCGACCGACGAGGCCTTCAAGCGGGCAAGTTGGCAGTTCCAAGGCGCCCTGAAAGACGCGCGTTCGGAGCTGGTGGCCGAGTCAGCCTGAGAAAGTGGCCATTCAGATGCTCTTGAGACTGGCCCACAACGACACTCCGAGCCAGCCGTACAGCTCTGATCCGCGTCCGCAGATACTCCTGTAACTGGTCGTCACAGCATTATAGACCATTGACCAGTGTCGTCGTTCAGAAGCTGCTGGAGTGAAACCGGTTTCAGTCCGTGAGGAACGTCTCAAAATCACGAGCGGGCGAGTGGAACCCGGCTTCGTCGATCCAGCGTTTGAGATACGTATCTGCAGCCGCCGCGGAGATCAGATCGCTCTCGACAAAACGGACGAGGAGGCCGATCGATCCGGTTAATCTGATGTCTCGTTGGATCGTGGTTGTACGAGCATCGCCGTCGTCAGTGATGACGGTCCCATCGACGGTCTCTGCAACGGCTACGGCCTGTGCCTCACCTGGGTCGAGTCGTTCCAGGAAGGTCGCCTCCAGTGTCTGGGCTTGTGGTGACAGTTCGGCAACCGGAATATCCGCGTCAAGGGCGGTCAGTGCGTTTGTTAAGTAGGAATGGGTTTCAACACCGTCTTCGAGTTCGGTCCGGACCGCAGGGACAGTGACGAGTCGAGGAAGGGTTTCGAGCAGTTCGACGCGCTGGACGTGTGCGAAGTTCGACAGCACGGTAGTGTTGAGAACAATTGCATTACGTGGTGCCGATGTCATTCAAGATTCCGAGCGACATCGATCTCGTCACGCGCAGCGTCCATGTCTTCGGGGCCAAAGCGAAGTTCGATCCCCTCTTCGCGGAGGACATCCCGCATCTCGAAGCGGTTCATACCTGCAAGCCGAGCAGCAGTCCCGAGAGTTATGGCTTCGTCCTCGTATAGTGACACCGCGGCAGCGATTCGTGCATTCTCGTGTTCATCGAAGTATTCGCGTAAGACGTGACGGACCGCGTCGCTCTTGTTCTCGAAAATGCCTGCTTTGATAGCGCCCTCCATGAGATCAGTGAGATCGTCGGGAATGGTGGCGGTGGTCCGGGGCATGGCTTCGTCCGAACATACTCCTGCATACATTATATGAATTGTGCTGGCTCGATTGAAGCATAAAATGTTCACTCGGACACTGTGATGAAAAGACGACTATCGAGGTTGAACGGGGTACCACCCTCCGAGATGCGCTACTGCAGCGCGGCTCCCTTGTATACGGGACTGTCTCGCAGTACGCCAACTGTGGCGGCCGCGGTCTCTGTTCGACCTGTACTGTCGAAGTCGATCCTGCCCCGGAACCGACACACTGGCACGATGCGGCAGCGGTTCGGTTTGGCTATCCGCGGCTCTCCCGCTGTATCGAGGTAGAACGCCCGCTGACAGTCCGCCTACTCGAAAAGCACATTTGGGGGCAGGTCCTCCCACGGCAGATTTCCTCAGAGTAGCTTACGGGACCCCAAACGAAACCAGACTGCTATCATTCAGCACTCTGTCCTGCAACGTCACTCCTGCGGGTTGTTTTTGCCCCCTGAGGGGTGCGGGGCCACACACAGTGCCTCGCGGGTTTCGAAATGGCTTCGAACACGACCTCGCGAGTGGAGTTTCCCTCCAGTGACACTCGCACCGATGAGATGCATCGCACGATCGAACAGTGGGCACAGGACCTGACCGAACAGGTCGACGACGCAAAGGCAAGCGAGCAGTTCCAGGCATGGCTTGACGTCCAGAGTCGCTTCCACGATTATTCGTATCGGAACACACTGTTAATCGCCCGGCAGTGTCCCGAGGCGACGAAAGTCGCCGGCTACCGGACGTGGCAGGAGGAGTTCGACAGACAGGTCCAAGACGGTGAGCAGGCCATCTGGATCTGGGCACCCATCATCGCCAAGCAGTGTCCGGGCTGTGGCAACTCCCCCAACTACCACGCTGACACTGACTGTGAGTACGACGAGACGCCACCCGACGAGTGGTCGGAGGGGCCTGTGGCGTTCAAACCCGTCCCCGTCTTTGATATCTCACAGACTGAGGGCGAACCCCTGCCAGAACTGGACACGGACGCACGCGGAGACGCCACAGATCTGTTTCCAGCAGTCACTGGAGCAGCGGACACGCTGGGGGTGCAGGTAGCTGTCGTTGATGCAGAGGAGTGGCAACACGGCGCTGCCGAAGGCATCTGTCGCTCGGTCGACGATGAAGAAGAGTACGACGCTGCCATTGAGATCAAAGCTCGGGAGAGTGCTGCCGCGATGGCTGCGGTCCTTGTCCATGAATACGCCCACGCATTACTTCATAAGGGCGTCACAGACAAACCTGAGCGGACGAAACGAGAGGTCGAAGCCGAATCGGTCGCCTACGTCGTGGGCCGACACTTCGGACTAGACATGAGCGGGTCAGCCCTGTACCTCGCCGCATGGGAGTCCGAAGAACCTGACACGATTCTGGACCGCCTCGGTCGAATCAGTCGAACCGCGACCGAGGTAATCGAAGCCGTCGAAGAGTGCCAACGCAGGTGAACACGGTCTCATAGAAACGAATCCATCACCGATTCGAGACTAAACTCATCTGTCTGTCTCAGCCTGCATCGTTATTACGTTTGATGACATACTGTTACATATCATTACAATGCCTGTTGATTTTGAGAGTTACCATCCGAACGACTTGCCAGACGAGGACACTAACGGACGTCGCATCCTCGAGTTTCTCGCCAGCCACCACAAACTCGGGTTCCGGGCGAGTGAGCTTGCCGAGGAACTTGATATTCCCCGTGGGAGCGTCGGCACGACGCTTCGCCGACTCGAACAACGGGGGCTCATCCGGCACAAAGGCAAGTACTGGGCGATCAACGTCGAAGCATACGATGCCCATACGGCCAGTGTAATCGGACTACAAGCTGTCGCGGACCAGTTCGAGGGAGACTATTACGACCAGAACTCGGATTGGGATTCGGACCTTCCTGATCTCGATACTGAGCAGACTGACGAGTGATGTACCGACGAGGCACTGTCGTCGTAGCGGGGGATCCATCTGGGGACACACCACATCGACCGTATCTCATCGTGAGCGATGAGTCCCATCCGTTTGCTGGTGAGCAGTACATCGCAGTGGGAATTTCGACAAAAGAGTACGATGAATCGATATCATTGGCGGATGCGTTCGTTGAGGGACGACTCGACCGGGAGTCGTTCGTTGCACCGTGGGCAGTCATCTCACTCAGAAACAACAATATCGAACAAGCAGTTGCTCGGGTTACAGACAGTGTGACCGAAAGGGCAGTACGTCGAATGGCAGTCTTCGCTGGCCATCGAGATCAGTAACAGCACCGCCGAGCGTTTTATTAGCCCCTGAGGGGTGCGGGGCCAGCCAGCATTGGCCTCGGATTCATAGATGGCTTCCAGCGATATCTACGAACGTGGCTTCGATGAATCGAGTGGTCGAACGATTGCTGCGGATACCTGCCCGGAGTGTGGTGGGGCCCTCGAAACGGACGGTGGAGAAATCACCTGTCAGGACTGTGCCGTCGTCATCGAGGGTTGCCGACTTGACCGACGTGGTCCTCGGACATTCCCCGATGACGATACGTCGAAAGCACGAACAGGTGCGCCACTCACAGAGGCACGGCACGATCGAGGGCTCTCAACGGAAATCGGTCACAAGACGGATGCAAACGGGAATGCGCTTCCAGCAAAGAAACAGCGTCAGCTCAATCGGCTCCGTCGTGAGCACTCAAGAGCACGGTGGCGCTCGAAAGCCGAACGGAATCTCGCCACTGGACTCAGTGAGATTGCACGGATCGCCTCGGAGCTGGAGTTAGCCGATTCGCTTCGCGAACAGGCGAGTTCCCTGTTCCGGACTGCACAGGACAATGACCTTCTCATCGGTCGGTCAATCGAGTCCATCGCGGCCGCGAGCGTGTACGCGATTTGCCGACTGAACGAAACGACACGAACTCTGGCGGAGGTCGCAGCCGTTACACCAGTCGGTGTAGGATGCGTCGAGAACGGCTACCGGACGCTCAACAGGAAACTTGCACTGCCCGTGCCACCGCAATCCCCGATCGCGTTCATTCCGTCGGTCGCCGACGAGTTCGAACTGCCTGCCCAGGTCGAACAGCGAGCACGGGAGTTCGCCGCCCGTGCCCACGACGAGGGGGTGAGCAGTGGAACCCATCCTGCAGGCTTTGGGGCGGCCTGTCTCGCGGTTGCCGCATCGTCCATGGCGGATCCACCGACACAACTAGCACTTGCTGATGCTGCAGACGTGTCGGCGGCAACGGTCCGGAATCATCGTGACCGACTCACCGCCTTCCTCACAGACGACGAATGATCGGTGACTGGCTTCGGAGGGTGTTCAAGCGCACGACAGTGTATCGAGAGTGCCGGCGGTGTGGAAAAACTATCACAGGGGACACCGAGATGGATGCCTGTCCCCAGTGTGGGCATACCGGTATTGCTGTCTACAAGCTTCCGTGAGCAGTCAGTACAGCGGGACAGTGTACCGGATCGGCTGGTTTGTTCTACGGTTTCTGTCGTGGGTGGATTGCAAGGCTTGGAGAGTGTATCCACTAATCATAGAGCGTGTAAACGACTACGGCTGTAAGAATTGCAATAGCCACGGCCACCGCGCCTGAAATTGTTTGCAGTGGCCACTCATTTTATTCCCGGTGACGAATAGCCGCGTAGATGTCTGATGTGGTGAGTTTCGGGAGCGTGAATGTCGACCTCGTGGCGCGTCTCGACCAGACGACGGTCAAGGAACTGCCGGCCCGATACGAGTGGTTCCCGTCACTAGACGAGACCAGAGTCGTCGAGTCGGTCCCTGCGGAGATTGATGAGTTCGTCAACCGGACCATGATCGGCGGAAAGGGCTCAAATCAGTCAGTCGCCGCCGCCCGGGCCGGCGCGGCGACGACCCTCTGCGGACTGGTCGGTTCAGATGAGGCGGAGTACAGCGTCCTCTCGACACTGAACGGCCGAGGGGTCAACGTCGACCACATTGAGTCCACCGACGCCGAGACCGGGAAGGCGTACGTCTTCGTGGACCAGGCCGGCGAGAACCGGATTGCGATCATCCCGGGAGCCAACGGGGCTGTCGACAGTGCGTACGCCGACCGTCACCGGGAGGCGCTCCTCGACGCCGAGTGCCTGCTGCTGCAAAACGAGATCCCCATATCAACCATGGAGTCACTGGTCAGCTCTCTCGAGAGCGAGCCCGATCGACCGACGGTCATCTACGACCCGGCGCCGTCGGTCGGTGCGGAGCCGTTGCTCCAGTACGACGCCGTCGATATCATCACCCCCAATGCCTACGAGTACGAACTGCTCCGGGACGCCATTGCCGACTTTGAGGGCACCGTGATTCGCAAGCGCGGCGCCGACCCGGCGATCATCCAGCAACCCGGCCGGGAGTCGGTCAGCGTTACCCCACCAGACGTCAGTCCCGTCGACACGACCGGTGCCGGCGACGTGTTCAATGGCTACCTCGCTGCTCGGCTTGCGGCCGGCGAACCGCTAGTCGGCGCTGTCACCGTTGCTATCACTGCTGCCTCGCTGGCGACCACCGAAGAGGGCGCCCAACAGGCCATCCCCTCGATGGATATTGTCAGGGACTTCATGGAGTGATTCCGTCCAGCCCACCGTGACCCAGTCTAGGGTTCAGTGCGGGTCCCGATCAGGACCACGGTCTCAGTCGACGTGCTGTGATGATCGGCGATGCGAAGAGAGACGCGAACGTGTTGCGTCGCCACACACCATCTAATTGTCCTGCATCGTCGACGAGCAAATGTACCTTCGTGTGGCGGGGGATGTCGGTGAGTAAAATAGTCTCGTTGGGGTAGACCCCAGCTTACCACACAGGCAAGACAGTAATGCCTCTCTGCAGTGTTTTTGTGCGCCCGGAGGGGTGCGGGCGCATTGCAGTGCGCCGCGAGAGCGATTATGCACCCACTCCAAGTACTCACGTTTTCGACGCGAGTCGCAAAGCGCGCACAGTACGAACGGTTCGACATCAGGCCAGTCGGAAGCGGGTTCCAGATTCGCAACGAAAGTCATGCGAACCCGGCCGATCACGAGTATTTCGTCAGGATGGATGGGTCAGTTCCCCAAGCGTGTACCTGTCCAGCCGACGAACGATTTGACGGCGCGTGCAAACACCGAGTCGCAATCGCTATCCGACGGCCAAAAGGGAACCAAACACGCCGCAGCTCTCAGGTTCGGGCCCGTCTCAGAGGCGACGGTGGATCCTCATTGGATTCGGACACTGGGGAGGGGGCTCCCACAGATGGCACAAACCGCCTTACTGACGACTCCAACGCTGACGAGTGCGAGGACTGTCTTCCGGAATTTCCCTGTTGGGACTGCTATCAACGAGGTCGGCGAGACTTTTCGTAACCTCGTCGGAAAATTAATACTCCACCAAAAATAGTTAAATTTAAATCGAAGTGTTTGCTATATTGGATTAGCCACTGAAAACAGTGGGTTCCGGGGGGAGTTCACTAACACAGTGGCAGTGAGATAGGAATGATGGGGGTCACATCTAGTGCCGATAGTTCGGCATCGGAACAGAATCGTATCGCACTGCTGAAACAGTACGGTCGGCAGGTCTTGGTTGGAGTGATAGCACTGGGGTTGCTATGTGTTGAGCCAGCTGCTGCAGAGAGTATCGGCGAGGAATTCTGTCAGACAGATATGGCAGTGACGATCAAGAACATCTTCACGCTGATCCAGTTCGGCGGACCGCTGGTCGGTGGGACGCTCGCCCTTGGTGCGGCGGTTGCAACACCAATGGTGCGACAAGCAGACACGAAGATGGAACTCAAACAGATCCGAACACAGGGGTTGGTGTGGGGCGTCATCGTTGCACCGCTTGCGACGACGATCGTCCAGTTCCTTCTGTCGTCAGTTGTCTCAGGTGGGACCAGTTGCAGTTTCTGAGCAGATGGCTCGAAACACGCTGTTCAGAATCGCCTGCCTCTGGGCCATCATCGGCACGGCACTACCGGTTGCGGGACATCCACCGGAAACGGCCGACCATGGTGTGAATGAATCGGAATTCCATGATCTGTGGAGCGGTGACGAAGAGCGACAGACCGTTGCTACTGCCAATGCATCAGCATCGGAGACGCTCAGACACACGAGTGACGTGCCACTTGATGCGCCGCCTGAAGCGGCTGAAACATGGAATCGGCGCGATATTGCCGAGATGCCCGCAACGAATGCGTCGCGAGCGATCCATCCGACTGGAGCAACTCGGACTAACGGCACATATCTCAAAGACGTGGGTGTCGCAATCGCCGGGGTCACACCGTCGACGAAAGCCATGGTATCGGAACGCCGGCAGCCGTTGTACGTCGCCCCGAACGGAACGGTGCTTGGAACAATCGACTACCGAGTTGCCGTGCCGGCCGGGACAGATGCACCGACACGCCGGACTGAGTGGAACGTTGTCGCTCACGCGATAGAGAACGTGACGTTACGGATGGACGGTGAGACAGTTGCGAACACGACGACGGACAATGTCGTCCGTCTCACATACCGGAACCAACCCCGAAACGTCTCTGGGAGCCAGCCGCTTGTGCTTCAGGCAACAGCCACAGTAGAGCTGACAGAAACCATCTACGAAGAGAAAACTGTCTGCAAGCCCGTCAACGGGAACAGAACCTGTCGAGACTACTGGACACAGCGGGTAGAGACGCACACCGAGACGATCACGGTTGAACAAAAGCGGCAGGTGAGCGTGTACAACCCAACGCTCTCTGGGTATCGAACGACATACCCGAACGGAGATCTGGGTGTTGTGGCCTTCCGGAGCCAGCCCTGGTATGGACTCCAGTTGCCATCCGGAGAGATTCGTGGTATCTGGCGATTCTACGTCGCCCGGGATACCGGGTGGGATACACTCACCGAAACGGACGGCGAGACGACACTAACAGACCACTCACCAGTACATCCGGTCAAAGTGTACGCGTATCCGATCCGAACTGGGACCACACAGGATGCACACCGTGAGATTACAGTCCTTGATTCGTACGGTCGTACGCTCCGGGCACCTACCCTTGACTCGTCGATTGCACTGGATAGCATAACCGGAACCTACGAAGGTAGTTTCGGGATCGCTGCCAGAGCGCCACCGGAAGACACTGACCAGCCGGTTCAAGCAATTGGACTCGTTCGGCGGTCACCGACACGTCTGTCACCAGATACGACGTCGAATCTCTCGGTAAACCGGAGTGATCTGCGTCTCACTGTCCAGAACACGACTGCAGACACCGTGACGGTCACAGTGACGCTCAGAGACGCTACAACGGGTGCGCCTATCGAAACGGTCACTCGTGACGGCTATATCCAGCTTGCTGGGAAGCGAGTCAACACGACTGCAAACGGCACGGTCACAACGACGATCCCACGGCAGGGGAATGCTATCACTGCGACGTACCGGCCAGATGACTGGTGGCGGACGATCCCTGGCTACGTGGGTGACACAACGACTGTGGCGACCGGTGGAACGGTCTTGCGGTACGTCCACCTCCTGTTCACGATTGGGGTTCAGGTCGGCACACTCCTGCTGGCTGGCTTGTTGATCGATCGCATTACCGGATGGGGATTCTGGCCACCATGGAGGAATCTGTAATGAGACACACCCTGTTGTTGGACAGGACAAGACAGCGCAGGTCGACACGGAACCGACGGACAACCAACAGCACCGCGAGAAAGATATGACACAGTCACTGGGGGACGTATTCGTCGACGCACTGGAGCGGTTCCTGAAGAAGCTGGTCGATCCGGTGTTCGGGTTCGTCGGTGACAACGTTGGGGCACTCATCGACCTGATCGTGACGACGCCACGTCCGGATGCAGTGTTCAGTCAACCGTCAAACGGCGGCTGGCCGTCGATTTACACGTACTACTGGGATACGATGGTCCCGCTGACACTCCTGCTGTGGGGACTCTCGCTTGGCGTGATCATCTTTCTAGAATCGACAAGCCACCTGTTCAGCGGGTACCATCGAACGAAGCTCAAAAAGCGGGCATTTGCCGGCCTGCTTGGCATCCTGTCGTGGTGGTGGATGGCCGCACTGTCACTGCGATTCATCGACGGGCTGGTCGATTTTATTGTGCCGAGTCTCGACAGTATCGGCCTGTTCGAGACAGTATCGTTCGGTGCGATGGGGCTCTCGGGATTGACGCTTGCTGCGACACTCGATCTGACGATCTTCCTCGTCCTCGCGCTTATCTATCTCGTCCGGCAGATGGCGCTATACCTGTATGTCCTCCTGATGCCACTGGTTATCGTGTTCTGGGTTCCGGGTGTCGGCCCGTTTGCACCGGTTGCACGGCTAATGTCGCGACTTGCGGGCTTTTATGTCCCGTTCCTGTTCATGACGGTTCCCATCGCGGTACTGTTTCGCCTAGGCGAGTTGCTGGGCGATTCAGTCACGGTTTCGATTGGTGGATTCGGCCAGTGGCTTCTGGCCATCATCACGCCGCTCATCGCAGTTATCGCCCCGTTTGTCCTCTTCTGGCAAGCCGGTGCGCTGTTCTTCATGGCTGACCGTGCGGCCCAGCACAGTTCACGCCGGCGTGCTCACGACCGCAAAGCAACGGTCGAGAACGCAGGTGAACGCGGAACGCTGGGCCTGAAGAACCTCCGCCGTGGGCTCACGGGACAGTCTGCGATCAGAGCCAGTGGCCAGGAAGTGCTCGGATCGGGATCATCCAGCGCACACACTGTTGGCCGTAAAGTGGACCAGACGAAGCGAACGCTTCGCTCCAGGCTCGGTACATCCACGACTGATAGCTCGGAGACGACCGAGCGTAGCAATCCCGCTCAATCTGACGAATCGAGAACCAGTACGGATAGAGACGACGATGACACGCCAGACAATGATCACGAGAACGAGTCACCCGAGTCCGATCCGTTTGACGAGTCGGGGGCCGACGCAGAGTCCGTCGAGACTGACGAGTCGGATGGCGACTCGGACGATAACGATAACCCACGTTACATCTACTAAGAATGGCTGAGAGAACTCCTTCAAAACGAATCCCGAAGTCGCTTGGTACTGAGACAAAGCTGCTTGGATCATACACCCTCGGCGATGCCGTCGTGGTACTGTTGCCCGCCGTTGCTGTCATCTTGCTCGTACAGCTAGTCGTCCCGTCGTCGACACGGATTGCTGGCTACACGATCCAGGCGATACTTCTCCCGATCGTTGCAGTCGCGATCTGTATCGGCGCGGTGTTCGTGTACGTGACACCAGCGTACACGTCAAGCCTCGACTGGCTGGTGACGATGATCCGATTCCACACGACCGCAACGGAGAAATCACATTCGGAGGCACTGGATCACCACCAGCTTGAGCGCGTGTATCCGGATGCAAACGCAATCAAGCGCCAAGACGGCGCCGTTGTCGGTCTTGTTCGGGTGTCGCCACCGTCGATGGCACTGGCAACAGACGAAGAATGGGCCACAACGGCCGATAGCTTTCAGGACTTCCTGAATACGGCCGTTACGTTCCCGATACAGATTTACTCGACAACCCAGCCGTTCCCAGTCGAGACATATCTCGATCACTATCGTGAGCGGCTGGAGGACCCTGACGTAAAGGCAAACGCACAACTCCGGACACTCATCGAGCGGTATATCGAGTGGTACGAACAGGATCTGGCAGCCCGACAGATGACGATCCGAGACCACTACGTGATCGTCACGGTCTCGCCCGAGGAAGTCCAGTTCGAACGGGAGAGTATCCTGACGACGCTCAGTGATATCCCGGTACTCGGCGTGTTCGTGCGTGCGCTGACTGCCCCAGCACCTGAACGACAGCGTGAGGCACTGTTCACGACACTCGAAGAGCGACTGTCTCGTGTTCAGTCCGGAATACGCGATATCGAAGGGTGTGAAGCGATGACCGTCGATGCAAGCGATGGAGCACAGGTCATCAGTGAGTTCTGGGCCGGCCAGACGTTAGAATACGGTGACTTCGAAGAGATACTCCGGACACGTCCGCTTGTGGGGGACCGCCCATGACGTGGGATTGGCTTCCCTTCCGAGGGAACTCAGACACAGCATCAGGAGCGGAATCCTCTGGCGACGACACGCCTGCATTCAATGTCGTCGACAGGGAGAGTGAACAGTCGTTGGATACACCTGCAGATATACATCAGTCACTCGTCGCACCATCGGAAATTGAGCGAACACCGACGACGATACGAACCGGTGAGCGGTGGGCACGCACGTTCTGGATTGGCCAGTTTCCGGATGCACCTCGGGATGGGCTCTTCGAGAAACTGTATTCGACGGCCGAGACACGAACGACAGACATCTCGATACACATCACACCCAGAGACACGCAGACGACGCTGGATTCGCTGGAGAACAAAATCGAGGATCTGGAAGCGGAAATGGAGTATCTCTCGGAGAAGCGCCGTGCAGGCGCCCGGGGAGTCAGCAAGGACCTGCAGGACTACCAGGAACTGTACGATGTGCTTCGGAACACGTCGATGGAAGCGTTCGACGTGTCGATGTATCTCACCGAGCGAGGGAAGACAAACGAAGATGTCACGTCGGAAACGGTTGCGAACGCGGCCAGACGAGCGCCAGCGAATCTAACGCCAGTGTCGCCGCGATGGGCACAACTGGACGCACTCATCTCAGCCAGCCCGGTCGGTGTGGACAAAATGAATCTTGAGCAGGATACGCAGACGCCGATGCTGGGTGGCGCACTGGGGGCAATGTTTCCGTTCGTCTCGGGAGCGATGGCCGAACACGGCATCGAATACGGGACGTACGCACTCAATGAGAGTCCCCTCCTGCTCGATCGATTTGCCAGGGAAACGGGCTACTGTGCGATGGTGATTGGCAAACTCGGCGCTGGCAAGTCCTTCTCGACGAAACTGCAGTTACTCCGGCGTGCGATGCACGATCAGGACACGGTACTCGTGATGCTGGATCCGCTTGAAGGGTTTGCGTCACTCAACGACGCACTCGGCGGTGAGCGTGTCACAGTCGGCGGGTCCCGGTCGTTCAATCCACTGGAGATACAGCCCACACCGACGACTGTGTTAGATACCGTCCCGGATCTGGATCCATGGGCTGAGCAAATCGCGTGGGTCCTCACGTTCTTCGAGACGTTCTTCGAACAGGTAGCTGGGAACCCCCTCGGTGATCGAAAACAGACACTTCGCCGGTGTGTGCAAGAGGCCTACGAGCAACAGGGCATTACCCGGGACCCAGCGACACACGACCAGTCATCACCGACCGTCCGTGACGTGATTGACGTTCTTGAACAACTGCTAGACGATCCGGCGACGTTTGGCTACGTCACAGCTGGTGAACAGGAGAACGTCCGGACGGATGCAGAATCACTGTTGATCGACCTGCGTCCGTCCTTCAGGGACGGTGGCGACCTCGCGAACCTTGCGGAACCTACTGAGTTCGATATCACATCCGATGTCGTGTATCTGGATCTCCACCAAGAGGAGGGGACACGCGGGCGGTCCGAAACGAGTCTGATGATGCAGGTGCTGTTCAACGCGGTGTATGAACGCGCCAAACAGACGGACAAACGAGTGGCGTTCGCTATCGACGAAGCTCACTACCTGATGAATGACGCAACTTCGCTGGATTTCCTCGAAACGGCTGTCCGTCACAGTCGGCATTACGATATCTCCCTGCAGTTCATCACCCAGACCGGTGGTGAGTTCGCACTCACGCCGGAGGCCCGGACGATTGCAAACCTCTGCTCGATGACGATCATCCACCGCGTTGATGAGGCGGCTCAGCAACTGGCTGAGTGGTTCAACCTCAGCGACCGAGAGATCGACTGGGTACAATCGGCAAAAGCCGGGAATGGCGCTGATGGCTACTCCGAAGCACTGCTTGGAGTCGATGAAGAGGGGTGGTTCCCGATTCGAGTGCGAGCGAGTGAGTACGAGGTGGATGTCATTGGAGATTAGCGGTTGAACGTTGTGTTCTAGACCATGTGGTCCGAGCAAAATTTGAGTTAGCAGGGCGTGCGAGCGAACCCCGGCCCAGATAGTCCAGTTCACAAAAAGCAGTCGTGAGCGAGTGTGTGCAGCCGCACGGAAGATCCGGTTGCAGACCTCCGTGGACGCGCCGGTAGTTCGCGATTGGGCGGTAGACCGGGTCGTGACGGCCCCCGGTGAGACTGGCATCGACGTGGAAACAGGGATAGACCTAGTGACGGTCGGCGAACGGTTGCCAGACGTGGCCGATTCAGTCCCCATCGGTCCGGGCACGGCACGAAAGACTGTGGCCGGGCGACAGTCTACGCGGCGGTCGGCTCATGCCGGGGAAGATGCTCACCTAGGCAGACCTGGTGACGGCGGTCAGCGAAACCGTGCCGACCTCGAAACACAAGATCGCACGCTACTCCTAGACGGTGTACTAAGCGGGCGAAACCCATCTCACACCAACTGACTCGGTCGCCGGGCTGGTGGCGAGCGACTAGCGGGGCCCTTCCCCGTTCGTTTCGACCACAGCCCCGCGGCCCCACCTCCCCACCCTCCGCTCCGTGCTCGCTTCGCTGCGCGCGCAGCCACGACCTTACTGTACGGTGCTAGTAAACATGAAATTTCCAAATATAAACCGTCACGCTTATACTTTGTTCAGAATACATCTTATTGTAAATTATACTATGGGACGAAGTCTCTTTTCAGCTTTCTGGTCAGTGGCGTCTGCCCGTGTCATTGTAATGGTCTTGGGGGCGATCTCTACACCGTTGTTAACGAGGATTCTGGGAGCTTCTCTTTATGGGCAATATGCCACTATCCTAGCTGTATTTGGCCTTCTGAAGACACTAATGAGTTCTGGTGTGGTAAATGGAGCACAAAAATATTTTTCTGAGGATCGCGATATAAATAATTGGAAGGATTATGTATGGGCATATTATTCTCGATTAGGTGGACTGCTGGCTTTAATTGTTGCAGCAATATTGGTTTTCGGTTCTGCTAGTGGTGTCGTTGCCTCGGTATTCGGAACTGAGTATACTATTTATTTTTATTTGGTTGCTTTGTGGGCTATAGTTACGCAGTATAGGGAGTTTACCCGGAGAGTTTTAATGGGGCTTCATTTAGAGAACCACTCCGAGAAACTCAGGATCGGACAACAGACAACATTCATATTATTGGCAGTCGGTCTTGCTTATTTCAATTTTGGGGTTGCAGGTGTTATCACTGGGCATATAATTTCAAATATACTCATGTTTACAATCGGAATATTCCTTGTCTGGCAGAAAATCGACATTAAGGCAGTTCTCCGACCCATCCCAAGCACTTTTCCAAAAAAAGAACTGGCGTTTTTTAACCATACTTCAATCGTGTATATTTTTTTACTCACATCGCTTTATCATGTTGATATTTTGATGCTTCAGCGTACGGTAGATGATGCTACTGTCGGATATTATAAAGCGGCACTAGTGCTTGTAGAACTTCTTTGGGTTGCTCCACAGTCTTTACAACAAGTTCTTATACAATCTGTATCAGATTTGTGGCGAACAAACGCCATTGATAAAATCAATAATATGGCGGTTAGGGCAACTCGATACGTCTTACTTTTTACATTACTTTGCGCTACTGGACTTGCTGCATTGGCGGACGTATTTGTCCCATTCTTTTTCGGGGCTGAATACTCTCCGGCTGTCAAGCCCTTGTTGTTCTTACTGCCTGGCACGTTGGGTTTCGCTGTAGCCCGGCCTATTTTAGCTATCACTCATGCAAAAGGGAGTATGAAGCCACTTATAGCTGCTACAGGCTTTACAGCAGTGCTTAATTTAGTACTTAATGCTCTTTTGATCCCTTCGTATGGAACTGTTGGAGCAGCAGTCGCTACAACTATAGGGTACGGGAGCCTCCTGATTACTCAGACATTGTGTGCAAAGTATATCGGATATAATCCAGTGAGTTTAAGAATGTTCTTGCGGGCAGCACTGACTGTTGTTGTGGCCGGTCCAATAATATTTTGGTTGTCTAATTTATTCGATGGAATTATATCTTTGATCATCGTACCCCCGTTAGGTGCACTCATTTTCATAACCACAGCTATACTAGCAGGGGGCATTCCTCGGAACGACCTTCAAAAAATAGCAAACCAACTCCCGGACAATAGATTCTCCAGTCTGTAGAAAATTATAGGTTTGGTGGTATCTAATTAAACGCTCTTGGGGCATAGATTACGGTGAACTAAAACGGGTTTCTGAGGCTTTCTAGCCCAGTACCTGGAAGACTTCATGACGGTGTTGGAACGGTCACAAATCGGATGTAAGTCTCTTCGGGGCACTGTCTAGTTCTGGATCTCCTCAGCTGGCGTTTTTCCGTCAAGAGCTTGGTTCGGCCGTTCGTGGTTGTAGTGGTGTCTGAATCGTCGTAACCACTGTTTCGCGCTTGATTGACTGCCCCTCCAGAAGGAGTGAAAGCGGTCGATGCGCATGGTTACAGTCTGGAACCAATTTTCAATGTGGTTCCGGATTCGGTAGTCGAGACGACCGCTCAAATCATGACGTGAGAGGGCAGTCAGATAGCCGCCAGCATCAACGAGAAACACTGAATCAGCGACATCGTGTTTCTGCGTGAGTCGATGCAGGAACGCCGCCGCGGGGTCAGTCCCGCGGCGGCTGAACACGTCAACTTCAAGCAGCAGTTATGACTCGGTGTCGACAGCGGCGTACAACCACTTCTTTTCGCCGTCAACCTCAATTTGTTTCTCGTCGACTGCGACCCGCGACGGCTCCGCCGTCGGCGGGTCGCTCTGAGCCTCAGACAATGTATGAACCCAGTGCCAGACAGCCCCGTGAGAGCGATCGACACCCAGCAGGTCTAAGATAGCGACCGTCTCCCTGATCGACAGCCCCGCAGTATGGAGACGCACCCCAAATCGCCGGACGGGTGTCGGGGTGCGCTCATTCTCCCAAACGTCTTGGCTGTCCTCATCTAACGTCTCTCTGAGGAGGTCTGCGAGTTGCATGGACACTTCTCGCTACGGCCTCCTCGTTTCTCAAACTCGCTCAACTAGACAGTGCCCAATAAAATGATTGGCTCCGTAGTTTCGCTAGATGGAACCGCTATGACCGCGTTATTGCCGTAGAAAGCGGAGAAACAGGGTATTGTGGTATCAGAATTCCGCCTCTTCACCTCTGTTACGGTGGTTAAGGCTAAATCAGTTGTCGATAACCCGGACGAACCCGCCGACCCCGAAGGGGATGGCGGGTTCGCCGAGTGGGCGATGCTCACGCTGCATGCACTCCGTATCGAACTGGGCAAATCCCACCGCGTCGCTGGGGACGCGCGTGGAATGATGACACCGTTGACGGACTCTGCTCGCGCTTCGGCGGCGGCGGACCGCCCAAGCTCTCGTATGAACACTTTGAGGAACTCTGTACTATTTTCGAAGACGGTCAACCGTGGACACCACAAGCTATAGGGACTTTCATCAAAGACCGCTACGGCGTTACGTACCATCCGGAACATCTCAGCCGCAAACTCCGCGAAGCTGGGATGAATTACGTGAAACCTCGTCCGATGGATCCACGCCGGCCCGACGACGCTGATGAGATTCTTGCCGAGCGCCTGAAGCAGGCGCTCGGCGAGGATCATGACGAGGAGGCTGATCCAATCGTTTTTGGATTCTTTCGATGAGGCGTGGCCACAGCAGTTTGAGAATTCCCGGCGGCTGTGGTCGTTTGACCGGACGGACACGATTGAGAAGCTGCTAGTGACATTCCCATAGCGGTCGATTGGGTTCTATGCGCTGACCGGCCAGAGCGTGATCACGTACAAGAAAAAGCTGGTCAAGGAGACGATTGTCGAGGCGCTTGAAGAGATCCGCGAGCAGAGTCCGCGGGGTCGGATTCTGCTCGTGGCCGACAATTATGGCTCACATCACGCGAGAATCACACAACAATGGGCCGACGAACTCGGTATCGAGTTCGTCTTCACCCCGCTATACTCGCCGACGCTGAACGTAATCGAACCACTGTAGAAGGATCTCAAACGTGAGGTCTCGCCAGAGACCTTCGAGGACAAAGACCACTTTCGAGAGTATCTCACCGAGACATTTCTCTGGTTGAGCCATCGGCTGAGTTTCGCGGTTGACTGGATCCAAATGTTCCTCCCAAATGCTCAAAAGTTGCGCTGATCACTCAACGCCGGCGACCTGCGGAGCCTCGCCGCTGACTGTGGCTATGACAGCAAAAGCCTTCCGCGACGAACTTCATGAAAACGGCATCAGACTGCTGACCAAACACAGGATCATGAACCCGCTCAATCACGTCCGTAGCGCCCGCATGGAGGGTGATCAGTATCACCCAGCGCTCCAATCAGAAACCGTCTTCTCAAGCATCAAGCGCATGCTCGGCGCTACCGTGCGTGCGCGAAACTGTTGGCTGGAGTTCCGAGAGATGCTGCTGAAAGTGACCGTCTACACCTTCGCCGAAGCGTGAGATATCTGTGACATCAACTGCAGTGTGCCGAATCTACAGAGCTGATTATCTACAATCAATGGCGAATGCATCACCAACATCTAAAATGCGGTGTCCGTTAGGTGGTTGAGTTCCGAAAGCCCGCGAATGATAGTCTAAATAATAGAATGTGTTATTACATTCGATTTCTCCTTCGTTATCTATTACCCGGACTTTGTCTGCTTGAGATATTGGGGAGTTATCAACCGAATTATTTTTGGAGTGATTTTTTTCCACGAATAAGTGGGATATTCCATGGACCATGTACCAATCGACGGTTAGTTCAGGGGCAGTTTCACCAATAGTTATCGCACCACTGATTTGACTGTTTGTGACATAATTTCGGTAATGTTCCGGCCGGTCCTCAGTCATAGCAACTGCAGGGCTAAATCCAGCTCCTGCAGCCGAGGTAAGGATTAGACAAGGAATTATTAGTATAACTAAATATATTATGATGGCATCTTCATTTTTATTACTAGCCACTTTATAAAACAGGTAGCCTACAACAGGAGAGATTAAGATGGGTGCGAAAGGAAAAAGTCGCCGAATCTCAGTATCCAGTCCAATAAACACTACGCTGCTTAGGCCAGCAAATATTATTGATACTGTGATATAATAATCTGTTGCCAAGCCGATATTATTAGAGCGCGCCTTATTAATGACATGAATGGAAGTGCCAAGGATAACGGCAGCCCCGAATAACAGACCAAGACCTCTATGTAAAAGGGGACTTTGAATAAAGTTTGGAGCAGCTGCCACACTCGAGGATCCCGATGTCGTCGAAAATAGTGATCCTCCTGCATCAAACAATCGGAATATTCTACTTATCTGAAGAGATATATAATCAATACGAATCCAATATTCTAACAGTAGTATTCCAATTATAGGAATAACAAGTGGGGAAGTTTTATTATGTGACACTGGGAGAGAAATATAATTAGATGAATATCTAGCCAGAATAAGTATGATTCCGAATGTGGATAATACAATACCAGGAGTGTTGTGGGTGAAAATCACAATGATAACAGAAAGAATGCCGATGCTAAGAAAACGTTTATCATCAGAGATGAAAGCAAAAATGGTAAATGGTAAATAAGCGAGTGTCAAGCTCTGAGCGAGAATATGTGTTGAATATCGAATATGGAATGGTGCTAACGCAAGATAGAGACATGCGAAATTGATTGTCTGGATTTCAGCCTCAGAGTTCGTCAAGAGATAAGGAATGACAATGGCTATTCCTAAAATTCCAAATATTATTGGAATACCGATGCCTATGTAATATGCAACGCGCACAGGAACGTCCAAGATATGAGAAACAGCAGTTACAATTGAATGAGCAGTTGGATAATAGTGGTAGTAATTAACAGATGACGGTATTGGTTCACCATATTGTACCATATATTGTGAAAACCTGAGATGTTTAATTGTATCACGTCCAAATGCAGGGGCAGCGTACCAATAGCTGAGACGAATTGTGGTTGCATAGAGTAAGATTGGAAAGACCACCCGCATCTCTGGATACCAGTAGACTCGTGTGAGCAACAAGCAAGCGGTTACAAGCATTAATACATAAAATAAGGTAGGAACACCGATCGGAGTTGTATATGATGATATAATCATAGATGTGATACCCAAATAAACTGATATATCTAAATACCGCCTGTCTAACTTGGCAGATGGTGTAGAGTCGTCTAAACTTCTCCATCCAAGCAAAACTGAAATGCCAATTGAAAATAATACCAGTCCAAATAATTTCGAACTGTTGGAGAAAACAAACAAACCAGTCAATAAGATACAGAAGACTACAGAAAAATAAAAGACTGGCTCAGTATCAGACAAGACGTTTGAATCCATGTTATGTATCTTGTATGATAATTATGCTTGGTACTAAATGTATTATCATAGTTATGCATATCATAGCTCTTCTAACCTCTTTTGTACATTGACGGATATTTTGTTACCCACAACGTTGGAAAAAGGTATGCATAATAAAAACATTTTGCGAATTTCTCTTTGTTTTATTATTCTATATTAGGATTTCTTTTCTAGCTATATTATAGTTCCGCTACGTAGACATCGTCTATTAGCGGGAATTAAGGAACGATCTGTCCGTTGGTTTAATTGTGTTTCGCGCGTTGTGGGGACTGGCACGACCCCTGCGGCCAGCAGGTGGTCATGCCCGTTGAGCGTGTTGTAGATACTGTCACCGACCATCCACATCGGTTTGGCGACGGCGAGCGCGTCACTCGTGACGCGCTCGCCGTCTCTTCTGACGCTTGTTTGCTCTCGGTGAACTCGACTGCAATCGGGATCTTTTGTCCGGTCAAGATAATCGTGCAGCCGTATCCGTGGTAGTACTCGTCATCCTTGGATCGTAACACTTCGATGCGTCTTGATCGGCAGGCATCGTTCTCACATCCGTTGAATCGATGCAATAAGTCAAGTCGAGCAGGCCGCGGCTGCTCGACGAGGTGGTCGAACACCTCGTCAACGACGTGTTCGAGGTCGGTGAGAAAGCGATCGACTGCGTCTCTGGACGGCCGGTCGATCGAACCCACAGCTCAGCCAGACAACCGTGTTCTGGAACTCTCACTCAACGGGACGAATCCCGTAGATATCGTGGTAGTAACAATGAAGGAAGCCACGCATCAGCCCTGGGGATCATGGTCTCGTGTTCACCCCGTCTCCGCCGGGGTGAACACGTCGAACTCTTCAAGAAATTCGAAGGAGAGATGCTCAAACAACGCTAACGTCTCGGTCTCCGCGACATTGAAGAACGTCTCTACCGAAGGATCATCTTGCAGGGTCGCTGGGCTCATACCACCTCAACGTCCACCCTGCTCTTTGGTGTGGTAACCGCCTATGAAAATCCTGCACGCCAAACTAGCCACGCTACCGATGAAAAACTTCGGGTGAGCGGTCCGCTCACCCGTAAGCAGAGTTGTGAATCACCAGACGGCAGCCTGAAACAGGTGGTGAAGCCACCGACAGGCGGAGGCCATCTTCACAGCGAAAGCTGGTGCTACACGTCGAATCGAGCCCGGATGCCTGAGCGACCGGTCCGGTCGCTCAGGCACTCACCTCCGGTGGGTCGTATGGCTCCTTACGCGTCAACATGTGGAAGATCGACACGAGCATCTTGCGGGCCGTTGCGACAATCGCTATCTGGTGGTTCTTCCGTTCTTTCAGCCGCGTATAGAAGTTTCCGAGGTACTCGTCACAGCGAACAGCTATGTTCGCACACTGGACGAGGGCCCAGCGCAACGGCGCTGAGCCCTCTTTGCTGATGCCACCACGGATTTCTTTGTCGCCAGATTGGTGAACCGTCGGATCAAGCCCTGCGTAGCTCACGAGCTCTTTGTCTTCATCGAAGCGGTCAATTTCACCGACCTCGGCAACGATCACAGCGGCAGTGTACTGTCCAACTCCCGGAATCGTCAGCAGCCGTTGGGCTGCTGGCGATTCCAGTACCTTCTGTTCGATCGTTTCCTCGATTGTTTCGATCTGCTCGTCGTACGCGTCGATCACCGAGAGGTGTGCTTCGATGATCGTGCGGTCGGCGTCGCTGAGCGAGAGTTCCGCCAAGAACTCTCGTCCGGTCGGGCCGAATAACTCGCTGTCGTAGGTGTTGTCGGTACGAGTGAGGACTGCTCTGACGCGGTTTTTTCAGCAGTCTGCTCTGTTGAATAGAGGGGCGGCGTCAGGTTCATAGAGCTGAGCAGGCGCGTTCGATGTTGTAGATGGCGAATTTAAGAACGCATTCTTTGAACTCACGATACCATGTCTGCGCTCGCACGGTCGCGCCGTGCGAGCGCTTCACCACCGAAAAGCACGTTTCTGCCATCCATCGTTTATTGTACAGAGAGTCGTCTAACCGCGCGTTATGGGCATAATCGTACCATGTGTACAGGCAGTGCCGGACGAGTGGCCGAACGTCGTTGTCTCGGAGCCACTCACGGAAGACGTTCTTGTCGTACCCTTTGTCGGCAGCCAGACTCAGCAGGTCGCCCGCGTTCCGGCGGGCGACCTGCGGCCCAACATCGGTGTCACGTCTCCATTTTGCCGATGGCTGTAAGTCGAGGACTGTCTTAGTTTGTGAATCGACCAATACTGTCGCTTTCAGCGTCTGTATCTCTCGTCCTGACCGCCGGCGGTAGTGGAACGACGGCTGTGTTCGTTCAAAGTATGTGCCGTCGATCGCTGCGTGACCAGAGGTAGGCAGTTGCTGCGCGCTTCGGCGCAGCAACTGCCGCCACACCCACATTTCGAACCGATCAAAGGATTTGCAGAGCGTAGACGGGTCAGGTAAATCATCGGAATCAAGCTCTAATGCGTCACAAATATCGTTCATCAAGCCAACCCGGTCTATGAGCTCTCTGTAGCTGTATTCATCCTCGATACGAATGCAGTGCAGGACAACATGTTTCCAGCGGGCGAACCGCCCCTGGCGGGCTCGCCCGCACCTTTCCCCAACGCTTCTTTGGCCAGCCGTTTACACTCCTGAACGAAGTCGAGGAGTTTGACTTCCATGGACAGAATCAAATTCCTCGGCTTCATCCTTCTAAATCGGTGAAAACGAACGGATTAGTTGCTCTTCAACAGAGCACACCAGTCCGCTTTTCGACTAACGACTTACGCGTCCGGACGAGATCCCGCAGGGTGCGGATCTCGTCCGGTGGGACGTAACTCTCAGCGAGCATGTCCGCTCGGAGCATGTGCGCGAGTTTCTTCGCATCGACGCGATCTGTTTTGACTGTGGCGTCGGCGATAATCCGGTTCTTTGATGGATTCACCAGGGAAACGTCGAGATGCTCGTTGAGCATCTCGTAGATCGGGCGGTAGTTGCCCGATGCTTCGATGGCAGCGTCACCACCAGCGTACTCTTCGGCGAGCTCGTCAAGGCGGTCGTTTGGCAAGCGAATCTCGTCTTGCAGGTTGCCGTCGCCGTCGACGACGGCAACCTGCGAGTACTTCTTGTGGGTGTCAATGCCGAGGTACATGCAACGCCTCCGTTGGGCTGAGCGTGCGTGAATCGGAAAGGCGCCTATGCGTGGTCTGTGGCACAGTATTCTTCTTCCTTCCACGGGCTAGGACCGGTCGTTCTAGCATGCTTTGAAGCATTGGTTCACACTCGGTCTCTGCCAACCCCTGTTGTCTTGATTCACGCGCCAGGGGCTTCAAGGCAGGATTTTCATAGAGTCATTGTATGACACCCTCAACAACTACTATAGTTCGACACTTTTTTCGCTGAAACAGCTGTTAGTTTAAACTGTGCACGTAGCGCTGGAGGGCATCGCCGGACCACACCGTAGAGGGTAAGGAGCCCGGCAGACCAGTCGAAGATCCCTTCAGGGGTAATTCTATCAACGATAATCAGGTTTTTATGCGAAGTAAACCATGTCACACGTATCACACCATGGGTGGGAAGACCTACCAGGCGGACCTAGAACTCGACACTTGGAGGACGCTGAAAAAAGTGAAGACCGAGCTTGTGGCAGAAACGAATCCAGAACTCGTTGACAAGCTCTTGGAGGAGGCTGGATTCGATGGCAAGTGACTCGCTTGGGATCGTGATTCCAGCGTATGACCCGGATATTCTTACGCTGGAGACGTACATCAAGGACATCAAAGAAGAACTCGGTCCCGAGGTCATTCGCATCGAAATTGATGCACCTCGGCAAGCACATGCCGATCGGCTTGAAGAGATTGCCGAGGTGAACGTCTCCACTAAACGGAGAGGGAAGGGTGGAGCGATCATGGAAGGATTCGACGCGCTGGATACGGACATCGTCGCGTTCGCTGATGCCGATGGGTCGGTCCCCGCGACGTCGATCGACGATATCGTTCGCCAGATCAGAGATGGGACTACAGATGTGAGCATCGCTTCACGCCGCCACCCCTCTTCACATATCGTCGCCCACCAAACGATTATTCGCCGGTTCCTTGGGGACGCATTCGCCTTCGCGGCCAGAAAGATACTACCCACACAGTGCCGGGACTATCAGTGTGGCGCGAAGGCTGTTCGCTCGGAAGCCTGGAAGGCGATAGGCCACCACTGCTACGAACCTGGCTTCGCATGGGATCTGGAGTTCGTCTCAGTCGCAGGGTCGCTCGGCTACGAGATCGCGGAGATCCCGATCGAGTGGGAGGACCATCCGGACTCAACAGTCAATCCTATTTCGACGTCGATCGAGTTGGCAACAGCCCTCATCGACGTGAAGCGCCGAACGGATGCAATCGTGACGAGCCCCCGTCACCGAGACGTCACGAAAACAGACCGGTCGAAGCTAATGAAGCTCGGTGACAATGACGACTGAGTCAACGTTGGTGCTACTTGCACATCGTTCGCGGATTGGAAAGTTTATTTCCGTCGGCGTTGTTGGAGCGACTATCGAGACTCTCCTTGTGGCTGTTTTGACTGCAGGATTTGGTATCGGACCAACCGTTGCGAAAGCGATCGGCGCCGAAATATCCATAACGACGATGTTCACAATCAACGATCGCTGGACGTTTGTTGATGAGGGAGAGCTCGGTGTTATTGCATTCGCTCATCGCTGGATACAGTCACATCTTGTCAGGGTAGTGGGTCTCTCAGTTGCATTTACAATCCTCTACCTATTGACCAGTATCTTGCAGTATTCTCTTTCGATCGGTGGGATTGAGCTCTGGCCAACGGTTGCAAACCTCATTGGGATCGGCGTTGGAATGAGCATCAACTATGTTGCTGAGAGTTTGTTTACTTGGGATGTGGTTGGTTGACGATGTCGAGTGAGATAGATGTTCCATCAGTAGAGCGATCACGGTGATAATAATGGACAACATCATAACCCGAATCCAAGAAGAAGTTTCGACTGACTTCCGAGATTCAGAGACTGTGCGAGAATTCATAGAGAGAATTGCCCGTGAAATCGAATACGATGGAGATCACGAAATCGTAATCAGTGCTATTGAAAAACAGAAATTCTCCGCCTACCCAACCCTCAGCACAGCTGAATTAGAAGGGGTAGAAGATTTCGTCCAAGCAATAGTGCAAGCGGATTTCTCAGGGGATGCGAATCAGTCAAGTTCAGATGATACTCCGGGCGTAAAAAAAAACCATGCACCCCCCTCTACTGACACCAGTTCGCGAAACACCGAACCTGTCGATTCTAAGGAAAGCACTGAGAGAAACCCCCAACAGCCCTCTTTTGCAGACCGAGGATCTTCGAGAAAGACGGAGTATGTATCCGACGATCTCCCTCTCAGAGTATCGCTCCCGAGGCCAGTAGCCCAACTTGATACTCGCCTGCGCGACAACATTCGGAAACCGTATTTAGGCAATCTGTGGTGGATTATCGGTATTGCTATCATCGGTGCTTATGTATATCTGTCATATCTGGGTCACCGCCCACTTGTAAGATGGGACGAAAGTATCTACGCGAACGTTGCCCGGAATATGGTTCAGAATGACCGTTGGGTGATTCCACATGTCTATATCCACCCCCAGAGGCCAGGCTTTGAGCTCCGGGCATTTCTCGAAAAACCACCATTGGTATTCTGGCTCCAGGGTATTTCGGTATCCATATTCGGGATTACCAGATTTGCCATCAGGCTTCCTATAGCTATTTTTGCCATCCTTTCTGGTTTGATAACATATAGATTTGGTGAACAATTATTTGACCGTCCTGCTGGGGTGGCTTCAGCCTGTGTGCTGTTCACGATACCGATGATTTACGCCCAGAATCACGGCGGCCGGACTGGAAGCACTGACGTGCCATTGCTCTTCTTCGGTTCTCTATTTGTGTATTTGACATGGACAGCCTTGGACAACGATCGTCCAGAGCTCCTGCCGTACGTAGGCTTGGTTGCCGGGCTTGCGTTACTCACAAAAGGGTTTCATGCAGGAATATTCGTCATTGCGGTCATACCGGTTGTTTTCTATCATTCCCACACTTTCATGTCAAGGGAACTTGTACCGATGGTGGGAATAACAGCTGGGATCACACTCCCTTGGACATTGTATGCTTGGTTTCGATATGGGCATCAGTTTGTCCATGAAATATTTTTGCAACAGGTTGTGCAACGAGCGACTGGTGAAACGTTGATAGACCAATCTGGAACGACGTTCTCTTTCATGCAATATCCTTACTTCCAGACCTTCCCTGACCAAATTGGAGTATGGTTTTACTTTCTGTTCCCAGCTGCTGCCGTTGCTCTTATTCGAGGATGGCAGAAGCAGTCGATCAAAAAACCCTTGTTCTTGATATGGTGGTCAGTGGTAACGTTTGGGTTCTTTGTCTTTACTGGAAACCACGCTTGGTATATCATGCCGATGTTCGTACCCTGCTCCTTGATAATTGGTGTGGCAATCAGCGGGGCACTGGAGCATGATCCGGTCGCTCTCGTCGGTATTGGAATGAGCGTTTTAGCGGCGATTATCACGGTGGGTCTAACACTCAAATCGGTCGTAATAACTGCAGCCGCTATGCTGGTTGTCGCACTGCCCGTAGCCGATCAACTTGCCAAATCACAATGGCGCCATGATGACTACGAGATCGGCCGTCGAATTGTCCCTATGCTCCTAGCAGCCCTAATCGTTGCAAGTTTGGTTGGTTCAGTTCCCTTGGGTACTGGTGGTCCCTCTTATAGTGGGGAAGAAAAATTAGGACAGTCCGCTGCCAAAGAAGTCCCGGAGGGTGTGCCTGTAGCTGTTGAACCTCGAATGGGGAAGATCTGGATCTTTTCATTTTTCGCACAGAGACCGATAACTGATGGACCACCATCAGCCCTTGAGGGGGACGACGACATCCAATTCGCCCTTGTGACAAATGAGACAAGTGCAAACTTAACAAGAAATTTTTCGATTATGGCTGAGCATAGAGACGTTAAATTAATAGAATTTAGATAGAAACTGAGTCTTAAAAATTTCCACGTCACCACCGCTTACTCAACTGGTCTAAGACTCACTCTTGATTTTATTTTAGTTCCTTGATGTATTTGGCTCTGTAGTTTCGCTAGACGGAACCGCTGCGACCGCGTTATTGCCGTGGAAAGCGAAGAGACAGAGTGTTGTGGTATCGGGATTCTGTCTCTTCACCCGTGTTACGGTGGTTAAGACTAAGTCAGTTGTCGATAACCCGGATGAACCCGCCGACTGAAGGGGGCAGCGGGTTCGTTGAATGACCGATATTGACGATTCATGCGCTCCGTATCGAATTGATAAAATCTCACCGCGTAATATTTAAAATGTTTGACACAGTACATTTCTTCGAGATCGTTTCGGGCGAGCGCCGGCGTCCACGCCAGTGCGCCAATACTGACCTCTTCAGGGGTTCGTGAACGGTTTCCTCAAATTCTTCTTGCTGTGCTTCTGAGATTTTTCGTCTTCTCCCATTTCGCTCCCTAAGGATGTTATAAAAAGGATATCGAAACCAATGAATTCATTAATAACGGAAGACATGTATTACTATATTCATGAGTGTTGAGACCCCAAACGTGCTTTGTATATCTGTAGATAGCTTCCGACGTGATTTTTCCTCTGTATATAACGATTCTGAAAATACTACACCTTTTCTCAAAGAATTTGGAGAACAGAGTGCTGTCTATAACAATGCGATCAGTCCCTCTTGTTGGACACTACAAGTTCATGGTTCAGTTTTCACGGGATTATATCCGCCAGAACATTCTGTTCTAGATGAAGGAGATGTTCTTGGGAATCACCCGACTTTTGCTGAAATATTGAACGAAGAAGGATACAACACTCAATCATTCGGCCATAATGGATGGCTTGAGGCCGGCGGAATTCTGCGTGGGTTTGATCATACTTCCACTGAACCAGTTTTTAATTCGAAGCCTGAAGCGATCCTAGAACTCCTGCGTCAAACTAGGAGAGGAGAACCATTTGCTTCCTGGATCTTACAGAGGGACAATTGGACAATAGAAAACTTTTCACAGTCCATAGGTCAGACTCAATCTCCCTTTTGTCATTTTATCCATTTAAACGGTGCACATTGGCCATATGCACCCCAATCTCCACATTACAAGCAATTCACAAGTAAGACACTCCTGGGTGTGAACCTGAATATCATCCGGCAGAGGTCGATTTACGACAAGCGAGGAGAAATGTATGTTGGCGATTATAAACCGAGTACAGGGGATTTGAAGACGATTAAAGATCTATATCGTGGGTGTCTACGAAATATCGATCAATATGTAGAATCAATTATTGAGATTTTGAAAGCAGAAGACGTTTACGACAACACGATTATTGTGATATTTGGTGATCATGGAGATAACTTTGGAGAAGATAATATACTAGGTCACCAGTTTTCTGTTGCAGATTCACTAATCCGTGTTCCATTGATAATCCATGATCCCACCGACAGAATCAAAAACGGAGTCTTTAGTGATATTGTCCAGTTGAATGACCTCTACGAGACCATTATTGGTTTAACTGGGGCCGATAGCCCAGATACAAATAGTATTGATATTCGAACGGAAACACGCGATACAGCATATACGTACTATAGTGCCTCTACCTCCTTTATAAATAAAATATCAGAAGATATAGACCGGGACCGGCTCCCTCCAAAAAAGCAATTTGTAGCATGGCAATCACCGGATGACAAATTAATCTACTATCCTGACGAGGAAGAATACGCTGGCCCTGGATATGACTGTGATGAGCTTCAAGACTCACTTATGCAACATCAAAGGCAATTACAACGTATTAAACAACAAAAATCAGAAACTTTGAGTGACGATATTAAAGAAAATTTGGAGCAGATGGGGTATCTGTAACTACGGAACTCTCATTCAACCACTTTTCTACACTCATGGAGAATATGATCTGTTACCGCCTTCCAAGAATGCTGATCAACCACCATGTTTCTCCCATCTGTGTTTGTTGAACACCCGATTAGGGTATCAACTACCTTGCTAGCTAATACTTCATTTGATTCGTATTGGAAACGGTGCACTCCCGGCAAACCGTCCATTTCTTCTAATCCATCATCATTCACGACAATCACTTCCCGTCCACAGGCTAAGTATTCGTAGATCTTGAGCGGCGATGCTTTTCGTGACTTAGCAAATGGACCCAGACAAATGTCACTCTCATTAATCAGCTCCGGGACTTTGTCGTGAGACACCCTACCAACAAATGTGACGCTATCTTTGATGCCTTCCGCCCTCGCTGTTTCGGTAAGGGCAGCTATTCTTTTTTTGGTACCGCCAACAACCACAAATTCAATGTCCTTCTTTATTAGAGAGAGGACTCGGATCATCTTCTCGATGTTTTGCCACTCCTGTAGTCCACCAACGTAACACAAGGTGTATGGTTCGCTTGGTGATACAGAAGTAGATATATCGAATTTATTGATATTAACACCATTTGAGACAGTGACCGTTTGATAACCGGAATTTTCTGATAATAAATAGTTTTCCACACTCTTAGAGACAGCAATAATCCTCTTCGCGTGATTTCTTTTTACAGCACGTATTGTGTGGAATGATTTGTTTCTAGCCGTACTAACTATTGAATTCTGGCCCTCATTTTCTGGAACCCCATTCGCTTCGACAACTAGAGGGGTGTCACTGAGAACACTCATCAATAGTGGCGCAAAATATGGCGAATCTCTGGTGTATATGAGGTCTATATTGTTCTGTCGGATAACATTGGAGAAATATATTGCTTGATAGAATTCGCCCGTTGTCTGTCGCAGTATTGAGTTTGTGTGGCCTAATTCAATGATGTTCGGATCACCATCAAATAGGCTTGGGGGTGCATTGCCAATGGCAAACGTGGCTGTTACCCCTTCGTTAGACTTTACATTAGATATGAACTCACGAAGATGGACTTTTCTTCCAAACTGTTCGTTGGCGGAAAAGTCAATCCCTGGAAAATATCCAAGAATATTCATATTCGTCGTACACTGGTCGGTAAAATAAAATTATCCTCATGGAGTGTACTTTGAAGCCACACTGTGATTGTTTTCACCAAGATGCTAGTTTATCACCGGAACATATATAAACCAATTGGAACATGGCTTGCCGAGATGGCAGACAACGAGAGAGGGTGTCATAGAAGAGTTCTCACACCGTGATGATCGTGCTCCCTGGATTGTCTCCGCGTTCGTAGTTGGTGATTGCGACGACGAGGCAAAGGCATAGAGCGAGAATGTACTCGTGTGTGGACGCGGCCTCAGGCGTGCGTTCGCCCGAGGCCACAGTCCTTAATTGATTTGCTGGTTCGTTCAACTCCTGTCCGGCGGTTGTACGTCTCGTCTAGCGTCGATTGCTTCAGTTGTACGTCCTCGCTGTGTTCGTCGATGCGGTCTTCGACCCTGTACTCGACGTCTTTTGGATCGTCGGTGTTTCGCGCGTTGTATGGGGCGACTGGCACGACCCGTGCGGCCAGCAGGTGGTCGTGCAGTCGAGCGTGTCATAAGCGCTATCACCGACCATCCACATCGGTTTGGCGACGGCGAGCGCGTCACTCGTGACGCGCATCGCCGTCTCTTCTGGCGCTTGCTTGCTCTCGGTGAACTCCGTTGCTATCGGGATCTTTGATCCGGTCAAGGCGATCGTGCAGCCGTATCTGTGGTAGTACTCTTCGGCGGTTGGATCGTAGCACTTCGAGGCGTCTTGGTCGGCGGGCATCGCCCTCACATCGGTCGAATCGATACAGTAGGTCAAGTCGAACAGGCCGCGGCTGGCGACCTGCTTGACGAGCCGGTCGAAGACCCCGTCAACAACGTGTTCGAGGTCAGTGAGGAAGCGATCGACCGCGTCTCTCGACGGCGGTCGATCGAACCCACAGCTCAGCCAGACGACCGTGTTCTGAAGTTCGCGTTCAATGGGACGAATCCCATAGATGTCGTGGTAGTAGCAATGGAGGAACCCACGCATCAACTCTGGTGGTTCGTGCTCTCGTGTTCGCCCCGTCTGGGCCGGGGCGAACACGTTGAACTTGTCGAGAAACTCGAAGGAGAGATACTCAAACAGCGCAAGCGTCTCTGTCTCTACGACATTGAAGAATGAGTCTACCGAAGGGTGATTTTGCAGGGTGCTGGGCTCATACCACCTCAGCGTTCACCCTGCTTGTTGGTGTGGTAACCGTTCTATGACACCCTCTCTTATAATGCAAACTGTCTGAATCAGATGTGAAAATGCCAAATCTCGCTTCGATGAGTGGTCGATCTACCACATTTCACGGTCATACTCGTAGTCTAGCAGTCCGAGCGGTCAGTTGTACTGGGGCCGCAGCAGGGCCTACACGAGCGAGTGATCACAGTAGCGTACGAAAAAAATATTTCCTGCTGGTTCGCTTTATCAATTATGACGGTTGAGTAGTGCCCCGATGCAAATTATTTTTGTTTCAATCACACAGAATTGATACTCGATGGTTACAGATGCAAAATAAATATTTTGACTCTCAGATACGTCAAATATTGTGTCGCCTGTATTTATATCTATCCAATTATACAATGTCAACCATGCTTAGAAATGTGATTAAGCAAGTATATTCGTCAAAAATAACCCGAGAAATTTATGCACTATATTTACTACCGTGGATGGCTGTTACTTCGTACCATCCTGTCGGAACTAATGTGTTCGATCTAGAGTGGGACGTACTGATCGTACTCGATGCCTGTCGCGTTGACGCTATGCGAACAGTCGCACCGGAATACGAATTCATTGATGAGGTTGAAGCGGTGTACTCCGTAGGAAGCACCTCAAAGGAATGGATGGTCAATACCTTCACAGAAGAGCATCGGACTCAAATAAATCGAACAACCCAGATCTCCTCTAATGCGTGGGTCGACTCAGTTTTAACTGAGGATGTTGATTTCGGATTTTGGTCACCGACACGGGGGTCTTTTCTCGAATCTCATCCCATATTCGCGAATCTGATGTCCAGACCGACTTTGACAAAAGACGACTTTGCGGAATTTAAATCTCTCTCGCATCTCAACGAAGAGTACGGAGTTGTCCCGGCTGAAACGGTGACTGACCATGCTATCGACACTGGGCGGAAATCATCCCCTGAGAAGATGCTCGTCCATTACATGCAGCCTCACGCGCCGTATCTAAGAAACACAACCCAGAACGGTCAAGAGATAACCTCTACCGAGAAAGACCCTTTCGGAGAACTTCGATCACAAGGAAACAAAGCCGAGATCTTCGAGCTATACCTAGACAACTTACGATATGTTCTGGATAGTGTGGAGTTGCTCCTAAACAACCTTGATCGTGAGCGAGTTCTTATCACTGCAGATCATGGTGAATTGTTTGGAGAGTTTGGTATTAGTAATCATATTGCGGGTGTCCCACATCCGAATCTTAAAAAAGTACCTCTGGTAGAAACGAGCGCCACAGACAATCAAACCTACGTGCCCGATACTTCGGATGAGGTAATTCAGGACTCATCTGTAGAGGACCGATTAGCGGATCTCGGCTATTTATAGCGTATCACACAAAAGTATTCCATATCACTGTAATATCATTCACTCAAGCTTTTTGTGATGCCACACTGGACTTCCGATAATGACTGACACGGCTCAGACGATTCTTATTGGACTGGATGGATTAGGATTCGAGGAGATCGATCCGTGGCTACGTGATGATTCCCTCGAAACCGTCTATTCGCTATTGAAAAGCGGTGCTCGATCAGGATTCGAAAGCACCCATCCCCCCTGGACCCCCTGCGCGTGGCCCTCTTTCCTCAGCGGCCGTAACCCCGGAAGCCACGGTGTGTTCGACTTCTTTACGAACGACGGCTACGAGAAGTCCCTCATCGATCGACCCGCCGTCGACGCCCCGTATCTCTTCGAAACCGCCGCGGAAGCTGGGAAGACGCCGATCGCGATCAACTACCCCGTCACGCATCCTGCTCCCGAGCTCGAACGTGGCGCCGTCGTCCCCGGCTATCTGGCCACCGAAGACGTCGAGTTCTCGCCCCCCGAACTCCGAGACGAGTACGAGTCCGAGCACGGCGAGTATCGGATCTACCCCTCGTACGGCACTGACGACGATCCGGTCGCGGAGTACACGGAGGTCGCCCGTCACCGCCGTGACATGGCCCGCTTCCTCGACGAGCGCTACGACTGGGACCTAATGGCGGTCCAGTTCCAGGTCACCGACTCGATCTTCCACGACCTCGACGACCGCGACCAGATCCGACGGGTGCTCGAAAATGTCGACGAGTTCGTCGGCGACATCATCGATCTCGGCGGGGAGGACCCGCTGGTCCTCATCGCCTCGGACCACGGGATGGGCGACTACGACTGGACGTTCTACGTGAACTCGTGGCTCGCCGAGCACGGCTACGTGGAGACGACCACGGGCGAGGAGCAGTACTTCCGGCAGGCGAAAGACGACCTAAAAGGAGAGACAGCCGACGAAGACGGCTCCACTCCTGTCGCGTCCGTCGCCGATACGACGGTCTTGGCGCTCTCGACGGTCGGACTCTCTCCGCGTAAGATCCACCGGCTGCTCGGAACGGTCGGGCTTGACAAGGCCGTCGAACGAGTGCTCCCCGAGGACTTCCTCGTCGCCGCGCAGAATCAGGTCGTCGACCACGAGAACTCGACCGCCTACCAGCTTCTGTTCAACAGTCTCGGCGTCCATCTCAACGTCGAGGGACGCGACCCACACGGAGTCGTTCCCCAGAGCGACTACGAGGACGTTCGCTCCGAGCTTATCGAGGAGCTCGAAGCGGTCCGTGATCCGGACGGCGAACTCGTCTTCGACGCGGTGAAGCCGCGCGAAGAGGTCTACGAGGGGAAGCACCTCGACGATGCGCCGGATATCGCCCTGTTCCCCCGCGACTACCGCTACGACGTGAGCGGGTCCATCCTCGACACCTTCCGTCGATACCCCCACAAGAACCACAAGCCGGAAGGTATCTTGATCGCCAACCGACCGCTCGATACCGGCGATCAGGCCGAGATCTACGACATCGCGCCGACCGTCGCGGCCGAGCTCGGGATCCCAGTCGACAGCAGCACGGACGGAAAGGTCCTCACGGACACCGAAGAGACGGTCGAACGCCGCGATTGGGACGAGCTCGTCGACGACTACGCCGACACCTCGTCACAAGAAGACACGTCGAGCGTCGAGGACCGCCTCGCCGACCTCGGCTACATGGAGTAACCACAACAAAAGACCGGCTCAGCGGTCCGACGTGATATCCTGATAAATCCGATTCGTTCGGTCCGCGACGCCTTCCCATGAGTACTCGTCGCTGACCAACTCGTACGCGTTCGCGGCCCACGCCCTGCTCTCTTCCGGATTGTCTAGCGCGTACCGGATCGCCTCGCGGAGTTCTTGAGGAGACTCCGAGGGAACGAGGTAACCCGTCTCCTCGTGTTCGACGAACTCGCCGATCCCTTCAACGTCGCTCGTTATCACCGGAACCTCGCCGGCCCACGCTTCGAGTAGCGTCAACGGATGGCCCTCCCACACGGACGGGAGGACGAACAGCCGTGCCCGACGGTAGTACCGCGGGATCGCCTCGTCAGAAACGCGCCCCTCGAAGTGAATTCGGTCGCTGACCGCGGTCTGTGCCGCTTGTGCTTTGAGTTCGTCTCCCTTCGGGCCGGTCCCGACGATGACGAGGTCGGTCTCAGGAATCTCGTCGGCGATCCGAGCGAACGCGTCGATGAGATCGCTCACCCGCTTTTTCGGTGCGAGTCGTCCGAGAAAGAGTATCTCGTCGCGTCGATCGACATCGACATCGAACCGTTCGAGATTGACGCCGTTCGGGACACACGAGAGGTCCTCGTGGTGATCGCCGAGCAGGTCCAAGTGCTCCGTATTGACCGAGATGACGTGATCGTAGTCGAAGTTGAGGACGAAGAGCCGTTCCAGCCGCCGCTTGATGCCTGCGAGCGCGGACTCATCGCGCCCGACTCCGGAGTTCAACGCGGTCCCGTGAACGGTGAAGACGGTCGCCGCGTCAGTGAATGTTCCCGCGGTCCGTGTTGGGACCGCCGGGAGGAACGTGTGGCCGTGAACAATATCGAACTCTTCGGTGAGGAGGTGTGGAATCGGGGTGCCCAGCGACGCGACCCGCCCGATCGGGTTCCAGTACTCCGTCGACGGCTTCAGTCGATGGACGCGAACCTTACCGTTGGCAAACGTTTCGGTCTTCGTGTGAGAGGAACCGTCCTTCTTCAGCGCCCGGGTGTAGATATCGATGGTGTGGTCAAATCGCTCTGCAAGCGCCACTGAAAGCTCCTTCACGTGAACCGGTCCACCACCCGTTCGTGGCCACCAGTCGTCTTGGATCATCGCGATCCGAAGCGACTCACTCATTTATACCCCAACGCGTCCAGCCGCCGTTCGATCTCTTCGTCGACCTCCTCATCATCCTCGACCGACTCGCCGTTCTCGACACGGACCCGCTCGTCGACGTGAGCTTCTAACTCCTCACGCAAGGCCGACCCCGCACACTCCCCGAACTCGATCGTCCCCGACTCCCGATCGCGCTCGCAGAAACACGCACCCTCCGCGGTCCGCGACGCGTACCGCCGGAGGTGGCCGTGCTCGTCCTCGCCGCGCGCCTGACTGAAGACCGTCCGGTCGTCCGGGAGCGTCCCGAGCAGCGAGACGCCGTCGCCCGTTGCCTCGCTGCCGACCGCCGCCTCGATTGTCGCGCCCACGTCTAGCGTACTCGCGGGTGTCTCAACTTCTTCCGCGGCCCCACCGGGCGGACGCACGATCAGGGGTACCCGCGTGATCTCGTCGTGGAGGTACCGCGGGTGTTCGTAGTAGCCGTGCTCGCCGAAGGCGTCGCCGTGGTCTGCGGTGACGATCAAAAGCGACTCCTCCAACAGATCGCGCTCCCGGAGCGCCGCCAGGAACTCGCCGATCCGCGCGTCGTTGTACCGGATCTCGGCGTCGTACAAGTCGATCAGCAGCTCGCGTTCCGCGTCCGTGATCGACTCAGGATCGTCGATCGCGCGCTGGTACAGCTTTTGCGCCTCTCGCCCGGACACCTCCCGGTCCGCGTACCGCGTCGCGTACTCGCCCGGCGGCTCGTACGGCCCGTGGGTGTCCATGTAGTGGTTCCACAGGAAGAACGACCTACCACTATCCAGAGAGTCAAGCCACTCCAACGATCGCTCGTTGATCTCGTCGGCCCGCGCGTAGTGGCGGTTCCGCAGCTTGTCGAGCGCCCGCTGAGCCAGCGCGACCAGTTTGTGCTGGCCGAGATGGAGGTCGTCGTCGAAATGGTCGAACCCCTCGTCGAAGCCGTAGGCCCGCGAGACGAACGGGTTCGAGTGGAACCCGGCCGTCGCGAAGCCCGCCTCCGAGAGCGTCGACGCCACCGACTCCGTCGCGAGCCGATACCCGTCGTCTATCGCGATATCTGGGTACTCGCCCGTCAACAGCGCGGGCACCGCCTCGCGGGTGTGCGAACTCGCGCTGTACGCGTTCCCGAACCGAATCGACTCATCAGCCAGCTCGTCGAGCACGGGCGAGGTCTTGCGGTGATAACCGTACGAGGAGAGGTGGTCCGCACGGAGCGCGTCCGCCGAGAGGAGGATGACGTGTTTCCAGTCCCGATCCGTCATTACTGAGATGGAATCAGTAGACTCTCTTATATTTTGGCTTATTTATATCGATAGGAATCTGATTGGTACCCTCGTCTGAAAATACGCCACGAAATATGTCACAGATCTGCTTGCGGATCGTCGACGAGTTCGTACAATCCAGTGTGGACTTTCCGAACGTACCCATGTTCGACGAGTCGACTGAGTCGGTTTGTGACGTTCTGTCGGCTGTACCCGTGTTCGTCTGCAATATACGACGGTGTACACCGACCGTCACGAAGGAGGTCAAGGATCGCCCGATCGGTCGGATTCAGATCGATTTCGGCCATTATTACGCCGGTCTGCGGCTAGCCACTAAAACGACGGTTATCTTCGAGATGTGTAGTACGATGTATTGATACAATCATAATGTATACAATCCACGGAGACGATCGTAGAGGTATGAGTCACGGGCCCGGAACTCGGTACGAGTGGTTGGATAAGCAGACGGACGAAATCATCGAACGGTACAACGAGGACGGCCAGTCCCTACAGGAGATAGCGGACCACTTCGATGTGTCAGCACCACAATTCGAAAGCGTCTCGTTGAGAACGATGTGTCCACCGAACGAGGGGGCCATCCACACGTCCGGCTCGAAGAGAAAGACGACGAGATCGTTGACAGATACGTTGAACAGGGAGAACCGCTCCAATCGATTGCCACCGATTATGGTACGGTTCCGGAGCAAATTCGGTATCGCCTCCGAGAATCCGGTATCGAACTCCGGTCGACTGACGGGAAAGCTGTCGATGTCGGATTCAGTCCGCACCAGATCTCCGTGATTCAGGGAGAGCTCCTCGGCGACGGCTGTCTGTTTCAACGAGAATCGGGGGGTTGCTTTTTCCGGTTGTCGAACTCGGTCAAGGAACATACGCTCCGAGTCGAAGAGAAACTCCCGGATGGCCTTTTTCCTGAGAACGCTCCCCGCTCGAACACACGGGCAGATACATTCGGACCTGAATATACCATGTGGATACTCAGGTCCCGTTTACAGCCACTTTTCGAAGAGATGTATTCTGACTGGTATAAAAAATACGATGGTAAGCGTCGAAAAGTTGTGCCGGAGGACTTCCAACTTGACCGTACTGCGCTACTTCACTGGTTTTGGGGCGATGGCTGCTGTTCAATTCGAGACAGCGGTGCACCACGCATTATTTTCTCGACTCACGGCTTTCCGGAAAGCTCTGTCCAGACGCTTCAAGCCGAGCTCGAACGATTTGGCTACGATAACCACACAAGCAAACAGGAACACGTAGAGAACGGATCTGGTCTCGGCATTCAGTTAAGTGATATCTCCGCTCGGAATTTTTTGGAAGACACGCGTCCCAGAAACTCGGTGATGGCGTACAACTACAAATTCCCCGTCCCGGATCCGTAGGTTCCGAAACACTGTTTGGGACTGGACTGAATCTCTCAGGTAATGCGTATCGGTTTTATAAGCAATGTTGTCTACCCGTTCGTGCGTGGAGGCGCAGAGAAACGCATCCACGAAATCGGCACTCGCCTCGCCGACGGGGGCCACGATGTCACCATCTATGGTCGCCACTACTGGGACGGCCCAGCGGAGACCACACATGAGGGGATGACCCTGCGCGCGGTCGCGCCTGAAGCAGAACTCTACGAAGACGACCGGCGGTCCATCACCGAGGCAATCGATTTCGCAGTCCGCGCACTCCCACCGCTTCGCCGTCGTCTTAGCGACAATGAACATGACCTTGTCATTGCTAGCGTCTTCCCATATTTCCCAGTCCATGCCACGAAACTTGCTAGTCTCGGGACTAGCACGCCAGTCGTCACGACATGGCATGAGGTCTGGGGCGATTACTGGGAGGAGTACCTCGGACCGCTCGCTCCGGGTGGCAAACTCATTGAACGACTCACTGCCAAGGCACCCCAGCATCCGATCGCTGTTTCAGGAATCACTGCGGACAACCTCGCTGATATCGGCCTGACCCGGAAGCATATTGAGGTCGTACCCAACGGGCTCGACACCGAGCAGGTGCGGACTGCCACACAACCCGACAGTGGGTACGATATCGTCTTCGCCGGCCGGCTGATCGAGCACAAGAACGTCGATATCCTGCTGGAGGCGTTTGATCGAGTCGCCGACAAGCATGCCGTCACGCTCGGTATCATCGGAGATGGGCCTGAGCGTGACCGCCTCGACAGGAAACGCAGCTCACTGACCCACGCCGACCGCGTTTCGATGCTGGGATTTCTCGACGACTACGAGGACGTGCTCGGGCATATGCGCGCTGCTGACATTTTCGCGTCACCGTCGACGCGAGAAGGATTTGGAATTACGTTCGTCGAAGCGATGGCTGCTGACTGTACCGTGATTGCCGCTTCCCATCCGGATTCGGCGGCAGACGAAGTTATCGGTGACGCGGGCTTTCTCGTCGACCCAACCGTTGACTCGCTCACAGAGAGACTCGACGCCGCTCTCGGTGGCGAGCGCCCATCGGCTGACCCTGTCGAACGTGCGGAGCAGTACGACTGGGATGCAGTGGCTGATCAGGCCGAAACCGTCTATCAGCGAGCAGTTGACGGGTCGTGGTAAACCGAATGCAGCGACACCGGCGCTCTGCTTTGTCTCCATCTGCGGCTTTAGTATCGAGTGCGTACCCACACACCTCCTTCCGAGTTGGTCAGTTACCAGGGACAGCCGTGCTGATTGAGGTGGTCATATAATCTCTCCTTGCTCCTCTGACTATCTGTTGTATTTTCAGCCCGTACTCGTGTGCGGTATCGCCACTCTCCCACCCCAGTGTGTCCAGTGTCTTTGTTGATCGGTCTGTGTTCAAATCCTGCCGCTAGGGCAGATATACGCCGCTCACGAGTCAAATAGCACTGTTAGTTAGGTTTCCCTCCAGCATCGTGTAACAACCGTTCAAACCGGTTACGCATGAGTCTCCATACTCGCTCAAATCCCGTGACACTGGACATGATGGGGTGCAAATTCGAAGACATTGGACACAAAAGACACAGTGGTTTTAAATACCATCCCACTGTAGTGTGAGTAAGAAAACACATGGGGTTGTTCGAACCAGACACAGACATTTTCCAGAATCGTGATGCACTTCGTGAAGATTACCAGCCAGAAGAGATTGTGGGACGTGACGAAGAGCTACAGCAGTATATCGCCGCGTTGCAGCCAGTTATCAACGGCGATCAGCCGTCGAACATCTTTCTATACGGAAAAGCCGGTGTTGGCAAAACTGCGTGCACACGTTATCTGCTTGATGAGCTCAAGTCGGATGCGGCTGAATACGACATTGATGTCACGACAATTCGGACGAACTGTGAGGATTTAAGTACGAGCTATCAGGTTGCGATCCAGCTTGTGAATGAGCTACGTGCACCTACAGATCAGCTGAAGCCGACTGGGTACCCGCGCCGACAGGTAAACGAGTGGCTCTGGAGCGAACTTGATTCAATCGGGGGGACAATAGTCATTGTTTTTGATGAAGTTGATCATATAGAGGACGACTCAATTCTCTACCAGATTCCCCGTGCGCGAGCGAATGGAAATCTCAGTGAGTGTAGGGTCGGTATCATTGGAATCTCGAACGATTTCAAATACCGTGAACGACTCAGCTCGAAGGTCCAATCGAGTCTCTGTGAAAAGGAACTTCAGTTCCCAGCGTACGACGCAAACGAACTTCGAGACATCCTCCGTCAGCGCTCCGAGATCGCTTTTTACCCGGATGTTGTTCCACAAGAAGTGATCGCGAAGTGTGCTGCCTTCGGGGCGAAAGACGCTGGTGACGCCCGCCAAAGCCTTGATTTACTGATGGAAGCTGGAGATATCGCGGTTGAAGAAAACGCCACTGAACTCACAGAGGCCCACGTTGACACTGCACGAACCGCGCTTGAACGGAGTCGTATTGCTGAGGGTGTTGCCGGACTTACCCAGCACGGTCATCTGGTACTATATGCTCTCATGATGCTTCATGAGGAAAGCGATACGCCAGTCCGGGCGCGAACGATCCAAGAACGGTATGAGGTCGTCTGCGACCGAGCAGCGACAGATGCACTCGTTCCTCGGCGGATGCGAGACCACCTGAATGAACTCGCAATGTTAGGCATCGCCAGTCGGGTTGAGCGAAATAAAGGCGAGGTTGGAGGACGGTATTACGAGTATGCTCTTGATACAAATCCAGATCTCCTTATTGAGGCGCTCAGCGAAACAGTGGATGTCGTGGGTGTCACCGACGAAATGCAGCAACGTCTTGATCGGAGTCAGTAAGCGGTTCTCGGTATGAGGCCGTTGGACTGCTACCAAAGACACTGGACACAGTGGGGGGAGGGACAGGTAGTTCTTAACATTGGGACAACACCCAAACCGACTGCACTCCCAATGACACTGGACACGGTGGGGTGTGTCCCAGTAATAGCGGTGTGAAAACCAAGTCTGCACGCACAGACCACTCGAAAAGCCACTCGACACAGTGAAGTGAGCGGTGTGAACTGCGTATCTGAATGCACTGGCACGCGCAAACCCTCATCCCACAGAAGAAATTTCCTTGCACACGGCTTCACCGTAACAAACCCCTACATAATGAACTGTATCTCACCTGGGTGAGTATCCATGCCTTCGCTCCAGTTCGCGATACCGTCTCACACACCTCGAAACGAGTGAAATCTTGGAAAAGAATCCAGCACCGAATTTCAGGGGATCTCAGGGTGTTTTATATAGGAACGTGTCGGCTGACACACACCACGTACCGAGTGTAAAGGTCCAGTACTCACACTGGGTTACGCAAGGCTACGTGCCCCACGACACACAGTCCACGATGGAGTACATCTGGATACGGATCTCTACTCTCCTTTCACTATCTACGCGCTGTCTACCAACAGTAAACTCTGAACGACTGCCCGAAGGTCCACGGCTGCCGCTCGGCTCATGATGTGTCTCTGTCGAGCATCCTCTGTCGGCACGGATCAGTGGCCAGTACACTCGGTACGTGGTGTGTGCCTGTGTAAGTCACTCGTCGACTACTGTAAGATACCAGTCTGGTCGGATACTCGATTCAGCTTGCGACTTCGCGGCTTTTGCCAGTTCAAGCCCCGTTATCTGACGTTCATCGGAGCCAGTGGAGAAACCAATCTTCACTCGGTGTGGGGTGTGTCTGAGATGGGCGGCTGTCGTTCAGACACTGACAGCCAGTACACTCGGTGCGAGGTGTGTCTGGGACCGGCTTCTCGTCAATCAGGCAGCGACCACCATACGCTCTATCACGTGTGTCCCCGCCTAACCCATCCAGAACACCACCCACGGCGGCAGCCGTGGAGCCGCTCTGGCAATTATCGTCGAAAGAGAGACACCGTTCCGAACACGGACCAACTGCTACCAGAGACACTGGACACGGTGGGGTGTGTCCCAGCGATAGCGGCACAGAAATCAGGTCTCCATACAACAACTCGAAAGAACACTCATAGCGCTCTCTGTGAAGCGAGCGGTATGGACTGCGTATCTGACGCAATGGCACGCGCAAACCCCCATCCCACACAAGGCATTTCCTCGCACACGACCTCAGCACTACTAACCAGAAAATGGTCCTCCCGAGCGAGCATTTCATCATCGCCCTCCTCCCTGTCGCAGTATACGCACTCCTCCGGGACAGACAGCTCCCGTCGCTCCAGCTAGTCGCAGTCACGTTCTTCGGCAGCCAGTTCCCGGATCTCATCGACAAGCCGTTAGCGTACGAACTCCATCTCATCCCCTCCGGTCGGGTGTTTATGCACTCGCTCCCGTTCGCAATTCCGCTCTCGATTGTCGTCATCGCTTACGCAGTCCGAACGGACCGGGCCCGACTTGGGACGGCGTTTGCGTTCGCCCACCTTTCACACCTGGTGGCCGATAATCAGCAACTCCTGCCGCCGAACCTGTACGTGTCGTCGGACCTGCTCTGGCCGCTCCAGCCGCCCGTTGTGCGCCCGGCAGTCCCACAGTGGGTCGGTGAGGGCGCAGTGAACCTGCATCTCTGGACCGGGTTTTCGGTGCTCGTCCTGACGCTGGTGGCGTACGTGCTGGTCGCGGACCTGCAATCCCAACTCGACGTTAGATAGCGGTGTCTGCACCACGCTAGAGTCAGCGTACTGCATATCAGGTCCGAAATAACGATTCTCCGGGAAGCGGTCCCAAACCTACATAGTTCCAAACGGAGCGGCCTATTCGCTTGCATTCTGTTCTTGTTTCTCTACCTGCTTACTACCCATGCGCGCCAATGTGAAACTGGAGTTACTGACGACGCAGTGACCCCATTCTGCCGGAAGCTTCCCGCGGTTCTGACGTTGGCGCTATTTTCAGCTGTTGGGCTGTCACGAATCGGACCCATGAGCTTTTAGACGGACGGGCGAGCGAGAACACTGTATGCGACGATTGGTCCTCGCCGTATGCATCGTTTCCCTCCTTGCCGGGTGTGGCACATTCATGGCTGATAGCCCGCCACCGAGCGACGAACGAGCCGTCACTGCCGTCGAGGAGGCGAACAGCACTGTTGCCGCCGTCGAAGCGTATCGATTCGATATGGAGATGCATGTGGTAGCATCGGATGGTGAGCAATCGCGGACCGTGAGAGTTGACGGCGATGGTGCGGTAAACGTCTCCGCAAAACGGATGCAAGCGACGACGCGGATGCAAGACCAGACGATCGACTCCTATGTCGACGGGTACAAAGCGTACCAGGGCTGTCAGGACCCTTGGGGTGGCTACGCCGTCGAGAACGTATCGCGTTCCGATCCGTGGGCGACCACGACGCCGCTCCATCGGCAACTGCTGCTCTTCGAACGCTCGAACGTCTACTGGCGGGGCAATGAGACGCTTGACGGCAACCGGACTGTTCTCGTCACGGCCTCCCCGAGCGCTGAGACTATCAGGTCACTCATGAATCGCCGACAGGCTGGCGACATGGATCTAAACCGCGGTTCGCTTGAGAACGCGACAGCGCGACTCTGGGTTAATCCAAACACGAACCGACCGGTACAGTCGGAACTCAGGATAGAAATCTCACAGCGTGGAGCGACTGCAACTGCCACGATCACGGTCCAGTACAGCGAGTACGGTGAACCAACCGCCATCTCGATTCCGCCAGAGGTGTACGACGACCCGCACGAACTCGGGTGTCCCGGCGCGAGCTGAACCCACTCGTTGCAGCAGCGAGAAACCGCTTCAACCGTCGGCGACCACTCGCTCAGTCCGACCATTCCTCGTACAGCCCGCGGCCGACGACACCGAGGCCGACGAGCGTTATGAGGTTGAGGAGGAAGCCGCCGACGACTGGAATCGCGAAGGGAACGGCCAGTAACAGCCCCCCGGCGACGCCGTCTGTTGCGCTAACGGTGCCGTCATCGCCGATAACCGAATTCCCGACCCAGACAGCAGTAATGCCGGTGCCGACGATACTGAGGATGCCGATGAGAAGCAGTCCGGGGATCGATATCAGCGCGCCGATAATCGTCAGCGTGAGTAGTACCAACCCGATGGGGACCAGAATGCCGACGAGAATCCCCCAGCCGATTGCGTCGCCGGGGTCATCCTGAATCTCCCGCACGGCGTTCGTCGTGTACGACGGGCCGATAGCGGCTGCTGCGGCGCCCAACACCGAGAGCATGACGAACCCGACACCGAAACGGAGGACGATATTGAAGCCCGGGCCCGCACTCCCACCCGGGGCTGTAGGCTGTGCTGTTGCGACCCCGGCGAGTCCGAGTACGGCGAGCAGACTCCCGAGGCTACTGACGGCTTGCTTGGAGGGTATCATAGCAGTTGTTCGCTTTCGACTGTGCTTGTAAACCTCTTCTGTCTGTTTGCTATCTGTCATCGCAGCCGGCGACTCTACGTTTGGTTCCAGTTTGAATCGCGATAGTATTCGCACAAGCCGGGACAAAGTATCCGATCTGGTCGGACTGTCTTGCCGGCGAAGCCGTTCACATCCAGCGCCGACATCGAGCGGGAGACGTATCTTTTTGCGGTCTTGGACCTAACTGAGCAGTGTGGACGTGACCGTGTACGGGTCGCTCCGGGCGGCGACAGGGGCGAAGACAGTCGAAATTACAGTCGATGGCGACACTGTTGGAGCCGTGATTACGGCCTTCGTCGACGCGTATCCGCGTGCGAAGTCACAGTTAGTCGATGCGGACGGCGAACTCCGACCGAGTGTGCGAGTGATGGTCGACGGGGACAACGCCTCCCACGACCAGCGGGTCCCGTCCGGCGCGGCGGTCGAACTCTTTCCGGCGATGCGAGGTGGGTGAACGCCACCAGCCGCCGTCCAACTACAGGTCGTACTGTTCGCGGACGGTTCCGGCGAGCCCCTGTTCTTCGAGGAGATCCATCGGCGCGAGCATCGAGAGCTGGACGACGCCGGGTAGTCGCGCGATTTCGACGCCGCCGGTGAACGTACAGCGTGCCCGGACCTCACCCTCTGACATACCGAAGAGTGTCCCAGCCCGTGCGAATGCGTTCTCGGTGGCGTCATTGATAGTCGCACCGGACCCGATGATCTGGAGCGGCGCTGCATCGACGACGTCATCGACATGATGCTCGGAAGCGAGGGCTTCGCCCGCTTCTCGCTCGGCGTCCGTGTACGGCTTGGCGATATCCGGCAGGTCCGACTCGTTCGGAAGCAGAAGTGGGCCATCGATGTCGAGGTCCTTGATGACGCTGACTTCGAGTTCGGTACGGCCGCTCACGTCGGTCGTGTGAAGCGAGAGTTCGCCGTCGCCCTGGTTGGCGTGCAGGTCCCCAACGTAGAGGCCTGCGCCGTCTATCTCGACGGGACAGATGAGCGTCGCGCCAGAGCGGACATCATTCGAGTCCATGTGGCCGTCCGTGCGGGCCGCAAGCGCCGCTTCATCGGCGAGGCCCCAGTCGTGGTCGGCACCGATGAGGAACTGGCCGAAGTCACCGGCGTTATGTGAATCGGGGAACTCGACCGACGGCGTCGTCCCGATGTTCCCGATGAACGGTCGGAGGTGCCCAAGCGTGCCCGGTATTTCGTCGGGCTTGTACAGCAGAATCGGGTGTTGCCGGGAGTGGTCAGGCAGTGCCATCGCCTCGTCGGCGCGCTCCGCGAGGTCCGCCGCACCGTCGGGGCCGACCGTGAGCCCCACCGAGCGGTCCTCGTCGAAGGCAACGGTGTACCCGAACTCGAAGCCAAAGGACGAGGCATTGGCTCCACACTCCGCACAGCGAATCGCGTCTTCGCCGGTCCCCTCGACGACGCTGTCGGGCCATTCGGTGCCACACTCCGGGCATCGATGGTCGACGAACGGGTCGCTCCCGAAGGCGTCCTCCCGTTCGGCCATGCTGCCCGTACTCGTCGCAATACTCGTCACCTCAACATCCTTGATACGGACAACGAGTGCGTCGCCGGGTTCGGCGTTCTCGACCCGGATCGGTCGCGTCACCTCATGGCCGCCGCGGAACTCGGGGGTGACCATCGGTCCCCAGCACGCAGGCGGCGTGTGGGTGCGAACGGTCCCGCCGTCGGCCACTGTGCCGGCCCATTCCTGATCCGGCCCGACGAGTCCAAGCGTAAACCGGCCGACATCGAGTTCCTGCTGGATTTGCTCTGACATACATTCCCAAGCACGGGCTATACGAGAATAAATCATGGTGTGGGTGCGAGTGGCTCCAGCGTCGTCTCTATCCTCGGAAGTGCCCCGTGCCGTCAATTCAACTCTGTTGGGTCGGTGGCATCAAACGGGTCGGTCTGCTGGGCAGAACAAAAATACAGGAACGAGAAAAATTATCCTTCTAACTGTAGTTATGTTATATATCCGCATTTATTGATAAAGGTACACCGATTCCTAAAGTAGCAGTGATACTTATTGATATTGGACACTTCTTGATAGTCAATGTCACCCGAGGACCAGTACCAGGGTGGGCTTTACCGACCGAACAGGCGAGACTTGTTGCACGTACTTGGCGTCGGCGGGGCCACAGCACTCGCGGGGTGTAACGGGTTCCTTGGCGGGGGCGCGGAACAGACGGATCGTGACGGCGATGATGATAGCGGGGGCACAGCCACGGCCGACGCAGCGGAAAATCCGAGTTCGCGGACAGTCTCGGGTGCGTACACGTCCGTCGCCGGGTCTGACGCGAACTCGTTGAACTGGTTGTACGTCAACGACACGGCATCCGGCGCGTACATCGACCTTACGCTGGACAGTGCTTGGGCGGTCGATAACGACCAGAACGTCTTCCCGCTGTGGGCCGAGCCATCGACAGAGGACGGACAGACCTACCGGATCACGCTCCGGGACAATCTCCAGTGGGGCGGTGGCTACGGGCAGATGACTGCCGAGGACTGGGTGTATATGATCACGAACGTCTTCCAGGGCGAAGACAACTGGGCGGGGTACACGAACGCCGGAGACTGGTTCCGGCAGGGCGAACCGATTCCAGTCGAGCAGGTGGACACGCTCACCTTCGAGATCAGGCTCCCGGAAGTCGATCCGACGTTTCCGCTCAAGCCGATTATGTGGGGCCAGTTATGTCTCCCGAAGGGCATCCTAGAGAAGTACGTTCCAGACAAGGATGCAGAGGGGCTCCGACAGGACGAGGAGATTAACACGCTCCAGTACACCGGCAATCTGGGGCCGTACACGTACGAGGAGTGGGAACGAGAGTCCCAGTACGTCACTGTGCGAAACGATGACTACTATCTCCGCAACGTCAACGAACTGGGCGAGGAATGGGACAACGTCCCGTATTTCGAATCATACACGGTCCAGGTGATTCCCGAAGAGTCCTCGCGACTCAACGCGCTCCGGAACGGCGAGGTGACCATCGCGGGGATACCACCGCGAAACGCACAGGGGTTCCAGGAGAACGAAGACATCGACGTGTACGTGCAGCCACAGCCGTTCGTCCAGGCGCTGAAGTACAACATGCGGGCGAACGGCTGGGAGCTATTCCGAGAGATTCCGGTTCGACAGGCGTTCGTCTGTGCCGTCGATAAGACGACGCTCGCGGAGAACCTCTATCGGGGCTTCGCGGAACCGGCGTACACGATGCAGCCGCGGTTCTCGAAATGGTACGCCGAGGACGAAATACAGGAGTACACGTTCGGGACCGATGACCTACAGGGCTCAGGGCCGGCGCGAACGCGGATGGAGCGGGGCATCGAGGGGACCGAATACGAGTACGACGGGGAGACGCTCCTCAACCCGGACGGCGACCCCGTTACGCTGTCGCTGTACGCCAGTTCGGCCAGCAACACGAACCAGACCTTGGCGGAACTGGTCGGCCAGCAGATCGAGTCCAACTTGGGAGTCAGTATCGAGATCGAGACGATCCCCGGGAACACGTTTCAGCAACAGTACGCGTCGAACTCGCCACCGGAGGGCGAAGATGTTTCCTGGAGCTCTGGGCCGTTCAACGGCGGGCCGCGAGACGTCTCCGTCAGTCAGGAACCGTGGGATATGTCGGTCGTCTTGGGATTCAATACGTATCCCAGAACGCCGAGTTCGAGCGTGACGTTCTTCCGGGAGCGAGGGAACGCCAACTACGCGGGCTACGTGCCGGAATCGAATATCCCGGAACTGTATGCGGAGGCGTCCCGAACCGTCGACGAGACCGAGCGCCAGGAGCTGTTCGGCCAGGTATTCCAGCAGATTGCACGGGAGCAGCCCTTCGGGTTTCTGCTGATGGAGTCCGATATCACCGGGGCACAGGACCCTCTTGTCGGGCCGAGCGACACCTTCGCCAGTGGGTGGGACTACCAGCGGTACTATTTCGATAGATGAGGTGGTACGTCGTCCGCCGGTTGCTCTGGGCGGTCGTTGCGACGTTTATTATCCTCTCGATCACCTGGGCGCTGCTGCTGGTGACTCAGGAACAGACGCTCGCCTCAATCCAGTTCCAGGCGGCCGTCTCGGGCGGTGACGCGGAGGCTGCACGGGAAGCCTACGAACAGCGGCGTGGGTTAGACCGCCCGCTGTGGCGACAGTACGTCGATTACATGACGAACATGGCGACGTTCAACTGGGGGTACAGCACGTCCCGGGGCCAGCCAGTGACTGCAGCCATCATAGACGCACTACCGTACACGGTCATGTACTCGGTTCCATGGAGTGTGCTGACCGTCGTGTTCGGGCTGTCAGTCGGGCTGTACTCGGCGACCCACCAGTACTCGAAGTTCGACTACGCGGCGACGTTCGTCGCGTTTTTCGGCTATGCCATCCCGAACTTCTGGTTCGGGATCATCCTGCTGGTCATCTTCGGTGTCCATCTCGACCTCGTCCCCATCGTGTTCGACCCAGATGTCCCCGTGTTCAGTCTGGCCAACGCCAGACAGCTCGTTTTGCCTGTGTTCGTCCTCACAACGGGCTCGATTGCCAGTCTCGCGCGCTACTCCCGCGCGGAGGCGCTGGAGTACGTTCAAGCGACGTTCACGAAGACGGCGAGGGCCAAAGGCGCCTCGGAGCGATGGATACTGCTCAGACACGTCTTCCGGCCGGCCGCTGTCCCGCTGTCGACGATTCTCGTAGCCGACCTGCTAGGGTTGTTCATCGCCAGTTCGTATCTCGTCGAAGTGGTGTTTGGCATCCCCGGGCTTGGACAATTGAGCTTCCGTGCGATACAGAACCAGGACACGCCGCTCGTGCTTGCAACGACGTTAATCGGCGTGTTCATCGCCATCGTCGGCAACCTGCTCCAGGACATCGCGTATACCGTTCTCGACCCCCGAATCGATTACGGTGATCGCTGATGAGCTCGGATACGCCCCGCCGACGGTTCGAAGACATTGACTGGGACGCCGACCGGGGGGTCGGACTCTCCCGGCAAACGACCGGGTTCCTCCTGTCGCTGCTCTTTCTCGCGGCCCTATTCCTCTACGATTACTTCCGTCCGTCACCACTGTTCAAGCCGAACCCCATATTCCGAAATGGCTGGGACATCACCCAGCTGGACTGGCTGTTCACGCTGTCGCTGCTGCTGTTTGGCTTCTATATTCTCGTCCCGCTGTGGACGAATCGGCGGATGGCTGCCCACTACTGGCGGGAGTTCCGGAAGAATCGCGCCGCTGTCGTCAGCCTCGGCTATCTGGTAGTCCTGTTCACGATCGGTCTGTTCGGCCCACTGCTCGTCGGGAAACCATCGGTCGAACTGATACAGAGCTACCAGCCACCGGTCGGCGTGGCCGTCGACAGCTCGGTTCCGTTGCAGTGTGTCGGTCGAGTCGCGGACGGGCAGTGCTACGGGAGCTGGGCGTTCCCTCTCGGAACGACCGGTGAGGGCAAGGACATCCTCGCACTGGTGGTCCTCGGCATGCGGGTCTCCATTCGCATCGGCCTGATCACGTCGTTTCTCATCATCAGCATCGGTGCGACCGTTGGGACCGTGGCTGCCTATCTCGGCGGTCTGGTTGATGAGGTGCTCATGCGATACGTAGATATCCAGCAAGTCTTCCCGTCGTTCCTGCTGTACATCCTTCTGATCTATCTCTTCGGTGGGAGCCTACTGATGTTCATTCTCGTGTTCGGGCTCCTCAGCTGGGGCGGCACCGCGCGACTGGTTCGGAGTGCGGCGCTCCAGCGCTCGGAAGATGAGTACGTCGAAGTGGCTCGCTGCGCCGGCGCGGACGCGAAACACGTCATCCGCCGACACATCCTCCCGAACGTCTCCGGGACGGTCATCACGAACCTGACGCTGTTGATTCCGGGACTCATCCTGTTTGAAGCCGGGCTAGCGTTTCTCTCGCTCGGTGACCCGACGATCCCCTCCTGGGGACAGACCATCGCGGCCGGGCGGTCTGACCTCGGGTCGGCGTGGTGGGTTTCGACCATCCCCGGCGTCTTTCTCTTTCTCACCATTCTGGCGTTCAATTTCGTGGGCGATGCGCTGCGGGACGCCCTCGACCCGCGCTCGGAGGGGAACACATGAGCGACCAGCGCCAGGCCCCACCGAGTCCGTCACGTAACGCCCCGCTCCTGTCTGTTCGGGACCTCACCGTCGAGTTCGAGACGGACGCGGGCCGGCTTCGAGCCGTTGACGGCGTCTCCTTCGACATTGACCGGGGTGAGACGGTCTGCATTGTCGGCGAGAGCGGGAGCGGCAAGACGGTGACTGCAGAAACGCTGACCCGACTGATTCCGATGCCGCCCGGCCGAATCGTCGACGGGTCGGTTACGTTCGACGGCCGCGACCTGGTGACCCTCTCGAAGCAGGAATTGCGGGCGGTCCGCGGGAACCGCATCGCACACGTGTTCCAGAACCCACAGGACGCGCTGAACCACTGTTACACGGTCGGGTGGCAGGTGCGCGAAGCGATTCAGCTACACGAAGATGTCAGCAAAGCCGAGGCCAAAGAGCGCGCGGTGACGCTGCTTGATCAAGTAGATATCCCCGACGCGTCAAGTCATTACGATGCCTACCCCCACGAACTATCCGGTGGGATGAAACAGCGGGTCGCCGTCGCGATGGCACTCGCGGCGAATCCCGACCTCTTGATCGCCGACGAACCGACGACGGCGCTAGACGTGACCATCCAGGCCCAGTTGCTAGACCTGCTCAAGAGGCTTCAATCGGAATTGGGGATGTCGATACTGCTCATCACGCACGATTTGGGAGTCGTCGCTGAGGTGGCCGCCCGGGTCGTCGTGCTGTACGCGGGGGCTGTCATGGAACACGGGAGCGTTTACGACGTGTTCGAGTCGCCGGCCCACCCGTACACGCAAGCGCTGTTTGACTGTCTTCCTGGACGAGGCACTACATTGGACACGATTCCGGGAACGCTTCCCGATCTCCACGACGAATCGGCTGGCTGTCAGTTTTCCGACCGCTGTGCGTACGCCCGAGAGACATGCTTCACTGGCGACCAGCCGCCTCTTTACGACCTCGGTGGCGGCCAAGCGGCATCCTGTATCCACTACGGCCCGGACGGCGACCCGGCCGTAGTAGAAAACGGACACAAAGGTGAGTACACCGATGGGTGAGCCGCCGCTGCTGGCGGTCGAGGACCTCTGCAAGCACTTCCCGATCACCGAGGGCATCCTCAAGCAGGAGGTCGGTCGGGTCAAAGCCGTCGATGGCATCGACCTGATGGTCGACCACGGGGAGACGGTCGGTATCGTCGGCGAATCCGGCTGTGGGAAATCGACAGCCGCCAGAGCGCTGTTGCAGTTGGTCGAGCCGACTTCAGGGTCGATCCGGTTCGACGGCCGGGAGGTGACAGCGTTCGACAACGACGAGCTCAAAGCCTTCCGGCGGAACGCGCAGATGATCTTCCAAGACCCCAGCGCCAGTTTCGACCCGCGGATGTCTATCGGGGACTCGGTCGCGGAACCACTGGTCATCCACGGCGTGACGGACCGGGAGCTACGGCGCGAAGTGGTGTCGGACCTGCTGGAACGGGTGGGCCTCTCCGCGGGTGACATCGACAGGTACCCCCACGAGTTCTCCGGGGGCCAGAAACAGCGAATCGCCCTGGCTCGGGCACTCGTGTTGAACCCAGACCTGCTAATCGCTGACGAACCGACGAGTGCGCTGGATGTCTCCGTCCAGTCAGACATCCTCGCGCTGCTTCGGGACCTGCAGTCGGAGTTCGACCTCAGTGTCATCGTCATCAGCCACGACATGAGTGTGATCCGGGAAATCTGCGACCGTATCGCGGTGATGTACCTCGGCGAGATCGTCGAGACGGCGCCGACCGAGCGGTTGTTCGAAGCACCCTGCCACCCCTACACCGAAGTGCTCGTCTCGTCGATACCGACACTCGACCCACGAGCGCGTGGCGACCGTATCATCCTCTCCGGTGATGTCCCGTCGGCGGCGAATCCACCAAGTGGTTGCCGCTTCCACACGCGGTGTCCGAAAGTCATCCCGCCCGAAGCGTACGATTTCGAACAGTCCGCTTGGCGGGCAGTGCTCGATTTCAGACACCGACTCAACGAGGAGGGAATCGACCACGAAACCGTCCGGGAGTTCGTCGCCGCCGAGACTGGTGTCGCAGTCGAGGAAGTCACAGACAGCCAGACCCGACGGGCGATACGCGATGAGTTCGATATGCCCCAGACGCTCGCCGATAGCCAGGCTGATCGGATTGTCGAAGACTCACTCAATCTCGTGCTTGATGGCGAGGTCAACCGCGCACAAGAACTCCTCGTTGAGGCGTTTCCGACAGCGTGTATTCGTGAAAAACCGCGAACAGTAGCTATCGCGGATGGACACCGCGCTGCCTGTCATTTAGTCGAGACTGATGGCCAGCAGCAGTCTAAGTAAGAGTCAGCCACCACAGAGGACTGGCTTGTCCGTCGGGCTGAAGCACAGTGGGCTGCTGCAGAATGGCATTGATCCTGGGAACAGATTATACGTGAGTGGTGACAGATATCCGAAATGTGACGACAGGATGATAATAAGCATCCACCACTACGAGTTAGCTGACTCGGCAAGCCCTGCCGACTTCCGCGACGCAGTTACCGTAGCAGTCGACGAGGCTCTCTTCGATGACATACCCGGACTGGTCGACTACCGGATCGGACGTGGCATCAAGGGAAGCCGCACAGATCAGTTCGCAGCAGTCTGGGTGTACGAGAGCACAGCTAGCTGGGAGGCTGTCTGGGGCCCTGTTGATGACCCGGTGCCGAAGTCGGCGTATCCGGATGCGTGGCTCCGCTGGGAGGACGAACTACTCGACTCGGTTCTTGCGGACGACCCGGACAGGATTGAGTATACCTCGTATGAAGTTCTCGCGCAAAACCATGACTAATCGACGGTGAAATAACGACTGGGCCGAACCCCGCTACAAACCCGCTCAATCAAGCATCCCGATCCGATCCGCGGTAAAGCCGAACACGTCCTCGTAGCCGTAGGCTGAGAGCAACACCGGGTGGAAGGGCTCCTCCGCAACAACGGTTTCGTCGTCGGCTGCTGCGACAGGGTCGCCCTCGGGGACCGGCTCGAAGTTCCGGACGAACACTTCGTACTGGTCGGCTGCTGCCTTCGGAATCGGCTCGCCGAGCTGGAACACTGGCAGTGATGTCTCCCGTTGCGGCGGTGACTCGGCGGTAACGCCGGTGGCGGCGAGGAACTCTCGGATGACCTGCGCTGCGTTCTCGGCGGCTTCCGCGGAGCCCTGATAGCCGCACTCGACTTCGAGCACGGAGTCCACTGTTGCGATCATTCGCCCCTCGTTTGCACCTTTCGTCTGTACAACGGCGTCCACGGAAAGGACACTACAGAGGTCCTCCATCTCCGGTGTGAGCTCGTCGACAAGGGCGAACATCCCATCGTAGGACTGCGTGGAGTGCAACGAAAGCACGGTGCAATCACGGAGCTCAGACGTGATGGTCGCGGCTAACCGTGTCTCGCGGGACTCACTGTCGGTGTCACCAGGGAACGAGCGGTTGAGGTCCGTATCGAGATACCGCTTGTTCGCGTCAAGGGCGGCTTCGTTCGCGATGATAAATTTGACAGGGCGCTCGACCTCTGGCGGGTCGGCAAGGACGGCTTCGATGCCGTCCCGGCCGCACGGTTCGTCGCCGTGGATGCTCCCCACGACGGCCACTTCTGGAACCCCGTCTCCCAGTTGCTCGATTCGCATCTACCCGTGATAACGCGCCCAGCCTTTAGAATTGTCCGGATTCAGTCAGTGTTCGAGCGACTCCGCGAACTCGATATCCTCCGGGCGGCACGTCGGGTACTCGCCATCGAGACGGATCTGCCAGCCGTGTAGTGCCGACGGGTCCGATAGTGCGTTTGTTACCGTCGTCCGAACATCTAGCAGGTCGACGCCGTAGTAATCGTTGGGGACGCCACGGAAGTACTGCAGTGATGTGCGAAACAGCGACCGCATCCCGTCGTCGTCCTCGAAGTCGAAGTGCTTGTACGCGCCGGCGGCGACTTGCACCATCCCGTGGAGGAACTTGCTCTCCGTGTTCCCGCGGCCGTAGTTGTACCATTCGTCCTCAAAACAGTCGTGTGATTCGTGGAACTCGTCAGAGTTGTACAGGCGGACGCCGTGGACCACGGCCCGTCTGAGCGTCTCGTGTTCCCACTGACCGTCGCTTCGCCACCCCGATGGGTTCCCGTCGGGAGCCTCGACGGTCGGGTCACGCGTGTGGTCGTCCATGCCTACGCTACTGGTTCATGGTGGGTCAAACCACCGGTTCTGTCAGCTATGATTGCCATTGAAACCCAATCTACCCCCGAGCGCACTGCATTGAGGTCTGGTATATTCGGTTCAAGCATTGCCATGTGCCTGGCCGGTCCCGAGTCGCTTCCGTACGACATTTATACCGTACTACCATGTATCTGAATGCAATACGCGTGCGAGGGTAGCCAAGCCAGGAAACGGCGGCGGACTCAAGATCCGCTCCCGTAGGGGTCCAAGGGTTCAAATCCCTTCCCTCGCATCGTATAGGGGCCGCACAACGCGGCGCCGAAAGATGCACACGGAAGAGTTTGAATGAGAGTAGGCGGGGCGGTTGCCCGCCTCCGCGTAGTTCAAATCCCTTCCATCGCACTGTTGGACCGACACGGTCCCTCGCAAACAGTGAGCGGCCGTCGTCACGGTCGCGAGTTCGCCGCCGTCCCCGGTGGTGACTCGCGGAGAAGACGAGGCCGATCGGTGCTGGAAGACTCGCACGGAGCGATCTTCCCTCGCAATTCTCCGACCCAATATACCAGAGACGTATCTTCGCGATGCGGTTCTCCGTGTTCTCTCCCACTGTGGTCTCGTCCCGACTGGATTCCGAGGGGAGTCTCCCATGCCACAATCCGTCCGAAAACGGGCCGATGTCATGCTTTCGGGTATTTCATGAGAGTCAGGTGGAATTGCAGCGCCGCGTGCCTGACAGCCCTCAGTAACTAGCCTATGGCACCTGCCCGATGAAGCGAACTCTCTACTGGATTGTACCAGATTAGTTCAGTAATTACAGTTCTAAACACAGGCTACAGTCACTGGGCTATTATATAGACTGTTTTAGTATCGGTTAATTACCACCTTATTTGCTAGTACCCATCAAAAAGAAATAACTAAAAGAAAACAATCAATTACACTCTAGTTTGTGCGCTATGTGCGTCTAGAGACTCTCTGAAGTCACTCAAATAGTGTCACTGCACAAGAAATATATCACAGGCTTCAGTACTGTTTTGGTAATGGTAAAAACACCAATAGTAAAACCGGCTGTCATCCTCGTGATGGCAGTCACGCTGGTACTCACTGGTCCGTTATCAGTGACGTCCACCGTCGGAGCAACCCCCGTTGCCGAGAGCCAGTCGGTCTCGGTGACCGAAAACGTCGACGTGTGGGAGCGGTCCCCGCTCACGCTTCGAACGACATCAGAAGGGCCGACTACGATAGTGGCACCTCGGACGTTCATCAACGTCGAATCAGCTGCGACTGGCGACTTACCGCTCAACAAGCGGACGCTGACAGTCCATGAGCGCAACGAGTCGATAAATATGTCCTTCGAGCCAAGGATCGGTGCCGGGACGAGGGCACTTGCCGGCGACGAAGCGCAACTACTGGCTGTCAAGTTAGATGAAGCACCGACCACCGAAGGCGCAAACACGAGCGACATTTCGGGCTCACTCGGAGACATCTTCGCAAACAATTCGAATCTCACGTCAGCGGAACTACTTGATGATGCAGATGGCGTTGGAGCGATAAGTGACGAGGGTGAACTAAACGCGTCCTACACTCCTGAATCGGGCGGTGTATACGCCCTCGTCTTGGTGACTGTCGATAGCGGCGAAGAGGGACTGTCGGTATCCGACGGAAACGTGTCGGTTAACGGGAACGTTACTGTTGTCGGTGTCGAGCAGGCGCTTGTGCAGGACAACGCTTCGACCGTCAAGTCGACGCAAAACCCGGTCAATCCCGGTGATAACGTCACGCTAGACGTTGCAACAGAGATGGCGGACGAAAACGTCACGCACGCAGTAATGCTGGTAAGACAGGGTGAACTCCAGCGGCAGTCAAGTACGGTGACGGTGTCCGGCAAGCTAAACGAGAGCTTCAGTCAGGACCAGATCACTGTCGAAAATTCCTTTGACAGCGTCAGCGGTGTTGCGACAGTCGGCGACAACACCGGTATCGCAGGTCTCAATCTCTCCGAAAACCAGTCGATACCTGCAATCGGGGTACAGGGTATATTCGGCACCGTGGTTTCCGAAGCTGAAGCGGATGCCGACGGCGACGTTATCCACGCCTCTGCAACGGTCGTCAGCGCTGACTCTGACGGCAACGTAACGGTCAAGACGCTGGATTCCTGGCCAAATGGCGCGTATCAGTACGTCCACGTCGCGGTCGGCACTGAGTCCGGAACGGTCAACTCGGATACCGGCACGGTGGCACTGAGTCCGGGCGGCGGCCCTGACAACGGCGGCGGTCCCCCAGATAACGCCAGCGGACCGAACAACACTGCGGAGGACGACGAAGACGAGGCAGAATAACTGCTCTGGCGGCCTTCACAGGGCGGGCCCACAGAATAAGTCACTCATTTTATCACCGACCGTTACTGATCCTGACCGCTCCCACGGATATATCATCTAAATGGCCATAAATCCGGGTATGTTGTCAATTAGATAGCGTCGACCAGTCGCTATTCTGTACAGTTCTCACCGATGCGAATAGGGTAACCGTACCGAGACAGGATTCAGGATTCGCCCTGTAAAATCCCGCAACAGTATCTACGTGTCTTGAAACCTTCATATGACACTGTGTAGCGCTGAGTGTCACTGCATAAGAATTATACCGTATCCCTCCGAAAAAATTCAGTAATGTATAAAACACCAAGAGGGAAACACACTGTAATTTGTGCGATTGCAGTGCTGCTGGTGTTAGCCGCTCCCTTGTCGGTAACGTCGGCAGCGGCAACGCCAGTGGATGACGGACAAACGACGGCAGTGACGGAAAACGTGGATGTCTGGGAGCGGTCACTGCTCCCACTTCGGACGTCTTCTACCGGCCCAACGACGATAGCAGCGCCAGAGACGTACATCAACATCGAGTCTGCACAGACCGGTGACGTTCCCCTCAACAGGGATGAGTACACGATTCACGAGACAGGCGAAGCAGTTGATCTTACGTTTGAATCAACTACCGGGGCTGGAACCACGGGACTCGCCGGCGACGAGGCGCAACTGCTTGCTGTCAGACTCTCTGAAGGCCCAGAGTCGGCTGGATTTAGCGAAGGGAGCGTCAGAACCGATCTAGCTAGTATCTTTACGAACGATTCCAACGCTAACTCGGTCGAACTGTTAGACGACGCGGACGGGGTCGGTTCGCTAGATGAAAATGGTGAGCTCGAAACCTCGTACACACCTGACTCGGGTGGTGCCTACGGCTTCATTCTGGTCACCGTCGATGACGGACAAGGACTGTCCGTTTCGGACAACAACGTTTCGGCCGATGGAAACGTGACCGTTGTCGGCGTTGAACAGACGCTGGTTCAGGAAAGCGCGTCTACGGTCGAGGCGACCGCCGACAATGTCTCCACCGGGGATAACGTCTCGCTCGATATCGAGACCGAACTGGAAGACGACTCTGTCACGCACGCCGTGTTGTTGTTCGATGAGGACGAACTGCAGGGCCAGACGAGCACCGTTCGGGTGACTGGTGACATCAATGAGGATTTCTCCGAAGATCAAGTCACGGTCGAGAACTCCTTTGAGGGCGTCAACGGCGTTTCGTCGGCCAGTGATGGCGCTACCCTCACCGGTGGGGACTCGACAGCCGCGGGGACGATGCCGTCTGCGGGGCTGATCGGCCTGTTCGGATTCGTTCTCTCCGAAGCATCGCCGGATTCGACTGGTGATAATATGATGCACGCCTCGGCGACAACGGTATCCGATACCTCCGATACCACCATCGATGTCGAAACGCTCGACTCCTGGTCGAACGGGACGTACACGTACGTGCACGTCGCTGTTGGCGAAGACTCAAACGAGATCAGTTCCTCCACAGGAACGGTCACACTGTCACAGTCGGACGACGATAACGACGACAGTGATAACAACACTGGTGGCGGCGATGATGGCAGTGACAGCAACGACGGAAATGACGACAACGACGACAACAACAATAACAACGGAAGCGACGACAACGACGACAACAACAATAACAACGGAAGCGACGACAACGACGACAACAACAATAACAACGGAAGCGACGACAACGACGACAACAATAACGACGGAAGCGACGACAACGACGACAACAATAACGACGGAAGCGACGACAGCGACAACAACAATAGCGGTGATGACGACTCCGATAACGAGAGTACCGAAGAAGACACAGCGGACGAAACTACGACTGACACCGACACCGACGACGGCACCGAGACTGGAGGCGGAGCGGAACCAACGGAAGCAGCTACGACCGCAGGTGGTGGGGCACAGCAACCCGACGATACGGACACAGCCGGAACGGAGGGCACGGTCGAAACCACGAGTTCGAGTGGTCCCGGGTTCACCGTCCTCGTCGCGGTGCTAGCACTGCTAGGCGCTGGATTCCTGGCACGACGCGACTAACGAACGCTCCAGTTTACACAGCGGTTTCGGTTCTTCTCCGATGCGATTTCCTTCTCCGCTGCATGCCCATTCGAAGTCTACGGTTCTCGAATGACTGAACTATCATGTCACCAGCGGTTGCAGATTCAATGTTGCTGAAAGGGGTAATTTTATATTATTTACAGATAACATGACAGTGTAAGGTACATACAATGGGGGACTACGCAAAACCATCTCGTGCGGCGAAGATCAAGTGTATCAAGTGCAACTCACCGGTCGTGGTCACCGTTGATGAAGAGTACGTCTGTGTCAACTGCGGCGAAGCGCCGATAGAATCCACAGCCCCAGTCTGAGACCGTCGTTTTAGTTTTAGTCCGTGGACCCCCAGTGCTGGGAACAGCAGCGACTCTATCTGACTGCTAACCTGATGTCCGCCGCTGGAGAGCTGTCACTTCAGCTTACAACGACCGGTGAGCAAAGCGTTAGCGCGGTGGGATTTCCACTGATATCCGTTCGTCTCTCCGGTACATCGTCACGAAACTGTAGCTGACGGCCAGTCCGAAGACGATCAGGGGGACGGCGAGCGAGAGCAGACCGTCGGGCGAATGCGCTGCAAACGACGGCGTTCTATCGGGGTTTGCCGCAACCACCGGCCAGAACAGGTTCGGGAAGAAGTAGTAATCCGTCCCGAGTCGCACAATCGGATAGAAGTCGCCGGCGATGTGTGAGAGATAGCCGGCAGAAAACACCACTGCGTACCGCCCGTAGCTACGGCGGGCAGCCAGCAGTACAACGACGGTGAGGACGGGGAGCGAGATGACCAGCGAGTGGGCTAGCATACGCCCACTCGGAAGAAGAGCAAACGTCCACGCGAGCGGCTTGTCGATTACGTCCGGAAGTTGTGTCGCGACAAGCAGGAGCAGTACCATCGGCCCGGATGGGAGGCGATGCCACCGAGCCACCGTATACGCCGTCAGCGGGACGACTGCGAGGAGGAAGTGGCCTGCGGGGTACACCGTGAAGCGAATGGGCCGAGAAAATAAAAGCTGTTCGCTGGGTTCAGTGTTCAAAGCGCAGGCCGCGGGATAGCCCCGTTTTACCTGGGATGGTGCTGCCCTCTACAAGAACACGGATCAGCCGGTCACGTTCACCCAGAGGTGGACTTCCCGGTACGCGGTCGATTGGGCCACAGTCTCTGGCGGTGAGCCACGGTACAGCAGGTACTGGAGCCGAAGTCTCTCCCCAGTCATCTCGGGCTCCACCTCGTGCTGGCGCTGCCAGGTCTTGTTGTGTCCCAGCGTCGGCTGGAAGCGCTGTAGTTCAGATTGCTCCCGGACCTGCGTCTCATTCCCAACGCGCTCAACGCGTTGTAACTCGACGATAACGGTGTACTCCGTCCGCTCGTGTTCCTGATTCCCAATACCGACGATCAACGAGCGACCTTCGCCCCGCTGAAACTCCGTCGGATAGCCGTCAGCAACGCGCTCGCCATCTTCACCCTCTGTCAGCAGGTAGAATTCGCTGAATCGCTCACCGTCTTTGGGCACCGTGACGGCGTATCCGACACTGGCGGTTGCAAGCAGGATACTCAGGACTAGCAGTACGTTCAGGGCGGCGTCAGTCCGCGAGGCCGGCGAGAATACCTCTTCACGCCCGGCACTAAGCCACGCGCGATACGGAACTCGGAACCGTTCATCGGCGGGCAGCGCCCAGCGTCGGACAGCCGCGACAGCGGTCAACACGAGCGTCAGTCCACTAAGCGAGACGAGAATCGGAAGCAGGCGGATGCCCCATGGTGTGAAGTTCAACACCAGGCCAACCAGAGGAACGAGAGCGATGCTGAGCCCGAACGAGAGTGCGGTCCGTTCGATCCCGTCGATCCCGTCCGCTTCTGGGTTCGAAACGGTTTCATCGTCGGTACTGGGGCCACTCCCAGCTTCTGGAAACAGCGCTGCGATGAACGCATAGCCGGGGATGAAAAGGACAAACACGAGCCCGGCGATGATGCGGACCGGCGTGTCGGAGACGACCGGCAGCAAGGCAGCCAGATTTGTCAGGACCACAACGCCGACAACGCCTGCTAGATCAGCCGGGAGGTGGCGGAGCTGGCGCGGCAAGAGTAGTTTCCACGCCTGGGATTCAGCCATTGGCAATGAGTCATATCGGCACGGTAAAAAAATAGCTGATTGCTTCGCTTTCCATCTCAGCGGATAACTGCAACTGTCTCCGGTAAGCCAACCGAACGCATTTTATCAACCCGGGAGAATAACTCGGTGTGTTCCGGAGCCAGTCGTGGGCCGTGTTCGCCATCCTGACAATACTGGGGCTTACAGCGGGCGCTGGTGGGGTGGCAGCGATGGGAACTGACGACGGGGGTCCGGCTCTGAACCGTCAGGTGGAGACGCCGACGGACAACAACGAGACGCAACAGGAAAACCCGGATTCGGTATCGAACGGGGAGTACAGCGACGAAACAGCCGCCTGGTTAGCTCGGACGATGGGCGGACAGCTGGAAAACAGCAGTATTGCGCTGTCGAACGCCCAGTACGACCGGGCTCGGTCGGTCCTCGGTGACGACTACGACAAGCGTCTAGAGCAGTACGTCGAGGTTGCTGGAGACACGTCGTCGGATACGGACGACACCGCTGCGAGGGAGTTTGAGGCCGCGCGCGAGAACCAGCGAAACCTAACGAACGAGGTCCAGCGGTATCGGCAACAGTACGCGGCATATCAGACGGCACGCGAGCGCGGTAACGAACGCGAGGCCCGCACCACTGCACGGGCGATGGAGCGAACGGCGTCGAACATCAGCGACAGGAGCAACGAACTGAATCAGAACCTCGACCGGATTGAGAACATCACATCTATTGACCTGTCTTCGGGACAGACCGAGATCAACGAGACGACAGCGAACATCACGGCGACGCAGGCAGTCATCCGTGAAGAGACGCTCGTTGGAACGACACTCACGGTTCGGTCGATAGACTCGACCGCATCATTCAGTGACTCCGGAACGGTCGCCGGCCAGATACAGACTGAGAATGGCTCGGTCATCGCGGACGAGGCGGTTGAACTCAGGATCGAGAACCGGACGCGGACTGTCCAGACTGATTCGAGCGGCGTATTCGAAACGCAGTACCGGCCACGTTCGGCCAGGCTCGGGTCGCAATCCATATCGATCGAGTACGTCCCAGAAACTGACTCGGTGTACCTGTCCGACAACGCCACGTTCGTGATTACCGTACAACAGGTGACCCCGGACCTGACGAGCGAAATCGCACCGGATTCGGTGGGATACGGCGACCGACTCAACGCCACGGCGTCCGTGACAGTCGCGTCGGACGGTGTCGATGCGGTCCCAGTCGAGTTTGCTATTGGTGAGTCTGTCGTTGCGCGGACGACGACCGGACCGAACGGCACCGCCACAGAAACGATCCGACTCCCGGCGACGGTAAATGACGGGGAGCGTCAGGTCATCGCCCGGGTTCCGTATGAGGACCGAGCAATTGCAGGCGTCCAGTCGGAAACCCCTGTTGTCGTCGTCGAGACTCGAACAAACCTCTCAGTGAATGCATCACGCACGGATGACGGGGTCCTCGTCAGCGGGAAACTCCAGACTGTTGCTGAGGAGGACCCAGTGGTGGGTCGCCCGGTACGCCTGCAGATCGGTGCTAGCGGAACACAGCGGGTCGAGACGAACCGAAACGGGTCGTTCCAGACTGTTCTCGAGAATCCCCAAGGCAACGAATCTGTGACTGTCACCGCAACGTACGACGAGCCACGGGCAAACCTCGGTAATGCGACTGCAACGACAACGCTGGCGGCTGGATCCGGCGGTGGCAACCCACCGGTCGGCTCAGATTCGGATAATGATCTGCTCATCGATACGCTGGTGGCGATACTGTTCGGCTCCGATGAGAACCCAGCGGCCTTCGGGAACGGGGTTATCGGCTACAGCTGGCTGCCCGTCCTCGGTGGTGGGGTAGCACTTGTGGTTGTCGCCGCAGCTTGGTTTGTCGTGTCACGTGTCCGCCAACCCCGAGAGGCGGACTCGCCTGTCCAGACCGAGACGGCTGATGCATCAATGGCTGACTCTGATCCGTCGGCGATGTCGTCAGACGAACCGACGCCGACGTTCGAGGACCGCGTCGAGACGTATCTGGACAGCGGGAACTACGACGCCGCAGTGATGGCAGCGTACACCGCAGTTCACGACGTGCTGGCAGTGGAAAACGGGATTGACGAGGGGGCAACACACTGGGAACTCCTCCAGCGGAGCCAGGAGCACGGCGTCTCGGAGGAACGGATAGCAGATATCAAAACGGTGGTCGAAACCTTCGAGGCCGCAGCGTTCGCGCCGACATCAGTCGACCCGTCACGGGCCGAAGCAGCTGTGGAGCGCGCCCGTAAGATCAAGTCGAACGGGAATCACTGACTGTCCACTCGCCGGTTCGAGTCCCTGCTGTGGCCCGCAATCAGGTTTGGAACTGCTGTCTTCAGCGCTCAGCAGCGGAAATGATAAAACGAATATGCGTACGGTCTGTCGAGTCCGGTAGTGGCAACTCTGCAGTCGTGGTTCGTTGGTGTCGGAACAGTCCTGCTGGTCCTGTTTGTCGGGATCGGCGGGTCAACAGCCGTCGCTACCGACAGTAACGAGACGCCAATGCAAACCCAGACAGGGGCTGTGAATACGACTCTCGACGTTCAGATCAGTCCCGGATCGATTTCCTACACGAACCCCGCTACCATCCGCGGGACGTTGCGGACGGCGAACGGGACGCCCGTCGCGAACGAGCAGGTCAGACTCGAAGTCGAAAACCGAACACGACTCGTTGAGACCGATGGTAACGGTTCGTTCGCGCTCCAGTACCGGCCCCGTTCGGCACAGACCGGTCCCACTGACGTTACGGTCCGATATACTCCGGCCCAATCTGCGGTGTATCGCGGTGACACGGCAACCGTCGCTGCCAGTGTCACGCAGGTGACCCCGACGCTCACCCTCGACCGGTCACCGACCCGTCTCGCTACCGGCGACGAGCTAACAGTCACGACAGCAGTGCGCGTCAACGGGGAGGGTGTGAGCAATGTCCCGGTCGAACTACGCATCGGTGGGGCGCTGTTCAAACGCGTGGTGACCGGGAGCAACGGGACGGTGACGACCAGTATCAGGCTGCCGCCAAGCGTAACGACCGGTGAACAAACCGTCACGGCCGTGATTCCGTATGAGGGCCGTGCGATTGCGGGCAAGCGCGCGACCGCATCGATCATAGTCGGCCCTGAGGCGGCAGAGTCGTCGGCGACCGTTGATACCTCGGGTGGCTCAACGGAGCCGTCAGGGAGCAGTCCCCAGTCGCTCGTGTCACAGATCCGTTCGTTCTTCACAGTCCCGGTCATCGCTGCACTGCTGACCGCGATTATCCTTCTGATTCTTGAGGTCATCGTTCGTCGACTTGGGTTGTTTTCCGACGCTACCCCCGAGTCTGAGGGGACAGAGACGACCGTGAGGACGGGCACCGACGAGCCACAAGCCATCGAGTCCATCGACGACACTCCCACATCAACTGACAGTCCGACGGACCAGATGGGGAACGCTCTCGCGGCCGGCAAGTACGACTCAGCGGTCACGATGGCATACGAATCGGTCGCCGATGACATCCGGGCTGTTGCGGACTTTCAGAACAGTAAGACGCACTGGGAATTGCTTGCATGGTGTGAGGACAGCGCCCTCGACACAGATCAGGTCGACGCGGTCCGGACCGTCGTGGAGGCATACGATCGCGCGGCCTTCTCGGCGGACCAGATGGACCGTGCCAGTGCGGAAGCCGCAGTCGAACACGCTAGGGAGTTACAGATCGACAGCCTATCGTAAGCCCCGACTCCGCCGGCGGAATGCGGTAACTATCTTACACCCACCCGCTGTAGGACCCGGCAATGAGTGACGGCCGGACAGGACGAGTGCTGCTCATCGTAGCTGTGCTGGCCGTGGCAGCCGCGGCCCGACTGACGACGCTCCACTGGACACCACTGCCCTCGACGCTAGACGGATTCGGTTACGTCGCGCTGGCGAGAGACACGCTTCGGACGGGGACCTTTCCGCTCACACGGTTCCGCGCGGACAACATCGTGTTTACCGCTGTGCTGACGGTCGTCGGTTCGCTCACCGGTGAACGGCCGCTGTACATCGCCCAGCTGGTCGTCGCGGTCACTGGTGCGGCATCCTGTCTGACGGCGATGGCGTTAGTCAAACGCCTCGCGCAGTCGAGCCGATGGCGTCACTCGCGCACGACACTGGCGATGGGCGTGGTCGGGATGGGGCTCGCAGTAGAGGGAATCTATCTCCGTCGGACTGGCCAGACTGACGAAGAGGCACTGGCGTTCCTCTTGCTCCCGCTGTTTGCGATTGCCGTTCATCGGTTGCTCACGACGGAGCGATACCGGCGTCGATGGGGGGCAGTTGTGATCCTCCTGTTCGCTGCCTTCCCGCTCCTGCACACGTTTAGCTCGCTCATCGTTGCGCTGGTACTGACGGGGGTGCTAGCCGCCCACCTCGCCGGTATTCCGTCGCGTCGTGATGCCGTCACCGCCCTCGCCGTCGTCGCGGGCTTCTGGGTGTATATGTGGGGGTACTACCGGATTGCAGAACGCTCGCTGTTGGAGGTCCCCTACGTTGACCGTATCAGCGCGTATCCGGGGCTGTTTTTGGCCTGGGTCGTTGTGCTGGTGGCGACGCTTGTCTGGTTCCAGCGGACGAGCGCTCGCCTGCAGCGGGTGACCATCGGCGGCGCAGTCGGTCTCTGGTTTCTGACGCTCGGTGCGAACGCGTTACAGACCGTGTTCCCCGGGACACAGACCACGCCGATCGGCCTCTTGGTGCTTGTCGCGGCCTTTGCCGTCCCGGTGGCGTTTGCGGTCGTCGGCCTCCCGCGTGCGAGCCGCGATCGTCGGTTGATCGGCCCGGTCGTGCTTGCGCTGCTACTAGCGCCAATTGTTACTGTGTACTTCTCGTTGACCGCCTCGCTGACGCCAGAGTACTACGGGACGGCGCTCCGCGGGCAGACGTTCATTCATCTGCCCGTGTTCGTGCTCGCTGGCATCGGCGTCGCGTCGGTCGCCTATCGGCGGTCGCCGTCGCCGGACGGCGGACGTGGGTCGCCGAAGGCCCACAGCCACCGACTCGCAACGGTTCTGACAGTCGTCGTCGTGGTCGCCGCAGTCGTAACGATGCCTATCGCGTTCATCAATCTCGACACGCTAGCGTTCCCGACGGGGGCGACCGAATCGCAGTTCGCGGCCGCCACGTTCACCGCAGATCACGTTGACGAGCAGTGGGCTTCCGACCATCCGTTCAGCCGTATCGTCGACCTGTACTATCCGGGTTCAGCCAACGGTACGTACCAGCCGACCGCCCGGTGGCTCGGTGGCGGTGCGGAACCAAACTGCCCGACGCTGTCGCGGGCATCGTGGGGGACGACCGGGGCACATCTGTTCCCGGCCGGAAGCGAGAAGACCACGCCTGCGGCGCTGGAGGAGTGGCGTTACGAGAACGATGTGGTCTATGACACCCGAGGGATCGACTCCGTGTACCTTGTTCGCCCCGGCGGGAACCGAACGAACTGCTGAGCGCACACAGTTCGATTGGCTCTCCACCCTCGGTCTCTCCCGTGTATGTAACCGTGGCATACAATACGGGGCCGGCAGAAAGGCCGACAATGACTGACCCCGTCCTCGTCGGTTCAGGGCTGTGTGTCACACGACGGGGGACCAAGATTCTCGACGGTGTCTCACTTACCGTCGGGTCCGACGCGGCGATGCTCGTTCAGGGGCCTAGCGGAGCCGGCAAGTCGACCCTGTTCAATGTCCTCGGACTGCTAGAACCACCGTCTAGCGGTCAGTTGGAAGTCGCCGGCCGAGACGCGAGTGCCCTATCCGAACGCCAGCGTGCCCGGCTGCGTCGGACGACGCTCGGGTTCGTCTTTCAGGATTTCCAGCTCATCGGCGACCTGACGGCCCGCGAGAACGCGTCGCTCCCGCAAGAACATGCGGGCAACCGTGATCCCGACTGGCTGGACACGCTATTCGAACGCCTAGGCATCGCCGGACTCGAACACCAGTACCCTGCGACGCTGAGCGGGGGCGAGAAACAGCGGGTTGCTATCGCACGGGCACTTGCAAACCGCCCCGAAATTATCCTTGCTGACGAGCCGACCGGGCAGCTAGATCCGGATACCGCCGAATCGGTCCTAAACCTCCTGTTCAGTATGAAGGAATCGACGGAGACCGCACTCGTCGTCATCAGCCACGACCCGCAACTGGCCCAGCGGTTCGACGAACGGCTGTTCATCCGCGGCGGCACCCTCGTCTCCGATACCGCCTCGGCGCCGGACGCGAGCCCGTCCACGGAGACGAACTAACGAATCGATGGGATACAGAAACGCCCTCCTGTTTCGCTGGTCCAGACGGGATCGGCTCACCGTCGTCGTCGTCGCCGTCACGGCCGCGTTTCTCATCGGCACGGTCCTGCTGTTGTTCACCGCCGTAACGTACTCGGAAACGTTCGCCGAACCGCTTGCGAACTCCGGGACGGTCACCTACCACGACGCGGACAACGGCCCCCCGGAAACCGGCGAGGATATCACCGTGCTCCCGACAGCGACGGCGACCACAGACGGGACCGACGTTCGTCTCGTCGGCATTCCGCCCGATACGCCCAGGGTGCTTATCGAGGGGTCGGCCCAGTGGCAGGAGGGGCGATTACCGACGATTCCCGATGGGGTTGATGGCCGGGGACCGGTCTCCCAGCAGCGAACCCGAACAGTCAGTGGGTCAAACGGGACTGTCTCCCTCACGGTTGTTCCACAAGAGCGGGGAACGACGTTCCTCTCGAATCAGTGGTACGCGACGAACGCCTCGACTGCCCAGCGGGTCGGCGTCACCGGCTACTTCGTCATCGACCACAGCCCGAGCGGGACCGGGCTCGGGAGTCTTCCGAGTGAGGGGGCACCGCTTGTCAGCGCGCTCCTGTACGTCCTCGGCGGTCTGGAGCAGGTTCTCTGGGCGCTGGGTATCGCCGCGGCTGCCGGCGGATTGCTGGTCCTCATCGTCGTCTATAACGTCACGCGGATGAGCGTTCGCGACCGACTCGATGCAATACGAGTCATCCGCTCGACTGGCGCATCGGGGTGGCGTGTAGGGCTTCTGTTTACGCTTCGCGCCGGCCTCCTCGTCACGACCGGAGTCGTGCTGGGCTACGCTGTCGGACTCATCCTTATCAAGGCGCTCGTCAACGTCGCGATTTTCGTCGGCCTCCCAATCGCGCTTGATATCACTGTTACCGGCCAGAGCGCCACTGTCGTTGCTGGTGTCGCTGGAATCTTCGTTTTGATGGGGCTGGTTGCAGGCGCGCTTGCGGCCTACCCTGCGGCGACTCGTCCACCGGCATCTCTCGGAAACCGCCATACTCGATCCGGCCAGTCCGGGCAGTCGGCGCTTGCGACGCTCAGAAGCTGGGTCACACCGACGTTTCTCTCGTGGCGCTCGGTCGTGCCGACGGCGGCGACGCTGACCGTGTTCGGAATCACATTCCTGCTGGTCGTCTCCCTGGCTGGCCTCGCGTCCCCACTTGGCGGTGAAGCAGGCGGAACCGGGACCATCACTGAAGCCGGCGCGCCCCACCCGCTGAACAGTCGTCTCGATGCTGAGTACGCTTCGGCCCTGAGTGCCGACGGGACGCCGGCCAGCCCGGAGGTCATCTACGCTCAGGTTTCGGACGGCCAGCCGTACATGGCTCATGGGGCGGAGTACGACGCGTTCGCGAACGTCACCGGGGCCACGCTGGTCGAAGGCCAGCGACCACAGCGACATGACGAGGCCGTCATCGGGAGCGACCTCGCACAGACGCTCGATGTCGGGGTCGGTGACGAACTGACCGTCAGTGGAAGCGTCAAGCCTGGGGTTCGCCGGGTCACTATTGTCGGGCGGTACGACGCCCCCAGAACGCTCGATGACCTGCTCATTCTGCCGCTTGACTCCGCGGCCGACTTGGCGACCGGACCGGGAGAGGTTCATATGATCCGCGTCAAAGGCTCGGTCTCAGCTCTCGACGACGCCGACGGTGTCGCGGCCAACCAATCGGGCGCTGTCGTGACAGGGCTGTCGGGTCCAAGTCGCGTCACGAAAGGTGACACAGTCAACCTCACTGTCGCCGTCCGAAACGTCGGCAACGAGCGGGCGGACCGGGAAGTCACAGTCCAGTATCAGGGCGACCAGCGGACAACGACGGTGGCTGTCCCGCCGGGACAGGAGCGGACTAGTACTGTCTCCGTTACCGCGTCGGAACTGGGGACTGCCAACGCTACTGCCGGGGAGTACACACATTCGGTGACCGTGGTCTCACCGAACGCTATCGAGATTCCAAGCCAGCTGCCATCCCAGGCCCCGCCCGGGTCGGGGCTCTCCGTCCCTGTCGTCACCAAAACTGGAGAGCGCGTTTCGAACGCCACCGTCACGGTGAACGGCCCGTCGCTCAGAACTGGATCGAGCGGTGTCGCCGTCGTTCCCCTGCCACGCGAGCCGGGGAACTATACGATAACGGCCCGGTCCGGAGACCAGACGGCGACACACGACATTCAGATCGTCCGTGGAACCGAACGGGAACTGTACGGGGAGCTGTCGATAGCTCCGTCATCGGGGTCGGTCCTGACGACGCCAACGCTCAGGGTCGGACTCGCAAACCCCTGGCAGGAACCGCTCACGCGCAACGTGGGCGTTATTGGCCCCGGCGTTTCCCGGAACCGGACTGTCTATATGCCGCCCGGAAACGTCACGCAAACGCGGTTCTCCCCGGACGGCGGACGGAGCCAGCCCGGAACGTACACCTATCGAATGACAGCCAACGGGACCACCCTCACCACGGCGGACTACAAGGTGACCGGCGACCGCCGGCTGGCATCCGCGGTGGCAAGCAGCGGGTCGTACGCGTCCGGAACGCCAATTGAGCGCTCCGTCGAGGGCGTGTTCGGGAACGTCCAGTTGATTCTCGGCGTCCTTGTCGTCCTCTCGGCGCTGAGTACTGTCGGCAGTACCACGGCGACGTTCGCACAGGGTGTCCACGCGCGTCGGCAAGCTATCGGTATCCATCGTTCGACCGGCGCGACGCAGTGGCGGGTCTTGCGGACGATTCTGGCTGATATCGCTCGAATCGCAATTCCAGCAACCGGCCTCGCTCTTGGCCTATCGGTTCTCGCGTTACAGCTGCTGGAACGGGCTGGCTGGCTCGTCTTCTTCGGCTTCCGCCTCTCCGCGCGGACGCCGCCAGCCATCCTTGCAGCGATATTTGTCGGCGGCGTCTCGCTTGCCCTGTTCGGGGCCCTCGTCGCAACGGTGCCGTATTTGACGGCCTCGCCGGTCTCGTTGCTCCCGAGCGGCGACCGAACGCGGACGCCCGACGAGGAGTCGGCGGACTAAGTACGGCGGGAGTTCCGTCGGACATCCGTGCCGCTCTCAGGTATTCCGACTGTCAGCGGTTTTACTCGGGATGGTCAATGCCAACCGGGCATCTCGATGTGGCTATCAGTATTCCCACTCAGTCTCTAGTTCCTGTTCAGACCTGACACCGGTTCCTGAACCGGACAGCAGGCGGAACTGTTCAGTAGTTAAGCTCCGATAGTCAGGGACCGCACAGTCGACTAGCCTGTGTCTCTTGGCTATGAATATGGAAAAATACAGTAGTTGTAGAGCCAGTGGAGAGCGGTTTCATGCCGAATTGAGCCCATCCAAGCGAGGTCTCGAAACCAACTTCGAGGGTAATTGATGGACTCTGATCTGTACTGTACGCGAAAGTAGTTGTTAATTAAATACATTGCATCACTGTTAGTTCTGAGAGAGTCATGTCTGGGATGACTGATTTCGTATTCGTGACGATTGACTGCTGGAGAGACGATGCACTAAGATCGATGCCGGAATTCCGATCGTATACGGCTAATAGCGATTGGGAGCGAACAGCAGCGATAGCAACGTCCTCAAACACGAGCAATACTTTTCCAGCGTTGTTTGGAGCGTCATACTACCCGCAGGTCTGGATGAAAGACGGGACTGTCAACCCAGACATCCCGACCTTGCCCGAGAAGCTTAACCGAGCTGGCTACTCGACAGCCGGATTTATCGCTTCGAACCCCTGGCTGAGTCGATGGCGTGACGAATTCGACACGTTCTGGAACGGCGGGATCGAGGATTCGAGCCGACTACGGTTCGGCCTCGAACGGGCACGTAACCTTCTGCAACTAAAGCCGCTGATACCTGCGGAAACTGTTTTGCAACGAGCGCAGACCTGGTGGGAAAACACTGATCCACCACGATTCCTCTGGGTCCATCTGATGGAACCACATAAACCGTATCTCCCCGGAGTAACACGCGGACTGGAGATCGGACCTGTCTTATCACCGCTTTCGCTCGCAGCGGCACCCCAGTACGACGACACAGCGTATCCCAAGTGGCTGCGGCAGCATTCACGGAGCCTATACAAACAGGCTGTGCGGCGACTGGATACCCATCTTACGCCGTGGCTCCAGACGCTCGGCGATACCCCGACTGTCATTACTGCTGACCATGGCGAGGAGTTCGATCACGGGATTGTGAGTCACAAGCAACTGTACGACGAAACTGTCCGCGTCCCGCTCTTGACAAACAGTGATATTGGTCAACTAACGGACGGTCTCACCCGTCAGATCGACATCGCCCCGACGATACTCCGGTTCCTGGGCCTTGATCCACCGACTGTCTGGGAGGGGACTGAGGCGGCGGCAACCGTACCCCCACAACACCTACTATGTGGACCGGATGACGACACGGAAAAAATATGGGCTGGTATCCGGACAGAAGGAGAGAAACTGGTGAACACCTACGATTATGACTGGAACGTTATTAATACGGAATTCTATCAGTTAGCGTCTGATCCAGACGAATTATATCCGAAACCGAAACAGGCCGCGCCGACGGAACTGCTTGACGCGGTAAGTGACTTTGTGAGCCGACCCGAAATACAGGAGCCGCTACAGGAGTGGTACTCGGACCTCGGTACTATTGAAACCGGAACTGTCGAGAGCAGATTAGAAGATCTGGGATATCTCTAACCGCTGGGGCGTGACGGAACAAATACGGAATTGGCTCAGCTTGTCGGATCGCGACTGTATCCGGCGGAGCAGTAGACGCGTGCAACCCAGAGTCGTCCTCCAGTATGCGGCTTATAATTATGATCTAGTAAAGTGAATGCCTGCTTCAATGACTGGGGCAGGGGACTCACGGTCGGCACAGATAGAGACAACTGCACTCTCTCGGCGAAAACTCCTAGCTGTGACAGGGCTTTCCGGACTCTCTCTTTTCGCCGGCTGTGGAGGGCTTACCGGGAACAGCGGTACCGGTATTGACGTGCTGCAGGACGGCTCTCGCGTAAGTGCTGATGTTACGAAGCTTGATTTTACCGGGGCGACCTCGATAGAGCAGCGGGATTCGGACACTGTCGGCGTAGACACTGCGATACAGAGTGACGATATTACTGGCATTGACGCGACATTGGGCTCATTAGCTGTCGACTCGCTCCATGTTGGAACGGACCAGACAGTGACATTTGGTGACAACGAGGAGTTCGATGCGACCTTCGATAGCGAGACGCAGCGACTGGAACTGTCCGGTAGCGTTCAGTTGTCCAATGGAACGCTCAAAGGACCCTATGACACGAACAACCATGTCCACGACATGATACTGCCCGGAATGCATCCACACGCAACTGATGCGGTTGGGGCACAGGACAATGTACTCGGATTTGCTGATGCGTGGGCCGACGTCAGCCACACTCCGTTGAGTGCCGGTGCGGGACTCCACACGCTATTCAAGCCTGGGCCAAAGCTCTGGGCCGGTTGGAACCAATCAGAAGACTTCCCGGCACAGATTACTATCGAAGACCTTTCCGAAGACTGGGGACCCGGACGAGCGATGGTGATGTTCCGGGATCAGGCGAAACCACAATATCTCTCCATCGAAGTACGGTCTTCTGGTGGGAACTGGGAACAGGTTGCGACGAAGGAGAACAACTCGGATGCAGTCGTTATCTTGGACCTGACTGATGCGTCTCCCCCTATTACTGCGATGCGGTGGACGTTTGCTGAGCCCGAAACCGAAGCTAGGGTACACCTGACGAATTTGTTTTACTTTTCGATGTCAGTAAAGGGGAATTCGTGGCTCCCGAAAGCCCGCGGTGAAACGACGGATATCACGTTCATCCCGAAGTCATCCCCGTCCCCGCCGGAAACGGGGGTCAAACTGTTCACAGATGCGAATAGCGGAGCCCTCAAAGCGATCAAAGACGATGGGACGGAACAACAGTTAGACATTGATACAAAGTCGCGTGAAGCAACCACCGGATCGGTGACGCTTACAGATGGAGAGGCAACTATCGCCACAGGGATCTCCGAACCAGGCACTCACTTGAGTGTCCATCTGGACCCGACAGGCAACGGTGCGAACGACTGCTGTGTTAGCGTCAACTCATCCGTTCGGTGGGACAGCACTGACGATGAGTATAAGATCGATGTCGTGGAGAACGATACGACAGTCGGTGACCCAGTGGTCGGATACAAACTATCGAGGTTGTAGCGCTGTCGAGGCTGAGCAAGGCCTGAACCATCTAGGGATACTAATATTATGGATCAATGAACCAAACACACTAGATGTCGAACAGATCGTTTCTTGTTCGGTTGCTTCCCGGATTTGTGCACGCAGTCCCCGCTGATCTGCTGGTTGTTCTCCTCTATGTAGCCGCGACTGGCCTCACAGTGTTCGTGCCTGTTCTCCGTTCGTCCCCGTTGCGAGTCATTGTCGGCGTTCCGTTTGTCCTGTTCATTCCGGGCTACGCACTTATTGCCGTCCTATTTCCCGGGGCACCACCACAGAATCATCCGACATCTGCTGGCGTCGACGCTGATGAGACGACGGGAAGTATTAGTGACCAAGTCGACGGGATTGAACGGTTCACTCTCTCCCTTGCGACGAGCATTTCGCTCGTTATCTTTTGCGGATTGTTTCTCGAGATATCTCCTTGGGAGTTTAGAACCGTCACACTGTTCGTCACTATCGCCGGGTTCGTGCTCCTTGCCACTGTGGTCGGTATAAAACGACGCAGGGCACTTCCGGCCGAGGATCGCTATACCGTCCCCATCGGGCCCTGGTACCGAACTATCCGTCACCGACTCGGAAACCCGCCGACCCGGGTCGACCTTGGACTGAATATACTGCTGATCGTCGGGGTTGTGATCACAGCTATAACCCTCGGGTTTGGCGTCGGCGGGCCAACCGGCGAGGAGGGGATCACAGAGATGTATCTGCTGACCGAAACAGCTGATGGCGACCTTGTTGCCAGAGACTATCCCACAGAATTCACGAGCGGCCAACAGAGGCAGGTCGTCCTTGGGCTAGAAAACCATGAGCACGAGACGATCAGATACACGACCGTCGTCGAACTTCAGGAAGTATCAGACGATGGGACGATGACTGTACGCGAGAGCGAGCTATATCGGCTTTCAGTTACGCTCGCACACAACCAGAGTGACACGGTTCCACACAGCGTCGCGCCAAAACTGACCGGTCCGCGACTCAGATTGGCGTATTTGCTCTATCGCGGCGAACCACCAAGAGAGCCGACGATTGCGAACGCGTATCGCGAGACTCATCTCTGGATTAATGTAACCACTTCTGGGTGACTGGCCCGCTACGAACCCTCGGTGATGACTGTACTGAGTTGAGCGCGCAACTCCGTGGATATCTGCTCCCATAGATGCGTCTCACGGACGTATTCGCGGCCGTTAGCGGCCAACTGTTCGCGAAGGGCCCCGTCCGAGACCAGACGCGCAATCGCGTCGGTGAACCCGGTGACTGGAACAACGAGAACTTCCTGCTCGTGGGCGATCTGGAATCCCCGCCGTCCGAACGCAGTGGTCACCACGGGAAGACCTTTGGCAAGATATTCGAGGAGTTTGATGTTCGTGCCGCTCCCGGATTCGATTGGATTCAATCCGATATCTGCCGCCGCAAAGTATGGGTCAAGATCGGACACAAACCCGGTGCAAGTGACGTTGTCTCGGTCAGTGGATATGGACTCACCAACGCTGCCGACGATCAGAAAGTGGATATCGAGTCCTCGCTCGGCCGCCTCCGTGGCGACCCGAACTAGCTCGCGTGCCGCCTCACGATTCGGGCCGTAGTCCGTTCCAATAAACAGCCCGATCATGTCTGCACTGATGTCGTGTTCCCCGCAAACTGTTCCCGACGACTCCCGCTGTGATCCCCCACTCGATAACGCTTCTCTGCTGACGCCGTTCGGGGAGACAATATAGTTCGTCTTCACGCCGTATCGGCGGCGGTATTCGCTAACATCGCGCTCGGACGTACAGACAACTGCTGTGGCCCGTTCGAGTGCCGTCCGTTCGATCATTGAGACCCGACTGGTAAACTGGTCTCCGATGAAGCCGCTACTGGTTGATTCGAACCGTTCCTGTTCGACGTTGTGACTCGAATACACGACCGGGGTGCCGTCTGCCAGGGATGTGACGGCTGGCACCTGCCACGGAAGTTCGACGAGTATGACATCAGCCCAGTTGATTCGCCGCTGGAAAACTGTAGGCTTCAGCAAGCGGAGCGACGCTCCCAAAAAAACGTTCGGCAATCCAAACAGTTCGGGGAGTCGGGTGAGATCGAATACCGGATGCAGATGCTGCAACTCTTGGTACTTCTCCTCGATCGAGACCGTCTGCTGTAGACTGCCGCGGAAGTAGTTTTGGAGGTGTCCGCCCTGACAGTATCGATATACGGCATCCCCATGGGTGGGAAACGACGTGACGAGCCCATGGCTCCTGTGCTGGCCGCCGTCAGACGGTGGATAGACGTTTGTTGGTGTGATCTGGAGGACGTTCACGACTTGAGTAGGACGTAATTCGGGCGCGGTCTGGCAATGACTGTTGTGCTTGTCACTACGATTGCAGTGGTGTCGCGGCGGTCACCTCATCTACGGTTTCATGTGCCTGCTGGACGATGTCTTTGATCCAGATATACTCGTAGGTACTTACTCGACCGAGATTGAACATATTCTCATACGCGTTCAGTTGGCCGTTCATCTCGTTGAACGTCTCTATCTCTGATTCGACGGGGAGCGGATAGGCCCGCGGCGCACGCCGCACCTTTGCGTCTTTCACCGTGGCCTCAACGCCCTGTTCGTTGAGGAACGAGAGCAGGGACTCCTCGAACCACTCTGTAGAGCGACCCCAGATATCCTCATCGATGAAACATGGGAATTCGACGGTCAAAATGTACTCGCCGTCCGGGATGTCCTGCGGCGTGAAATCGTAGTCAGTAATACGGGTAAACTCGTAGTCGTTCGGGAAATACCCCCAACTCACGTGTTCGGGGAACAGTCTCTCGGACGCTTCGATGTGGGCGCCCAGTATTGCCATACTCCGATACTGTAAGGATTCGTCAGCATCTACCAGCAAGCTTGGATCGATTGTGCTGACGAATATGTCACTAGAGATCACGTCCCCACTCTCGGTCGTGACACCTTCGATTTCAGCTCCGGCCGTCTCGAATCCGGTTGCCCCGTCGTAAATGACATTACAATCCGCAACCATCTCCTTGAGGACTGTCGAATACTTCTTCTGTGGATACTTCGCGGCTCCATCGAAAAACGAATCCTCAGTGTCGGGAAAACTGATTTTGAAATCGAACCAGTCGCCAGTAATGCGGGTAGGGTCGATCCCCCAGTGCTTGTTTGTGTAGTTCTTGTAATATCGGTTGTACAGCCGCTCTCCGACCTGCCGACGCATATATGACTCGAAGTAATCGGCGTCAGTTTTCCCTTCCGCGGCCGCTAACTCTTCTTCGATCTCTTCGGCGTCGTCCCAGAGCGATATATTCGACCGTGTGACGGGGTAATTGTGTGGTTCGTCTATCGTTCCTGTTGGATATGTTTTCGCATAGAACGTATGGTCGTCTAGGTCGGTAAATCGCCGAAACAGGTCACCCACAATCGCCTCTTCCTCAGAGTCATAAAAGAGAAGATGTGGTGCAGAGTCACAGTGATACCCTGAATCAAATTCGATCTCTCTGAGAAGCCCACCGATTTCCCCCTTCTCGAGAACCGTTACGTCGTACCCGCGTTCGCTGAGAAGGTACCCCGTTGTACACCCGGCCACGCCCGCACCAATCACTGTTACAGTCGTCATAGTATTCGGTGAGGTGACATATTCATCCCGGATATATCAATTTACGGGACAGAACGGGGTTATCAGATCCACGCTCTGCGAAAACTGCCAGACTACGTCTTATCAAACACCCGCTGGGCCAGATTCGGACTGCGGACACCTGCCGGGGGAGGCGTCGTTCACCTCCGCTCCTGAACCGTACACGCAGCTTAAAGCCCCGCGACTCCAGTCTATCGCGACAGTTGTGAGTTTGCCTCCGCGTAGTGGAATACTATCGGGGGTCGTGACCGTCCTGATTGACCACTGCAACCTGTTTACCCTCGATAACGTCGGTCCATCGCCGTTTCGAAACGCAGTCGTACTCGTCTTGTAAACTATAAAATACAATATACTTACATTACCGAGTATCATTACATCGGATACAATGGGTGCTCCGTACGTTGTCTCCGCTGTTGTTACTTGGAATAATTACGATGACACGCGCGCCTGTCTGGATTCACTGCTTACGCTGGACTACCCGAACCACGACATTGTGCTCGTCGACAACGGGTCTACAGACGGTTCGGCAGACCGACTGGAAACCGAGTACGAATCGGTTGAGTTGATTAGAACCGGTGAAAACCTTGGCTACGCGGGCGGAATGAACGTCGGTACGCGCAAGGCCCTCGAACTTGGTGCTGCGTATGTCTGGCAACTGAACAACGATGTCGTCATCCCGGACGCGTCGCTCCTGTCTGACCTCGTCGAGACGATGCAATCGAACCCGGACATCGGTATGCTCACACCGCTAGTCACAGAGTACCCCGATACCGACACTGTCTGGTTCCAGAAGGGGATGATTGATTGGAAAACGGGAAACACTGACCACGTTGACGCTACACCTAGCGGTTCGGACGGACTCATTTACAACGATTACATCCCGAACTGTAGCTTGCTCTTCCCGGCACATGTACTGGACGAGGTTGGACTGCTCCCTGAAGACTACTTTCTCTACTACGATGATGTCGAACACGCGGTCCGGATACAGGACGCGGGGTACGAACTGGTGACGGACACCACGTCCCGAATCTACCACAAAGAAAGCAAGAGTTCGAGAGGGGAACTTGGGCCGATGTACTCCTACTACCGGTCCCGGAACATGGTGCTCTTCAGAGAGAAATTTCGGGAGCGGATCAGTGATCTGTTCCTGCTGTATCTGTTCGCCTGGATGGTCGAGCAGGTGGGAATTCGGGTATACTATGGGGAACTCACAGGTGTCCGGGGATTAGCTGAAGGACTCCTTGATGGACTCACACGGGAAAGCGGCAAAGGAAAATACCCCTGAGTGTCGATAGGAACTCGCTTGAACCGAACCCGTCTGGGTGAAAAAGCCAACTCGCCTGCTGTCACTGATCGGAAAATCGACTGGGGCCGGTAGCTTGGCACGCGGTGTTCAGTTTGTCTCGCTAGTCTGTGGATAGTGGCTACGCGGACAGGTGGTGTCAAATTTGCGAAAGATTAATGATTCGCTGAACAAACTAAATGACAATGGAACTGACGAGACGCGATGCGCTATATGCTCTCGTCATGGGTGGTGGCATCGGGGTCAGTGGAGTCGCGTATGCCGACCGAAAGGCAGCGGAAAATGAAGGTATTGAGAACGAATCTGGGTTTTCGACTGACCAACTTCAGACGGTCGTGGCGATCGCCGAAGTCGTGTACCCGACAGAGGTAACCGGAATCGCTGCATTCGTCAAGCAATACGTCACGGGTCTCCGACCGGAAAAACAGGCTAGCCTGATTCCGGTCATCGACGCATTCAGTGCTCACGTTCGGGAGATCCACGACCGGCCGTTCTGGGAACTGTCGATTTCAGACCGGCAAGTAGCGCTTCAGGAACTGGGTGTCGACCGAATGAGTCCGGACCCGACCGGAACGCTTCCGGAACGTGTCCGATATCATCTGATCAATCAGCTTCTGTACGGACTGTTTACCGCCCCGAAAGGAAGCAAACTCGTTGGTATCGAAAACCCGGTCGGCTACCCGGGTGGCTATCAGTCGTATCAAACAGCACCAGATGTCACAGAATAGTACAGCGGACCGACGACCATCGAGTGACGCTGACGTCTGTGTGGTCGGTTCAGGTGTGGCCGGTGCGCTGGTCGCGTACACCCTATCGAGTCGAGGTCACGATGTCGTGATACTTGAGGCAGGACAGCGGTTCGACCCGGGAAATCGCCTCGAACAGATGGAGCAGAGTCTCCGCCCGCATGGCTCACTACTGGATATCTGGAACATGGGCGGCCCTCGCGACCAGTATGTCACCTCCGGTGGGGCGTACTACCCGTTGAATCAGACGCGCGTGAAAGCTGTCGGCGGAACGACCTTGCACTGGTTGGGCATTACCCCACGTCTGCATCAGAAAGACTTCGAAATGAACACCAGATACGGTCTCGCAGCGGATTGGCCCATCGACTACGAGGATCTCAGGCCGTACTACGCGGCGGCCGAGCAGGAGATGGGGGTCGCCGGCACGCAAGATAACCCGTTCGAACCGCCCAGGGAGACTGACTACCCGATGGATGCCTTTCCAGCGAGTTACTCGGATACACTGTTTGCAGACGCCTGTGATGAACTCGAGATTACGATGCACTCGACCCCTCAGGCGCGGAATTCGGAGGCGTACGACGGACGGAGCCAGTGCGTTGGATTCAGTACGTGTATTCCGGTCTGCCCTTCGGGGGCAAAATACAGTGCTGATGTCCACGTCCGCAAGGCGGAGGCTGAAGGCGCACGGGTCATAGACCGGGCTCCAGTGCAACGGATCGAACACGACAGTACTGGGGAGACTGTGGACGCGGCCGTGTACGCGACGCCGAGCGGAGACACCTATCGTCAGGATGCGGATGCGTTCGTGCTCGCCTGCGGGGCCGTGGAAACACCACGCCTGTTACTGCTCTCCGAGTCCCCACAGTATCCTGATGGGTTAGCGAATAGTAGCGGTGCCGTCGGCCGGTATTTCATGGACCAGCCTATCGTTTCCGTGACTGGAGAACTAGAGCAGCCGACGAATCAGGAGCCCATCGGCTACCACACAAGAGAATCACACCAGTTCTACGACCACGATGATCCGCAACCGGGCAGCGTTAAGCTGGTGTTCGAGAACGTAAACCCCGAGTCCGTCGTCAGACCAATGCTCAGCGGCGGTGATATGACCTCGCGAGAGAACGTGTTCGACTTCGCTATGGGCGACAGTTGGGGAGACGAAGTCCTCGACAAAATCGAATCAAACTATCCCAACAATAGAGTCCGTCTGCTCGCGAACCCGGAGCTGCTCCCTCGGAGAGAAAACCGAGTCACGCTGGACGAATCGAAGACCGACGATTTCGGGAACCCCGTTCCAGATGTCTCGTGGAATATCGGCTCGCATGCGCGTGAAACGATGGAATTTATCCGAGAGGTTCAGTACGATATCTTCGACGAACTGGGGGCAACCATCGTTTCTGAAACCGATCTTGCTGACCCGCCCCCTGCCTCACATAAAATGGGAACGACGCGAATGGGAACGAACCCAGAGAAAAGCGTTGTTACGCCGCAACTCAGGACACACGACCTCGACAACCTCTATATCGCATCGAGCAGCGTGTTCGTGACGGGCGGCGCAATGAATCCCACGCTTACTATCGCGGCACTGGCACTGAAAGCCGGAGAGCACATCGACAATGCACTGTAAGTGATCCTCATGCACTGTGCCACTACAAACAAGGCTTGTTCCGGGTGGTCTTTACGGTGCAGTCTGTTGCAGGGCGGCGAACATAACGAGGAGGAGATAGGGGATCCGGTGGCTGGCAGTAGATCCACTACGCTGCACTGTCCCGATAATCTGTGCGACCGCCGTGTCGTGAAACCGTCACTCTGCTACTGTCGATTCCGTGAGGGGGATGTCGTCGCAACACCGGCACAGTGGCTGGCTCACGCATTCAGGGTGTCACCATCTTCGCCACGACTACACGGCCAGCAGAAACAGGGCGTACTGCGTCCCGTTGGTGACATTTCGTATTCTGGAGTGTGTGATTGGCGCCTATGAGACAGAATATACGGTCACTGGTACACCGAGCGTTCTTTCCAACTGCACTGGTCGCGGGAACGGCGACTGTGCTCTTTGTCAGTTACAGTCTAAGTGCCGTCATTGGTATCCGTGGACTGTACGCCCTTATCGGACTCTGCATCGGGTGCGTGATTTACTATGGCTACCAGTTTACAGAGCCAACGGACGTGAGTGGACCAGCCCTCCGCTGGGCAAATAAAAGCGTTTACCTGATTACGCTGGCCGCTGTTGTCGTCGCACATCAGACGGACCATCGCCTCCTCGTTCTTGTGGTGGCATTGCCGCTCGGGTATCTGCTGGTAGTGTACCAGCTCCTCGCTGGGGCTACAACGCGTGTTGCACTCCCACAGGCGATCAGCTTATTTTTGATTTCGCCGGTTACGAAATACCTCACACTCGGATTTTACTTCTCTGGCGGAGACACGCTCTTTCATGTCCATCATATCGAGCGCTTGCTAACCGACGGGAGCGTCATGGCGATCAGCGGGGAATATATCGGACATGGCCTGTACAGCTATTTCCCCGGCTTACACCTATTTATTGGCAGTCTCAGCTCGATAACGGGTCTCGACGCATACGGTGCCCTTCTGACTGGTGGGACGCTCGTTTATGGCGTCCTGGTTATTCTGTTACTGTACGTCTTCGCGCGGGTGGCGCTCCAGTGGTCTCGAGTGGCGTTGTATGTGGCCCTCAGTGCAACACTTCTGTACCCGCTGTCGTACTTTGCGACGTACTTCTTCCCACAGGCGCTTGCCGTTCCGCTACTGATATTTGTCATCTATATCGGGTTCAGAGCGACAGCGTCACAGAACAGCCGACCGCTCAACTGGACAGCGACAGGGCTGTTAGTGATGGGGAGCGCTGTTTTCACTCACCACCTGTCGTTTATCCTTTTGACGCCGATAATTACCATTCTGGCGTTACTGCCGATTGCCGTTAGTGTGTTCCGAGATCGCGAGTTCAATCGTGACAGTCTGTTCCATCCACAGATATTCCCACTCGTTGCGGGGTGGATTGCCGCAGTAACCTACTGGACTGTGGCTGCAGATTCGTTTATTATAAACTTCTCACTGGCTATCCGTTCGATTCTCGAAGGGTTCCTGATCGCCGAGTCATCGTCGGAGGCGGCGGGATTCATCGCCTTTGGAACCACCGTTCCGGAACAGACAGTCGAGACTGCAGTACTGAATCTCCTCTCAGTCAACAGCCTGTATCTCCTCTCGATGACGGCGGTCTATGCTATCGGACTCGCCTTTTTACTACAGCGGTACCCGAAGTACAGACATTCACTGAGCGTGATACTGCTTGCCGTTCTCGCGGCACCAATCGTATTCAAGACTCCGTTCGTGTTTCCCGGCTTGTCTCGGTCACGAATGCCGTTTGCGTTCTTCTTTCCGCTGGTCTTCGGACTGGGTCTGTACCGGCTGGTCCGCAGCACCGCGTCTCGACCTGCACTCCGGGTCGTCCCAGTCATTGTCTTTGTGTTGTTAGCAGCCACGACACCGTTGTTTGTTTGGGCTGGTGACGATCTGTATCAGATCCACGATCCACCGAACGGGCCACCGCAAGGGCAGGTCGAGTTTTCCGAGTCAGAGATGGAATCGTTTCAGGAGCTCAATCAGTTCAAGCGATCGCACGGGATTCCCATTCAGACTGCCTGGGTCGATGCGCTCGCGATTGAGCGCTACGGCGGCACGTCGGTTGGACGTGCGACTGTCGACAATGGGACATTGCGGGCTGAAAATGGCTATCTCCTCTACAGGGACTCCTGGACTGACCATCCGGTCGTATTCGATTTCGAGAGTGGGAAGATACTGATATCTGAAGAGTGGCTCCGAGCGGAGTCAACAACTAACAACAAGATGTATGATTCAGGACAGCATGGAATCCTCTGGAAGCGTGATGAGGTTGTCCTCGGGTCGTCGTGAACGGGACTGTCCCGCTTACGATTCGATAAGGGGCTCAGGACCCGTACAACCTGAACTCAAAGTCAACCTACCCACGATCTGTGGCCGGTACGCTCCACAGCAACACGATCAGTAGGCCGAGCATGACGCCACCATATAGAATCTGAACCGTCTGCCCGCTGTCCGTCGCTACACTGATCTGTTTCAGGGAGAGTAAGGCTTCGATGCCGCGTCGACGAAACACGAATCGTGGGACGAGGTCAAGCACGTCGAAGAAAACGCTGATGCCAGAACCGGTGAGCAACCAGACAATACTGACGAAAGAGAGAGACCGGCCTGGTGTTCTTGGGAATGACCCTTTCTCGGATACGGCACGAATGGTCGACAACCCCTCGTACAATCGGGAATTTCGAAACAATGGATAACAGAGACTAATCGCGATTCCGCCGAGAAGCACCACGGAGACAAAAAGATTCACCAGTAACACGAGTGCTCTCGGATAGAACCGCCCAGTATTCGTGATCACGTACACCCACGAGAATACTGCTGCCGAAAACAGCACAGCACCGGTTCCGCGCAGTCCATACTCTCGGAGAAGCATGATAAGCTGGGTTTCTCCCAGACGCTCCCTGTACCGTCGTTCTGTGGTAAAGAGCGCACACCAGCCACCGACTGTCAGTAGTAACAGATCTGTAAGGGGGCTTACTCCGGTCAGGAATATATCGAAGAGCACCCCAAGTCCGATTCCGATCAGCGCGAGTGGCCCCAGCAACATGCCGGAAACTGCTGCGATTGTCATTTCCGGAAAGACAAAAATGAATGGGCCTGTGATCGCCAGCGGTGACGCGGTAAGGAGTTCTACCCCCGCAAGCAACACCGCGGGAAGCACTGCGGGGACTAGCACGGATTTGAGTGTGCCCGTATTCATAGTGAACTGAATAGTCTATTTACTCTTCTCTCATTTCATACTTCAGCTGACAGTACTGTTATTCTTTGGTTGACCCAGCTGGTTTGTACTATCTGGCTTCGGTATGGGTGGTAGCAGTTGCCTTCCTGGCCGAGTATGTCGAACTCGGCACAAACAGCGTATCCCACGGCATGCGATTCTGTCTCCCGGAGCAACAAGAAAGTCGAGCCGTACTCGGCAGTGACCCATATCACCCCAAAGAAATGTTACTATATGGGCCAATATGAAAGACAAATGAAGCGTCGAACGTACTTAACTCTCACAGCAGGCGGGATCCCACTGATATCCGGTTGTTCCGGGTTACAGCAGTCCGAGTCTAGCACCACTACCGAGGCCACTCGAACTGCTTCAACCGCCACACCTGCTCGAAAAAACACCGCCGCGACGCCACCGGAGGAACCGCCTTCGAAAACCGATTCAGCGCCCACACCGACGCCTGTCCAGCGGTTACCATCACCGATGGCGGTGGACAACACCAATCCGTTCGTGTATCTGAACGATATCCCGACGGACAATTTTAACGGCGAACTCGCACTGGCAATGGCAAGTGATTCAAACGGAATACAGCTCGACGGATACCTTCATGAGTTCCCCAGTGTTCCCTGGTGGGATAGCAAACAAAAGCAAACGGAGGCCGAAAACCGCTACGCGAACCATCATAGGCTTATCCGCACGAAGGCAGTAGAAAGTGGCTTTACAGACCTCCCTCCCGCTGAAACAGGAGTGAACACCCGGCACACGAAACCGGAATCGGAGGCGATAGACGAGACAGACCCGATTGGTTCAGCTGCCACGGATAGAATAGTTGCCGCAGCTAACGCGGCATCCCGAGAGAACCCGCTCGTGATTGCGGCAGGTGGACCACTCTGTTCTATTGCTGACGCATATCTCACTGACCCCTCGATCGTCGAGAAGGTAGTCGTTTTCTGTCGGATCAGACCAGCTATCGATGGATGGAACGAGTTCCTCAGTGGCTGGAGTTTGACGATCGTGACCCGGAAGTTTCAGACCGTGTTCTGTCCCGCCTCTGGTGGACCGCTGATTGAAAGATCGCGGGTACAAGATTCCCTTCCGGAGAAACCACTCCGGAAGTATATGCTGAACAAAACATACGATGGGTCCGGGGAAAACCCATTAGCTGATGGACAGAAGTGGGAAGGAGATGCTGTCTCGATACTCTCTGGTGCCCATCCGTCGACACGGACTGAGGCTGTACGTCTCAAGTTTGCTGGGCTAAAGGAGCACTGGGCACTAGGTGAGGTATTGCCATCGTATACTGAAACCACCGAGGAGACTAACACTCACGTCATCCCCGAGCATCGCCATCAGCCAATGAATGCAGCGTGGTGGAGTCACATGACCGCGGCGTCAACGTGGGGACGTGAGAGCGAAACAACCGAATGACGACCTGGATATAACACTACAGTAGCTTGGGTTGAAACGGGACTATCTCTGCGATCGCTTGCGGTTTGCCCCTTTGCAACATGAGGGGAAGGGTCAGCCAACGAATTCTCGGAAAATGTCTTTATCGTCATCAACGACTGCAAACATCCAGATGACCAGCACATAGACCACCGCAATTCCGAGTGCCATTCCGATCCGCGGGAGGAGGGAGAAAGAGCGGAGGCCTATCAAGTACGCGAGAAGCGCGAACACGCCCCCGATAACAAGCGTGATGATATACTGCCTCCCGATCGGTTGGATACCGACGTACTGCTTTGTCTGATAGAGCTCGGCTAGCTGGACTCCCGAAATGGAGATCGCAGTCGCCACCGCTGCTCCAACACCACCGTATTGCGGTATCAGGAACAGATTGAGGATGACATTAGCGACCAGCATGGTCACTGTATCGACCAGAACGATATCCTGAAACCCGGACATCTGCAAGAGCTCGCCGGCCGGTCCAACCGCGACTAGCAATAATTGCGCGGCAAACAAGATGATCAACACTGGAACGCCCTCAGTGAACTGTTCATTGAATAACTGCAGGAGTTCGGCTGCGAACAGTGACCCGATGACAACAACCGGAAACGTGAAAATCAGCACCCAGCGGGACACCGTCTGATACACGGTTTCAAGTCTGGTGATGTTGTTACCGCTATACAGATCCGAGGCGATTGGATTGAATATCGTGACCAGCGCCGAAAAGAAAATCACTCCCTGCTGTGAGAGTACCGAAGAGGCGTTGTATATCCCGACAGTTGCCGACGAGCGAAACGTACCGAGGAGCAATCGGTCCATTTGATTAAGCGCGAGATAGCTGAACCCCGAGAGAAACACCGGAAACGAGTATCTCAGCAATCCTTTAATATCGGCTTTAATCGGGCCGCGGAAGCCAATATCTTCGAATAAGCCCGGAATCAAACCGAGTCCGAGTAGCGCTGAAAGAACGACGGCCAGAGCAAACCCTGTCACCATCCCCTTGAGTTCATACCCCAGAAGAAGCGCACCGGCAACTAAGCCGAGTTTCAGAATCGGAAAGGCGACATTCAGGACTCCCTGCTGGACACCAACACGCTTGAATCCAACTGCGACAGACGTTGATGCAGTCAACAGTACACGGAACGGAAGGGCCACAGCCAGGATTGGCAGCAACGGAACCAACGCCGATTCTTCAAAGACTCGTACTGCCAGTGGGCCCGAAAAGAGAACCATGAGTATGCCGAAAAGAATTCCCAGTAGTCCAGTGATAGCTATTGAAGCGAAGACTGTCCCTCGCACCTGTGAATCGGCATCTTCACTCCGGTATTTTGAGACGTAACGTACGACACCGTCAGGTAACCCCAGTAGTGAGATCGGCTGAGCAAACTGTACGACTGTCCACCCGAGAACGAACAATCCGTATCCGCTCGCCCCGAGAAACCGTGCGACGACAATGTTGAACAGGAACCCAAGAGCTTTATCGAACAGGCTTGCGCCGAACGCAATACCGCCTCCTTTGATAATCTGTTCGTACAGTTTGTGTATCGATCCGTCCTCGTCGGTGCCAGTCATGGCTGAGTTCGTCTGATCGCTCATCGCTAGCAAGCGTCGCTTGTCATACCGTAATATTGCAGAAAGGGATGCGAGTAGACTGCTTGATATTGAACACAGAGGGGGTTGTGTCCTCGGTCCGGATCGGTGTCATAGGGGGGCCGCCCATTCTGACATCGGAGGAGATGTCTGAATAGATATGGATTTGAGAACCACCGAAGGAGTTTGCATGGCACTGTAAAATGCTTTGTTTCACGTCTACATTGGGCAACCCATACTGAATAAATAGTTAGTCGCGGATTATGACGTGTCAATCCGCTTGTAATGTCACAATCAAGTACCTAATACGATTGACGGAATGGGGGCGCCGACCGTGAAGACCGATGAAGACGTTTATATAGACAGTATCAGTCCAGAGAGAAGATAGTCCCTCGATCTACGGAATGTGGGCCGTATCCACTCGGGTGTCGATCCCCGGGAAGAACTGTGGCTTTGTCCCCCGCCACAACTCAACCGGTTCCCCGTCTGCCCATGACCACGGCTCAACTGCGTCAGCAGGAGACGACGTGTTGCTGTTGTCGAATACAATGCTGTTGCTGTTACGTGGCGCTTCCCATTTCACGTTGAACCATGTTCCAGTCAGCGATGCGTTTGTTTCTGCGAATTTCGCCCCATCGTTCTCAGACCAGGGGTGTGCGGAAAGACGGACACCGTGGAAGTCGTCAACTGCGGCATTGAACCGGTAACACCGTTTCGTCTCAGAGGTTTCGATATGCGAGAGGAGTAGCTCTGCGCATCCGGAGCCACCAATCTGGACACACGCATTACTCGCGAGGTCGACCTCGTTTGTTTCACAGATCTTGTGGAATCGCGTATCGAAGATCCGGTAGCTCCCCTTGGAACGAGGTGTCGCGTTGATCCCGCTGCCACCGGGGAAGAACCATACAGCGTTGACAGCTACGTCGAGATTCGGGACATCAGTGGTCAACCATCCCGGCTTCGACCCGTCGTTTTGCCCATGCCAGAAGCCGCCGTAAATACCGAGGTGACCGGCACCAGTCACATCGAAGGTCCACCCGGAGGTCGTCACGTTGAATCGAACGTTCCATGCAGACACGACCGAGATATCACGACCCCCGAGCGTCAGTGAGATCGTTCGTCCAATGTCATACGAATCCTGTCCAGAGATCAGAATCGTCCCTCCCTCTGACAGATCGCCCGCAGCCGCTTCAATCTGATCTGCCAACGAGCCACTGTAGGAGTCTGTTCGAACGACTGGCGTTGTGATCTGTGGACCGCCATCCACTACGACCGGTGAGTCTTGACATTGCTGCCACGGCACGTCTGAAGAGGCGTCTGGTTCCAGCCCCTTCCAGAGTGAACCGCCGTCTGCAATATCGGCATCGACGACAGATGGGCGCGTGTAATTCCCGTCGTTCCAGAGCAACGCACCTGTAGACCCAGTCCACACTGCGCCATAAACTGTTCCAGTAGTGTACTTATTGAAGCGGAGCCCGACAGCGTCACTTCGGGGGCTTTCGAACACCAGGTTTGATGCAGTCAGGTTTTGACCAGACGCCTGATCGAGGAATACCCCGGTCTGGAAGTCTCTGAATGTTAGATTTGCGAGCAACTGCTGGTCGCCACTCTGGCAATTAAATCGGATTGGTTCTGAGACACCCTCGAACGTCGCATCACGGACAGACCAGCCTTCACTGAAGTCCTGGCCATCCCGAACCAACAGGCCGTGCGTCCCACCTCTGATGACGACTGGTGCGATCAAACCCCGGTAGATATCGACTGCGGACATCCATCCGGTCCCCTGGAGTGTCCACTTCCCACCATATACCTGGATCTGATTTCGTGGGTCATTCGTCAGTCCGTAGTAGTTCGATCCGTCTCCCGATCGGCGGACGTTGAATGCCCAGTCAGCTGTTACGTCTATGGCTGCATCGTTCGCGAAGCAGAGCATCGGGCCTAGAACCGAGCCGGTATCGATTTCCACCGTCTTATCCCAAGAATAGGTGCCAGCGGGGACCTCTAAGACGGCCCGCCCATCGATCTCTGATCCCATTGCTGACATTGCGTTTTCGACCTGATGAGCAAGTGAGGAACCATCAAATGTAGTCGCGTCATACACTGCCTGCGAGCGGTCATCAAGATCGTTGACCAACGACAAATAAACGTCTGCCACAGAGAGTGTGCTCATTTTCGACAGCTGATCTCCACCGATATTATCGGAGACCGTGCTGAGGTCGTCCATTATCGACTCGAAGTTATTATTGAGTGGGACGTGCCAGTCGAGTGTTCCCTCTGCGGGAGTGTTATACCCGCCAACGCCAGAGATACCGAGTTCGTTAGCAAGTGTCTGAACGTCGCTTTCGATAGCACTGAAGTTCTCATTCAGTGGATTATCCCAGTCGAGTGACCCCTCCGCTGGAGTGTTGTATCCGCCCACTCCGGAGACACCGAGTTCGTTTGCGAGTTCTTGGACATCGCTTTCGATAGCACTGAAGTTCTCATTCAGTGGAATATGCCAGTCAAGAGTCCCTTCTGCAGGGGTGTTGTAGTTATATGACTTAGACATAATTGCTGTATATCTGCTGTGAGCTGCGAGCGTGGGCTTCTGTCCCGCTACCGCTGTAATTGCGCTTTTCTTGCTGCTCGATGAGCGAAATCTGTCGATACCGACACTCGGTGGTCTCTGTTTTCAAATTGGATTGGGGTGAATCTGCTCTGAACATCTCGTGTGGGTGATTAGGGAGTCCCTGAAATATCGTTCCGACGAGTAAGATACAGTTACTATCGCTATTCAGCTAGCTAGGTTCACTTATTTGCAGGGAACTTACCAGATACTACGACAGAAATGAAATATTGATAACAATACTGTAGAAGGTAATGAATACAACGGTCAAAAGAAGTAGGAAAGCCAAATATTAACCGTCTCATCCGGGCTCGATCGATATCGGAGGTCACATCGATTGCGTTGATATAGGTTTCAATAATTATAACAGTATGCCTTTCGGATATAGATATCGCCCTTGCGTAGCGTATATACTGGTCTCAACTACCGCTCAAGGTTCTCAAACTGTCCTAACAACTTCCCACACTGGAACCCGAAAAAGTGTGTGAAGTCGTAAAGCACTGCATAGGGCAGCCAGTGTATGTATCCATTCTTGACCAGATACTTCATCTCATTAATAACGTACTGCACCCCATTTGAGACGAAATTGTCCTCTCCATCTGCGGCGATAGTTGCGTACGCCCGCCCGTCCTCGAATCGCCGCTGCAGATTCTCTCTAAGATCATAATCATGTGAATGGTAGACCACAGCCTCAGGCTCATAGACGATGTTCACGTCCCCATCGAGAACCCGGAGCGCGAAGTCTTTATCTTCGGACATATTGATGGCCTCCTGAAACCGATATTGCTCCCAAATATCTCTATCGATGGCCGCTGATACGTCCGAAACATACACGTTGTCGAGGAAGAACTGCCGTGTGTCTGTCGTATCGTCTGCAGTCAGTGTGTTGCGTTGGTCCGGATAGAAATGCGAGTAAAAGAATTCATTCATCGGCTTTGCGTCCGGGTACGCGACTTGCCGGCCGTACACAACCCCCGCCTGATCGGAGATAATCGGATTGACAAGATTTTCTAGCCAGTCTTCCGTTTTAGGCGTCGCGTCATGGGTAAGATACACGAGTATGTCTCCGGAGGCGTTCTCTGCCCCGAAATTCCGGGTTTTACTGTGATGAAAATCCTCCGGATTGATGGTATAAATAGCACAGCCATGGGCCTCTGCTCGTGAAAGTGTTCCATCCGTTGATCCGGAATCGACCACAACGGTTTCTACGGGGCCAGAATACGACTGTCTCTCAACTGCAGACAGTATCTCCTCAAACTGTTTCCCCGGATTCTTTGTTAATATTACGACACTAACACTCGGCTTCATGATGGTACAAGCCCGGTGTTCTTCCAACGGCAAAGCTGTCAATAGCCATTACTGTCAAAAATAGGACCTTCTGTCATATAGATAGATGGTGGCTACTGAACGGCGAAAATAGAACTTATTTGCATCAGTAGCGGTCGGCTACTCGATAGAGACTGCTCCAATGCAGTAACACGTTTGTGCTGAAGAATTATTATGATATCTCTGCCAGTTTGTCGAAGACTGCCGAATGAGACCGAAATGATATATCTGCGTTATTTGAAATTCTCGACGAATCCAAACTGCTATCTGTCGGACGAGGTGCCTCTTGGCCGAACTCTTCGGTAGAGATCGGTGAAATCAGGTCTTGATTAAACCCGAATGATGCGGCCAGATCACGTGTGAATCGATATCGCGACACTCGCGTCGGTCCGGCTGCGTTGTACACGCCCGTGAGGTTCTGATCAGCAACCGCCAATGCAGCTTGCGCCAGATCGCGCGCGTACGTGGGGGTAGAAACCTGATCGTCAACGATCGATATCTCATTGCCTGCTCGTAGCTCGCTGATAGCCCACGTGACGAAGTTGTTGCTGGCGAGACCATAGATTACGCTTGGTCGTAGCACCGTCGTTTCTGTAGCGATTTTTGCTGCCTGTTCGCCAGCATACTTCGTCCGTGCGTAGTAATTAACCGGTGAGACGGAGTCTGTCTCACTGAACGGTGCATCGCTCGGTGCTCCAGAATATACGTAATCTGTCGAGATATAAATTAGCTGTGCGCCGACAGCGTCTGCGGCGCTAGCCACGTGTTTCGTCCCCTGTGCGTTGACCGTCCACGCGCGCTCTTGCTCGGATTCACAGTCATCAACAGCGTGAAACGCGGCTGTATCTACGACTGCGTCCGGTTCAATCTCTTGGAGAAGCTCGCGAACTGATACAGGGTCTGTCTTATCTAGCTCTCTGTTAGTTCCTGTATCAGGTGCTGTTCTATACGTTCCGGTCGCTGAAATGCCACGCTCCTCACAGCTTCGCAAGATGTTTTGTCCAACGAGCCCGCTTCCACCGATAACGACGATATTCATGACACCAGTGCCACTGTAATTGAGCGCCGGCCGTTGCCTTGTCCCGGTTTGTTATCGTCAAAACCATCCCCTCCAGCAAGGCTGTGACGAGCGGATTCCCTCTCCCGCTCGGTATCTGTGTCTTTTGGACTACCCGGCCAATCGGTACTATCTGCCTGCTGTAGCAACTGAGTATAGATCCTCCCGTTAGTCCCTCTCATTTTGCCGACATACCGCTACCTGGATATTAAATTCCCATGTCCGTTGGGGGAACAGCGCCTGAACTATCTACCCACCACCAGTAATTTCGCAATTCGTCTGTGGCTCAGCTTGCTGACGACCCGCCTCAGACGTCCAGCTAATCCAGTTCTAGAGCCACGACCGATCAGCCATAATTACAAATGTGAACTCGGACCACGTCGTTGCTAAAATCGCACTGGGCAGGCGGTTATGGAAGGTACTTTACCAATAACGATGTATCCGTGCGTCCTAGTGTTGGCCATGGAAGCTGGTCATCACCCGAATATTGTCTGGATTGTCATCGATGCGCTTCGGGCAGACCACACCACAATGGATGGATACGAGAGAAACACAACACCGAACATTCAAGCGATTGCTGACGAGGCGCAGGGAACTGCTGTCTCAAACTGTTTTTCTCATGCCATCGCGACCAGACCCTCGGTCTCATCAATGCTGACAGGTGTCTATCCATCGGCTCACGGTGTGAATATGATCGAGAACGCGATTCCGTCCGAGTTGCAAACGGTTCCTGAACTGCTGAGCGAGGCAGGGTACCAGTCTGTCGCAATCTCTCGAAACTCACATGTTAGCAGAGCGACAGGACTTCACCGTGGGTTTGATGAGTTCGATTGGTTCGGTAGCGTCAGTTCACTGCTGGAGACGGTCGATATCGACATCCTCCTCAAGTATCTGCTTGGAATTAGAAACCACTCTGTTGGCTTCTCAACGGACCTTGTCGACCACTCGATAGCATACATTGTTAATGAATTGGCCAAGCGAAACATTCGGCGGCTGAACCAAGACGCGAATCCGTATTTTATGTTCCTACATTATCTTGGCCCGCATGATCCGTATCTCCCTCCGATTCCGTATCAGGAACGCTACTTAGCTGACCTCGGGGTTGATAGGAAGACGGCAATTCAAGTCGTCAATCATGTAACGGAACACAACTGGGAGTACAATACTGGGAAGCTGGAATTAACTGAAGAGGAATCGGAGATTCTGAGAGCGATGTACGACGCAGAGGTCGCCTATACAGACGCCTGTGTTGGCGAACTGTTCGATTTTATCACCGAACAGGATTCACCTAACGAAACGCTGTTTATTATTACAGCGGACCACGGAGAACTTCTCGGCGAACGTAACGTTATCGGCCACGAATTCCATCTCGACGATGCACTCCTCAATGTGCCGCTAGTCATCCACGGCCCTGGCTCAGAGCACGTTCAGTCGGACGCACTTGTTCAACACATTGACCTCGTCAAAACGCTCGTCGAGGACATCTCTGGTGAAGTCGAACAATTACAGGGGGTAGATCTGGTATCCGATGAGCGAGACTGGATCGTCTCGGAGCGGTGTCAACCGCTTGATTTTGATGACCTGACCGACATCAATCCGGACTTCGACCCGTCAAGCATACATGGGGACAGCATGCGGGCCCTTCGAACTCGCGAGTTCAAACTCATTCGCAGCGCCACGGAAACCGATCTATACAAACTGCCAGATGAGGATACAGATCTCTCAGAGGAGCGATCGGAGATCACTACTCAGCTGCGGGATGAACTAGAGCAGTGGCAAGAAACGTTTGGGCAACCGATCGGAACCGCACGCAAGGCCAATCTCAGTGCCGACATGAAACAGCAACTGACGGATCTGGGGTACCTAGTAGACTAATTGTACTTATTATGGCTGCTCGACACGAACCCAGTATGATGGTTCCCTCCAGCCTGCAGCCAAGTACGATTGCTATGTGTCTGTGTTCGATGTCCACCGCTACTGAACAGCACGTCGGAAGTGATCCAACGCCAAGCGACACGGGGACGATAGCGGCTCAGGAGACAAACCGACCGCTGCGGAGACGAGTATAGAATGCCAACAGACGTTGCTATTATCCGGGGTCCGTATTTCCGACCAAATAGCACGCTTCTCTGGGAGTACGTTCACAACACGTACTCGGACATAGACATTACTGGCTTCGAGAGTGACCCACAATGGTTTGATACATCTGAGCTCAACCTGCCAATCGAATCACTGCACTGGTGGGACGGCAAAATCGATGCGTTCGGACAGGAGAATATCGTCTACCACGCCTTGGAAAAATACAAACTTCCCAGTATCGCATTGACGGGCTTACGACAGGTTGTAGATGAGCACGACGCAGTCCATGTCACAGAAAATTACCGGATCTATTCGTATTGCGTTGCACTGCTGTGTGCTCAAACGGATACAACCTTCTTCGTCGATGCTCACGAGAACATTCCACACAGGCCCGCAAACCCGCTAACGTGGGTTATCAAAAAAACCGTGAACCGCCATGCTGACGGGTTCACATCTCCGACGCTGGCGTCTAAACGAGCATTGATACATGAAGGTGTTGACCCGGACTTGGTGGAGATTCTCCCGAACGTAGTCAATCTCGACCGGTTTCAGCCGGGTCCCAGAGACGCGGATGCAGTATCACTCCCTGCTAAGATCGAATCGACGTTCAATATCTTGTTCGTCCATGGGCTAAACGAACGCAAGGGTATTCCGTTCCTGTTAGACGCGTTTGAGACAATGCAAGAGGATTGTGATGACATCTCGCTACTTCTTCTTGGAGAGAACTCCTTTGACAGATCATATTATAACGAACATGTCCGAGATAATCCGGCGGTTTATCACTTCGAATATCTCGAAGATATCCAAGCTGCGTACAATTTGAGCGATGTTTTGGTTCTTCCGAGCGTTGCGGCAGAGCGGTGGACCGAGCAGTTTGGTCGGGTCCTCGTTGAAGCGATGGCGTGTGGCCTCCCGACGGTCGTCACAGATGTCGGCGGCCCCCCGTTCGTCGTCGAGGACGAAGAGACCGGTCTCGTTGTCGAGCCACGGTCCTCACAGTCCCTTGCCAGTGCCCTCACTCGCCTGTATCGGGACGAGCAGCTACTGCAGGAACTGGGAAGCACTGCATACGACCATGTCCGTGATAATTACTCCCCAGAGACGGTCGGGGATGACCTATATGAGTTTTATCGGTCACACTGTGACGGATAGCAACTGATGGTCGCGCTGTGACAATATTCTCATAACTCGGTCCCAGAAGCTCACAACCAGCTAGGCCGATACCCAGGGATATATTTGCACACCGAAACGGTCTGTAAGGATGCTACACGCCCTCTCCATTTCATGTTCCCAGTTATACCGGCTTTCTATGGCCAATCGACCGTTTTCTGCCCAGGTTGAATATCCATCGGACTGCTGCATTTCTCTCATAACTGTTCCAGCTACACTCCCTGTAGCATGGTAGGGAAGCACTTTTCCACAATTCACGTCGTTTACAATTCGGGCTGTCGGACGAGTCGGCGTTGTCAAAACTGGGAGCTGTACACTCATGTAATCGAACAGTTTGTTCGGAATCGTTTGGTTCGTGTACGAGCTAACCTCGTGAGGAATAACACCGACATCCCCTGACCGGAGAAACGAGGTAACCGTATCCGGCGGAATCCATCCCAAAAAGTCCACATGTTCGGTAATTCCCAGCGTTTCGGCACGTCGTTCGAGTCGTTCTTTATCTGGCCCATCCCCGGCAATCGCCAGATGAATCGGCTGATGGTCCGAAGTCCTGTTCGCATGCCAGATTCCGTCAATGAGCAAGTCCAGACCGCGAAACCTGTTAATCGAACCCACGTAAACGAATGTGAACCCAGGCCACTCCGCGTTGTCGTACTCGCCGCTTTTATCAGTAAATGACGATCTCTCTCGCAAAAGCGGGACGTTCCCGACAACGTGAACCGCTGATTCGGCTTTTCCGGCAGCGACTAGGTTTTCCTTCCGTTCTTCTGCAACGACCCAAATTAGGTCAGCCAACTGCACGGTAAGGCGTTCGACAGTCCCGACTAGTGTGGTGTTGAGTACGACGTGGTCCAGAACGTGTTCGACTGGTTTCTCGCGGGCTAGTTCCGCAAAATTCTCTCGGAGATCTAACACCGTTGGGATTCCGCAGAGTTTTGCAGCGACGATTGCGGGGAGGCCCGCACGGATATCACACGGAATCACGATTTCTGGTTCCATAGCTCGGAACTGAACCACCAGCCAGAGGATCCAGAATGGATTCACCGGTACCTTTGCGGTAATAAGCCTGAAAAGCGGTGTCGAAAGCAGCCATGAGAAGCGCCTGACGTGGGCGTAGTCGATATCCTCCTCACGGGGTGGGTGCGAACTTTTGACCTGCCCAAGGTCCGGATCTTCCAGTGAATTCCGACCCAGTATGAAGACGTTCGACCCGGATTCGTCCAGTGATTTCGCCATCTTCCGCGTGCGAACGTCTCTGTCAAGCGGGTAATTCCCCTGAACAACGATAGCAACGTCGGTGGAGGTCCTATTGTCGGGACTCCTCATCGTCACCACTGTAGTCCGCTGTATTTGTCAGTACTGTCACTAGAGAGACACTCGAACAGACATACTATAAAATTCACTGATAGGACTATCGTAGCTGCTACGTACAGTATTCTTGCTACTGATCTTCTCGTACCTCTGTTATGCCGACCCCAACTACAGACAGTTTTTAGACAACACTAACCACCTGTCTGCTGCACCGATACCGAAAGAGGGCCCCACTATTCCTGATAGCAGTATCTCGCTGGGCGGGGATCTCGCCCATTAGATCATCTAGTGGGGACGCGGAGTTCAGAATAAAAAAGAAGGCAACGTTCAAGCAAGCATAGTTCCAATTCGCCAATAGGTAACGTTTCGCTGCCCAATCGGGAAAGGTGACAGCCGTGATTATTTTCGGAAACATGCGTAAGCAAGGCCTCTCTCGGCTTACAGCTATACTAGGTTTTTTCCATCAGTATGTCTTCTAAGACAATGATATCTAACCCCATCCCGTAGAAGTCTTTAATCGCCTCAATAGGCTGATTTACGATCGGTTCTCCGTTATCATTGAACGAGGTATTGAGAACCACTGGAACGCCGGTAATCTCTTCAAAGGCACTAATCAAACCGTAGTAACGGGGGTTTTGATCCTCGCGAACTGTCTGTGGTCGCGTGGTATCGTCAGCTGGATGGAGGACCGCAGGGATCTCTGCCTTCTTTTCTTCCACAACATCGAACGTCTTGATCATGAATGGCGCTTCTTCAAAATTAACCAGATACTGGTCACCGGCTTCTTTAAGCATTGACGGGGCAAACGGCCGCCATCCTTCACGATGTTTCACGAATTCGTTTACGCGGTCGAGTGAAGCCTCCGATCGTGGATCAGCCAGTATACTGCGATTGCCAAGTGCTCGAGGACCCATCTCGAGTTGGCCCTGGAACCATCCGACGAGCTTGCCATCAGCGATATGCTCTGCAACCGTTCGACACAGGTCGTCTGGTTTAGCATAGCTGAGCTTGTTCGTTTGTAGCACCGCCTCAATTGATTCTGTGGTGTATTCCGGGCCCCAATACACGGTAGAAATATCTTCGGTGGCAGTGATGCCTGCATCCAACAACCCGGCTCCGACCGCAGCACCAGCATCGTTTGAGACAGGCTGGACGAATGTACTCTCAACGCAGGGGAGTTCCATAACTTCTTTATTCACTTTGCAATTGAGTGCGACACCGCCTGCTAACCCTACTTTATCCACATCTAGACGCTCACTGTAGTGGGTAACTATCTCGGTGACTGTTTCCTCCACCAGTTTTTGCGTGACATGTGCAAGATCTCGCTCCCACTGCGAAAACTCATCAGTGGTCTGCTTTCTGGGGCGATCAAAGATTTCCTCTAATTTCCTCGTCGCGTATTCGAAATTGCCCTTCGAAAGCGTACTGACATCATACTCTAACCCGGTCTTGATCTCCTCTCTGAGGATCTGTTCGATCTCATCGTTTCGATCCCCATACGGGGCAAGTCCCATTATTTTGCCTTCGCCGTTGTTTGGGTAGTAACCCAGAAACTTTGTCACCGCTCCGAAAAAGAATCCAAGGCTATTGGGATACTCATACGTTCGCAACCGTTTGAGTCCCTCGGAATTGCCCTTCCAGACGACGGTACAGTCGTACTCGCCTCGCCCATCCATAGTGACGATTAGTGCCTCGTTGAAGCCGGATGGGTGAAATGCACTCGCTGCGTGGCACCGGTGATGTTCTATGGTTTCGATAGGGGGAGTGTACTCACCGAACTCAGAAAGGTTGTTCCGAACAGCCCACTTAGAGTATACCGTTGGGCCAACATCGCGTTTTACCGTTCCTTCAAGCTGTGTAATCGCCTCAGCAACGCCCTCTGTTTCTGTGACAACTGTGTTGATATCGTGTCTGAGCATTTTGTAAAAAAGGCGCGGCTTCCACGGAATCAGTACTTTCTTCACGTTCGACAAGCTGATATCGGCGTATTCGAGGCACGCCTCAATAGCATTCATTGGGAACGTGTTTTCGGCGTGTTTTTCTCTGGTAAGCCGCTCTTCTTCAACGCCGAACGCCAGTTGTCCGTTCTTGAAGAGTACCGCACTTGGGTCGTGAGATCCGAGATTCCCGACACAAGGATTTATCGAAAGGACGTATTCGCTCATACGAGAGGGCCTGTTTGTCCAGTGTAATAATAAGATTTGGAGTACTATCAAGTAAGTGTGGTATAATGCGGAACCCTGTGGCGGAGCACAACCACGGCTTCAGTCTCTCTTTCGCCACGTCAGATTAGCTCGTCAGTCCATGTGTCCGGCGTCTGGTCGTTCACTATCTCAACGTCAATGTGGTACGAGAAATCTCTGGGGCCCTCGTCTTTGATCCATTCAACCATCTCCTGCAAACCGTCACGGAGGGTATATCGTGCCTCGTAGTCTAGAAGCTCTCTGGCCTTGTCTGCCGAACAGTTGGCAAGCTTGACTTCCTGTGGGCGATCAGGTTTGTATATCGGATCCAGTTCGAAGCCGATAATCTCTGCAATGGTCTCTGCGAGTGTATTGATAGTCACGAACTCATCGTCCGGGCCGATATTAATCACTTCACCAGTGACATTATCGTTTGTAGCCACCTTTCGCAACGGGCGAATGTCGTCTTGAATGAACGTGAAGCACCGTTTCTGTTCCCCGTCGCCGTAAATAATCGGTTGTTTCCCCTGCAGCATACGATTGATAAATATTGCTGCGACGTTGCGGAAGGGGTCGTCAAACTTCTGTCGCGGACCAATGATATTGTGAGGGACAGCTATGACGTACTCGAAATCATGGATATCTGCCATGAGTTCAACCATGTCCTCGGCTGCGACCTTGCTGATAGCGTATGGATCCTGTGGGCGGGGTTCCATATCCTCTGTGAATGGCGTTTCGTTTTCACCGTACCGAGACATACTAGAACAATACACAAATCTGTCGACGCCGACATCAGCCGCTGCCGATAACGTTGCAGAAGTTGCTTGGTAGATGCTCTTGTTGACCCGAGCAGGCGAAAAGACGCTCAACCCCTCATACGCTAGAGCAGCAGTGTGATAGACGATGTCGGCATCGGCCATGGCAGCCTTCATTTCTGAGACATCATTACAATCGATTTCATAGAACTCGGCTTCGCGAGGAACGTTGTTTTCATATCCGCCAACGAAATTATCGTTCCCTACAACCTCATACCCCTCTTGAATGAACTCATCAGCCAGATGACTTCCAAGGAATCCGGCGATTCCAGTTATGAACACTGTCTCCGTCATCAGTACTGTCATATAGCATTAGTAACTGATTAAGTATACACCGGTTTCTGAGATACTGGATCAATTTGAAACGAATTATTGCAAATAAGGGAATCTTAAGCAACTCAGTATTTGATGAACAGGTATCTCTCTGATGGAATCCGATTACCTCTTTTATTTTCCGAGACATCCACTCTGTCCTTGATGAATTCGCCCTAGCTATCAGGTATTGACTCTACGCAACTACCGAGCCGGATGATGTCTATAACTGCGAGCAGAAGGCTGGAAACCGCCCAGATCTCATTGTCACACCTTCATGTGTACCCAGTGGGGTCCATACACACCAGTAGTTACTGGGACGACCTCTTTAGAGAAACGCACGGAACTTATCGGCAAGTTCTTCCACCCCTTGATCCAACGTATGACCCGTCTCGAATCCGTGTGACCGGATTTTCTCATCGCTTACGATGTAGGACAGTTGGTTCAGTTGCTCAGCCTCGGTGTAACCGATTTCGACATCTGGGAAGTGCTTCGTAATCGCATCAACTACGTCTTGCAGACGGCCGTTTTCTCCAACGACGTTGTATGCCTCTCCGTCACCGAGTTCATCCGCAGCGAACAGCATCGATCGGACGGAATCCTGGACGTGTAAATACGGTCGTTTTTGATCTTCAGCCCCCTCATACACTGTCAGGGGTTGACCGGTAGCAGCGAGGAACGCAAACTTGTCAACGACAGTATCGAACCGCATTCCGGGACTCCACCCATAAACAGTACCCAGTCGGAGCCCTGTAAGGTCCATCTCGCCGTCATACTCCGCAAACATGTCTGATTCTGCTTGGAGTTTTGCCTCTGCGTACGGTGACTCAGGATTGCATTCGGAGTGTTCGGTGATCTTTTGCTCAGTTCGTCCGTACACAGAACAGGTAACAGCGTTCACGAACTCGTCAACTCCTGACTTCTGGGCGTCACGAAACAGGTTTACAGCGGCTTCGTGATTGACTTCCCACGTTTTTTCGGGAATATCGAAGGTCTCAGGAGCATTGGTGATCGCCGCGAGGTGGAACACGGTATCAACATCCTCAAGCGCTGCTTCCCTCACCGATGAGTCTCTGATATCACCTTCGACGAAATCGTAGTCAGCGTACGCCGGGAGATCCCATAGCGAGTGGAATCTCGGCTGTCGAAAGTTATCCAGAATCCGAATCGTCGAACCGGAGAATTTTGGGTGGGTTGGGAGTTCACGTATAAGACTCGAGCCCAGATATCCCAGGCCACCAGTGACTAGCACTGTCATCGTTACTGGCTCACACTACTCCGTGGAATACATGTCTCGGTTATTAAGAATATACGCCCTATCGTCGCCCGAAAGGTCGGAATACTTGAGAATATTGTCACAGTTCAGCCCGGGACACTTCATCTCCCGACGCTGTTCCAGCACGTTGCCTGCTGTGATAGTCCCACATTCAAGACACGTATGTGTGATAATGTGCATGGTTACAGTTCCAATGTCGAGTTCCTGCCGACAGTTATCCGCTCGCCCTCGGGTTTACTGTCACTCGATTTTACGCAGGCTTCTCGGCCGACAAGCGAATCGACGATTTTAGAATCGGTCTTGATTTCGTTGTGTCCCATCGTTACGCTGGCCTCTATGTGGACGTTATCGACGATCGATTGCTCTCCGATACTCGTATATGGTCCAATGTAGCTGTCAGAACAGACACGCGTTCCTTCCCCGATCGAGACTGGACCACGGACGACAGCACCGCCCTCGATAACTGCGTTCTTCTGGAGTTCGACCCGCCCACTGACAGATGCTCCATCCTGGATATCGCCTTCGATTTGTCCATCCATATTGTCGAGAACGAGTCGATTCGCCTGTAGCACGTCTTCAGGCTTCCCGGTGTCTTTCCACCACCCATGCACGAGGTGTGACTGAACGCGACTTCCGGTTTCCAGTAACCCCTGAATAGCATCTGTGATTTCAAGTTCACCTCGCCACGAAGGAGTCAGTGACTCGATCTGTTCGAAAATCGCTGGCGTAAACACATAGATACCGATCAAGGCGAGATTGCTCGGGGGATCATCCGGTTTCTCGACCAGCGAAACGATATCACCGCTGTCGTTCACCTCAACAATCCCGTATCTGGATGGCTCATCCACCTCCTGTAAACCGATACCGGCGCTGTACTCTGATGAATCGAAGTTGGCAACCATATCCGTGATCCCGTCGCGCATGAGATCATCACCGAGGTACACGACGAACGAGTCATCACCGACGAAATCTCGGGCACAGCCGACTGCATGTGCAAGTCCCAGTGGATCCCCCTGGACGATATACGTGATTTCAACGTCGTATGCGGACCCATCTCCCAAGTGCTCTTGAATTGCGTCCCGGCCCTTGTTACCCAGAACTACGCCGATCTCGGTAATGCCGGCCTCTCGCAGGTCCTCTATCGCATAGTCGAGAACAGGCTTATTCGCGATTGGCACCAGCTGCTTTGGCCCGGTGTAGGTGATTGGATAGAGACGCGACCCCGTACCGCCTGCGAGAAGTACTCCCTTCATGATTACTCGTGGGGGGGTTCCTCCCAGTTGAGTGGGATTCTGTCCGTGTCGTAGGGTATCCGTTCCTCGTCTGGGTCGTCGTAGTCATACAGGTTCGTTGGGAAGTTCACCAGAAGGACTCGCTCGTCACCGATTGCTTTGAATCCGTGCCAGCAGTCTCCCGGAACCCGAATCGCGTTCATGTTACCTTCCCCAATAACATACGTGTCTAACTCCCCGTTTGTCGGTGACCCTTCCCGTTCGTCGTATATTCCCACCTTTGCCTTCCCCCGAAGAACGACGAAATGATCTACTTGCCCTCGATTATGGCGATGCCAAGCGCGTACAATACCGGGATAGGTTTCAGAAAAATAGGACATCTGAGGTTCGTCATCTCCCTGAAAAAAATCCCAGTCAGACCGCCAGATCTCTGTTAGATGGCCTCGCTCATCCACATTCATCTGAAGATGTTCTATTTCAACATCGTGTATCATATTAATACAATCAAAATATAATGTCTACTCTATTTACATTTTTTGACCGTTCAGTTACCGCCTGAGATGCACCCTCCTCTAATCAGCTACTGAATCGGGCTCGAAGACCTTCGGCGATATAATCCACCTCTACTAGAATTCGTGCGACCGGGTGATTCTCTGGGGTTCCGTCGGGGCCCCATTCTATTCAACGCTGTCGCGCCATGTTCTGATCTCGGCTGAAAATGAGGGTGCTTTGATTAGTAAGGTTTCATCTACTTTACGCGGTAAGATGAGAGTATTAACAAAACCCAGTATTAACTAAAATGGCATTAGTCGTAAGGACTGTTGTATGTCAGATGAAAACCAAGACAGTCGATTTTCAAGGCGCTCTGTAATTCACACTGTAAGCGGTATCGCAGTGACCAGTTCGATATCTGGAGTTGTCTCAGGGAGAGCGAATAAGAACGGACGAGGCAATGGAAACGGACGGAAGGGCAAACAAGGCGATAACAACGGTGGGGGACCCCCAACTGGTAGTAAAAATACCTGTCCTAAGGGGACTGCTCTACTCGCCAAATACGAGGTAGAGGGTGGAGAATTCAGGTTCGAAGAGGGCAGCGATTTTCTGGAGGCTGGTGACTCCTTCGACTTTACCGTCACTGAAACGAAGGAGGACAAAGAGGTGCTCGCGTTTGATTTCACCTCCATTGACGATGTCTATGACGTGCATACAATATCGGTCAAAACCGGAGCTGGTGTCTTCCGGAAGTCAATCGATGACTACGAGGGATCGTTTGATGCTCAGGAACATGACGGAGAGGGCCCTGTTCAGGCAGTCAGCAACGTACTCCTCTGTTCAAAAGTGTTCTGGCAGGCTGATCTCGGAATCGGAGACGTACCTGAGCCACCGAATTACAGTGCAGCAGATGCAAAGCTAGTCCGCGCTGCGTTAGGCAATTCAACCTCTCCGACGAAAGCAGAGAATCCCACTGGTGACGGGGGTGGGTCTCCAGATATTGGAGCCGATGAAGAATTCGATATTGACTTTGATGCGGGCACAATCGAGATCGGATTTACTGGAAATACAGATTCTCAGAAGATACACCTTGCCAGTTTTGAGAGGCCCGGGCCATTCAAGGGCGAGAGAGAGTTCCAGTATCAGGACCTGTTTGACACTGCGGTCTCTACCTCAACTGAAGATACACTCAGCGTCGATATTCCAACACCTGAAGACTATGAATAGTAACCTATCAGCTGTCTCTCTCAAAAAGTAAATAAAATTCAAATACCACCACTATAACCATCCACAAGTATAATGTTCGTAAAACTAGCGCTAGGAGAACGGTTAATGGCTCAGATACTTCAGGGCGGATTTCGCCCTCCGCGCTGGGGCGTATGATTCCGACACAAACCATCAGATGGTTAATTGTTTGATTAGCCCACGTCTATTCCGGAAGTTTAACTGGCAGTACAAGTGACAAAGCTACCATGGCGACACGACAGCGCCAGCAGTTCATCTACGGGCATCTCACGTGGGTACTTGGTACCATCCTCGTGTTGACCCTCCTAGATGCGCTGACGCTGGAACTGTTTTTCGTTGTCTCGCTGATCGGATTTCTCGTTACTGTCGAACTGGTTGCACCGCAGGCCGTGTCGCCGCGCTGGCGACGGCGGCTCTGGTGGCTCATCGCACTTGGTCTGGTGGGCTTTGCCTACGTGGTCATCAAACGGATCCTTGCGATTCTACCGCCGGGGCTGATCTGATGGCACCGACACCGTCTCCTGACGATTCTTGGCTGCCGTCGGTCACTTTCCCACAGCTACTGCTTGCCACTTACACTGCCCTCACGGTCATCGCACTCGTCTACGCCGCGAGCACGTCCTCAGCAGCGTTCGGTGCGTATAATTCCAAGTGGGACGGGGCGGGCGAACTCCGAACCGTCGCAGTTGACGCCGGTGCAAACGTGACCGTCGGAACGAACGTAAGTCAGTATCCGACAAGTGACACGGACGGCACCGTTGCGGTCGTTCTCTCGCCGGCCGAGCCGTACTCGTCAAGCGAGCGGACACGAATCGCTGAGTTCGTTCGAAGCGGTGGGACACTCGTCGTCGCTGAGGATTACCGCCCACACGGAAATGAGCTACTCGCGGCTGTCGGTGCAGATGCACGCTTCGACGGCCGCCCGGTGTACGACAACAGAAATTATTACCGGAACTCCTCGCTCCCGGAAGCGACGCCTGCCGGCGACTATCCAGAGACTACAGGCGTCGATACTGTCGTCCTCAACTACGGGACAACTGTCAGAGCCGGCAACGCGACGACACTCGTCAACACCTCAGAGTATGCCTACCTCGACAGTAACGGGAACGCCAACCTTGACGGCGAGGAGCAGTTAGCGTCCCGACCCGTCGTCACGAGCGAATCGGTCGGCGACGGTCGAGTTATCGCTGTCAGTGATCCGAGCATCTTCGTGAACGCGATGCTTGAACGTGGTGACAACCGACGGTTCGTCCAGAACATCGTCGCCAATCACGACACGGCCCTACTGGATTATTCACGCGCCAGTAGTGTCCCGCCAGTGGCCGCTGCCGTCCTCGCTGTACAGCGATCGGACGCGCTGTTGCTGTTCTGTGGCGTCGTGCTGGTCGGGGCGCTGCTCGCGTACGACCGCCGTCTCGACGAGTCTCTCCGTGATCGACTCAGTGAATACAGAGGTCACGAGTCGGACCCGCACCTGTCCCGAGACGGCGTGGAGACCTATCTCACAGCCCGGCATCCGGACTGGGAAGCCGCACAGGTAGAGCGAGTAACGGAAGCCATTATTAAACAGCGGTCCGAACGTCAGCGTAATGACTGATCCGTCGGTACTGTACGACCGTCTCAGAGAGGAGACGGAAACAGTTCTTATCGGGAACGAGCAGGTTCTTCGGCACATTACTGTTGCCATGCTTACACGCGGCCACGTGCTTCTTGAGGGGGTCCCCGGTGTCGCGAAAACGACGATTGCCACGCTCGTCGCCAACGCGACGGATCTCCAGCACTCTCGTGTTCAGATGACGCCTGATCTGCTCCCTGCAGATATCACTGGAACGACAGTGTATCACCAGCGAAACGGCGAGTTCGAACTGCAGAAAGGCCCAGTGTTTACTAATCTGGTCATCGCTGACGAGATCAACCGCGCCCCGCCGAAAACACAGAGTGCGCTGCTCGAAGCGATGCAGGAAGGGCAGGTGTCTATCGAGGGGTCAACGCTCGAACTTCCGACCCCGTTTACGGTCGTTGCGACGATGAACCCACTCGAGATGGAAGGAACGTTCAAGCTCCCAGAGGCCCAGCGCGACAGATTCCAGATGAAACTCGTCACTGAGATTCCCGACTCAGAGGAGGAGCGCGCTATCCTTGACCGGTTCGACGCAAACCCGACGCTTGATGCGGACTCTATCTCACAGGTCATCTCTCGGGACGAACTTCTGGACGCCCGGACAGTGGTCCCTGAGACACACATCGAAGACACAATCAAAGAGTACATTCTTTCTATTGTCGGCGCAACGCGAGACCATCGAAACGTCATTCACGGCGCTTCACCGCGGGCGACCATCGATCTACAGAATACAGCCAAGGCGGGTGCTCGTCTGAATGGCCGAGAGTACGTCATCCCGGACGACGTGAAAGAGATGGCGCTCCCGGTGTTGCGCCATCGTCTCATTATGAACAGCGACGCCGAACTAAGCCAGATCAGCGCCGAAGCGGTTATCGAAGAAATTCTCCAGTCGATCACGCCGCCCGGGTCCGACACCGACCACAGTACGGGTACCGAGACAGCGGTCGGCGATGGCGGGACGAAACGCGAGTTCGAATAGCGACCGGACCGCAGTTAGCTGTTTTCTGGCATCGTGGTCGTCTCTTTTTCCGGGGTCGCCGCGCTATTGGACTGCGCCGATGGTTGTTCGAGTGCGTCCCACGAAACCGTCACGACACCGCTGAACCGCTCGTCATCACGCGTGTCGACGGTAACCGGCCGGTCAAAGCCCGTGGCAAACCCCACCGCGAGCAGTGATACCACCGGATGGTCTAGCTGGTGAATTTCACCGAACGCAGGATTGTCAATGGCAATAGAAGCGGTTCGGTTCTCGCCATCAATTTCGATTGTTGTATCATCGACAAGTTCGAACTGTTCGGACAGGGCCGCAGTCAGCCGTGTCGCTATTGAATGGGGGTCGTCATCGAGTTCACCCGAGAGCGTTCGCTCGAACTCGGTGTATAGCCGGCCACCGGTGGGGGGGAGCGATATGCCCTGCTCCGACTCGACGCCTGTGACGAACAGCTCTCCCAACTGCTCCGGGTCGGGAACCGCGTACTCGACGTGCTGTGGGACGAACAGGCGTGCAGTCGTCTCAGGGCGGGATGCTGTTGGGACATACACTGCCTCAGTTTGGAGTTCAAGTTCGCTGACGAGTTGCTGTTCGATATCGGCCAGCGTGTCAAACACAGTATCACTGACTGACGCAGAGACGAATCGCTCGGGAGTGAGATAGAACGTGACGATGCCGGCGAACACACCGGTCCCACCGAACGCAATGAAGATGGTTTGCAGGGCCGGAAAGACGAACGCCGCTATGAGGGAGAGGCCACCGACCGTAAAAAAGCCTATCGCGGTCCGTCTGAACGTTGCTCGCTTCGCATGCACGTATGACTCGCGCAACCGGCGATTCTCCTCCCGCAACACTTCTAGCTCCGCTTCGAGTGTCTGGCGATCCGGTACAACATCGGTCTGTTGGTCGCTGTCATCAGCTGATGCGTCCAGTTGCGAGGGCTCGGGTTGACTCATAGGAAATCACGATCCGCAGCTACGTCTTCAGTCACGATGTCGAGTTCTATCAGCAGATATCGGTGAAGCAGATAGCCGACGATAGCAATCCCAACGAGGAGGGCGGACCCGACCCTGAGGGGATCCAGATTCAAGGGCCCGAGCAACAGCCAGGCAAGACCGCCGAGCAGTGGAACGACAAGCGCCACGAGGCTGCCAGCGACCCGACCGTCGGGTATCTCAATAGTGACTGAAAGCAATGCAAGGAACAGGCCACCTTCGACAAGGACGAGGGGTATGAGTGACGGTGCATCGACTGTGATGAGCGCTATCTGTCCAAGCACGACGGCGAGAACGGCTGTTCCGGATAGATAGAGACCGCCGAGGACAATACCGACGAGGCCAAGCCAGACCGGTCCACTCAGGACAAGTCCGCCTGCCGCGATGCCGATTCCCAGCAGGCCGAGCACGGTAGGCGGTGATCGGAGCGACCGTTCCCTCGCTAGTGCCATACTCATACGTATTCCCCTTGGTCTGTGTTCGCTGGGCTGCCAGACAGAATAGCCGAGATCTGGTCCGGCGACCCGACCTCGTAGGCCGTCACTGCGTCGATCTCGTTCAATTCACGCCGGAACTGGTCGAAGGTCCGATACCGTTCGTAGGCGGTACCAAGGTCGGTGAGAAGGTCCGTATCGAAGGCCACTGAGGGCGTAATAAATACGACGACCTCCGTTGCGTTGCGTCTTGCCAGTCCAACTGTGTTCCGCAGTTCGTTCGGGTTGCTGTCGTCTGTACAGATGACCAATAGGTCCGCGCTACGTATCTCGTGTGGTGCCGCTTGCAACCCGTTGTACAGTGGTTGGTCTGGAAGATGTTGCTTTGACCCAGCAGCGTTCCGATACGCGAGCAGCGTCGCTTCTATCGGTGATTGTGTGCTTGTCGACGGATTTACTCTCCCTGTCTCCGTTCCGGTGTGAGGCGCTGTTGTGATAGCTGTTGCCGGTGTCTCAGTTTCAGTGTCGAGGTCATTAATCCGATGCTGACACGACCTGTAAACCTCGGTTCTCGCTACGGGGACTCTCGAGTCTGTCACGCCTGCGTCATCGATGGTCACGTACCCTAACGGGTCACGGGTCGTTTCGGCACGCTGCTGGAACGCCGCGGCGACCGCTTTGAGGTGCTCTAGCTTCGTTTCGCCAGGTGCACCATCACCCAGCGTCTGACGGTGATCGAGGACGAGTACCACACTACGGTTACTCTCGGCTTCGTAGTTACGGACGTGCGCCTCGTCTAGTCTGGCAGTCGCCTTCCAGTCGACGTATTTCAGTGCGTCACCCGGAACGTATTTTCGAATCTCCTCGGCTGACAAGCCACCTGTCCGCCCGCGGGCATCGTGCTCGCCGACACCGCGTAGCAACTGTTTCCCACCCTGGCCAACGTGAATCGGGCCGACCGACGGCGACTCGACTGCTATTTCCGGGCCGGGAGCCGTCGTGAACGACTGGGTAAACAGCCCGGTGCCGTCACTGACAGTCACCGTGGCTCCGGGAACGGTGTAGTTGCCAACAGTCTCCCAGGTGAGCGGGAGTGTCACTGATGACGACTGCATCGATGTACCGAGAGTGATGTCTGGAGAGGGACCCGCTTCCATCTGCGCTGTGAGTGGAATCCGTGCTTCGATGGAGAGCGGCAGGTGATCGCCGGCAGCGTCAACCGATGCGTCGAGTGTGTACGTCGTTTCGGCGCCGGTCCGTATTCGGGACCGGTCGAGCGACTGGCTGACTGTGAGTTCGTCCTCAAGCCGTGAAACGCCACGAACGAACGCAACCTGCATTGCGAGCAGCCAGCCTGCGAGCGCGACGGCTCCGACGACTAAGAGGGGTGCATCGAGCAGCCCACCACCTATGACGAGGCTCCCGATAGCAGTGAGCGTGAGCCAGAACCGGCGGGTAACACGCATTACCTTCTGTTACTGAATCGAGCCCATTGAAGATACCGACAGACACAGCCAGGGACTTCAAATATACACCCAATCCAATATCGAAATCGATATTGATATTTGGGGAATTACTTACTTACCTTCTAACCGAAAACATTGGGTTATAGATGACCCAATGGTCTATTTTATCCCGGTTTTTGCGGATTTGCCTGAAGGAGACTTTTGGCCTCAGTTTTAATATTGAAACTGAGAGGGCAGGCACCCCTGCCGGAGCCCATCGTCTCACGGGCCGATGGCTCCGTAACGTGCCGGTGGTTCGTGTCGGTGCCATCGTCCTCATCACGGGGCTACTCGCCGGTGTCGTGTTTCCAGCTGCCGGAATGTCGCCACAGGTGAACACCGCTAGTGGTGGTGGGGCCGATGCGCCAAATGTACAGGAGGCACAGGCCGATGTGAACGCCACTGATACAGACGGAGACGGACTGTCGGATTCGCTAGAGCGGTCCACTTACAGCACCGACCCGACCGACGCGGACACGGACGGTGACGGCTATCCGGACGGCATGGAAGTCCGCTGTGAGCAGGCTATTCCGGATGCAGACCCGCTGCGAACCGATATCTATGTCGAAGTCGATTCTACCCAGTCAACGACGCTCAGCGACTCAGTCCAGACCTCTATTGTTGAGACCTTTGAGAATGCACCCGTTTCGAACCCGGACGACTCCACCGGGATCAACATTCATCTCGTCACGGATGATACTAATCTCTCGACCAACGGAACAGTCCACTCGAAATCCCGTGCTGGTTCCGGGAACGATATCTACGACTTCCGAGCCAACCATTCGGAGTACAGTTCTGACGGCTATTACTACGTCTTGCTCACCGATGACGTCGCCTACAACGGTGACGACTACTTCGTCGGCGCGGGACGACCTGAAATCGCGGCGATGGAGCGGTTCGATTCGACGAAGATCACCGCATCGCTGTTTATGCATGAATTCGGGCATGCGATGGGGCTCGACGCCTATCAGGACGGTATCGACGAGGAGCGCTACTCCCAGACAGAGTACGATAGCGTGATGAACTACAACGGACTGTACAGACAACTCACCTATTCGAACGGCACCGACAGCGTGGGTCGAAACGAGTGGGAGTTCGTTGCTGAGAACCGAACGCAGCCCGACGTTGTGTGTGCGGAGAACGGGACGTGCTCTAGCAGGTGTACGTAGAACTGATTAGTGCGTGAAAACGGCAGTCAATGATTAACTGCTGTCTGCCAGCATACTCATGAAGAACGACCCGAACACTGTCTGTAGCCCGAGGACCACGACTGTCGAGGCCAGTAGGGTCGCCGTGGCTGACGGTAACGCCGCTTCGCCGGCGAGCAGCCACTGTCCAAACACGCCCCCGAGGTACAGAATTCCGGCTGCAGCCGCGAGGATACCGATTGACGCGCCGTGCTCCAACTGGAACTGCTCCCGTATCATACCGACAAGCACGCCCTCCGGCTTGTTGATCGGGTTCGCAGCGATGGAACTGAACAGCGCGAGCGTCCAGACCTGATACCCGACGATTGCCAGCAACGACCCGCCGACCATTGTCTGTATTCCGAAGTTGATGCCACCGACTGACAGCTGTGCGATTGACAGCGACATCAACACTGCCCCAGCAGAGACAAGCAACAGAGCTGGATACGAGAACAGGTAGTCCGGTGCGTTCACAAGCATGAATCGGACGTGTCGCCAACCGTCACTGAAACTGTCGAGCGTTTCCTCGCCTTCCCGCTCGTGGTAGATAATCGGAACCTCCTCGATGGTGAGATCGTTCGCGCCGGCCTCCATGATCATCTCGCTGGCGAACTCCATCCCGGTCGTCTCTAGCTCTAGCGTTTCGAGCGCGTCCTTGGTGAACACACGGAAGCCGCTGTGTGCGTCGCTGACACCGGCTCCATAGAACGTGTTCAGGAACCGCGTCAACAGCGGATTGCCGACGTATTTATGCAGCGGCGGCATCGACCCGTCACGGATCTCTCCCTCAAGTCGACTCCCCATACAGATGTCCGCGTCGCCGTTCTGGACCGGCTCGAGGAGCTGTGGAATCATCTTAAAATCGTACGTCGTGTCGGCATCGCCCATCGCGATGTACTCTCCTCGTGCCTTGTCGAACGCGTAGCGATACGCATAGCCATAGCCCGGTTCGTCAGGTGTCACGACTGTCGCACCCCGCTCGCGAGCTAGCTCCGGAGTCGCGTCGGTCGAACTGTCGCTTACGATGATCTCAGTCGGGACGCGCAACTCCGATATCGCGGTCTTGATCCAATCGATACATTCTACAATCCCTTTCTCCTCGTTGAGGGTGGGCATCACGACGCTCAAAACCGGCCTGACTTCGCTCTCCGGCGTGACAAGAAACTCGTCTGCAGTGCTGGCTGTGATCCCCCGTTCGTCCGCTTGATTTGCCTGATTTGCTTGTATTGTCATTCCCGTACCTCGGCTGTAACTGGCGCGTCTAGTGGCATACGCTCTCCACTCCCCTGAACGGCTTTCGGTGAATACGGCTAGTAAGCCCCATTTTATTTGATTTCAGTGGCTAACTTCTGATAGGTACCGCGTGCTTCCCACACAGGATGTCATGTCAAAGCAGCATATAATAAAGCTGTTGGGTAGGATAACCCATCATTAATAATAATAGTTAGCATGAGGTTTCCCTATTCTCCTCTGAATGTGCACAATTTCTTCCGACCATGACGATATTGTGGTGTAGACACCTATCAATAGAGAACATTATTCACGTACTAATGTACGTTGTGGAACAGACATCTATCAAACTAGTGGACTATCTCTGCAGCGGGTATCATTTGCAGACATTCAAACACTACAATACAATGACCAACAGGGCGGCCACGTTTGCGGGAATCACACTACACCGGAAGTCTAACGAGAGACACAGAGAAGTGGTCCCAGATATTGTCCACGGTCGGAAAAATTTGCCAACTTGGATAGACGCACTCTGGAGACAACCACTTGACTCCGTGTGTCAGTCGACGACTCTAGGGCTTCATAATTGCCGAGCGGCTTACACCGGGCGGCGAAGTCGACTCCGTATCTCGCCACCAGCAGCGTGTAGCCGTGGCAGTCGGTCCTCCAATGCACTGACCAGCGTTGTGACGCTTAGTCCAAGGACGTACACTCCTCCTAAAAACATGATAACTGAGATGTCCTTGCTGAACTGAAGTGCCCCACGTATCGATGCCATATACGTACATATCCAAGACGAGTATAAGTCGTTGCGGTCCAATTATTAATATTTGTAACTGGGCGAGCACTGTCGTCCCGAGCCGTAGATTTAAGCTGTCCTATGTGCTAAGTAGTAACATGGCCACAGACCAGTCCGAGGGGGCCAGCCTGCCCGTGCCACCGCTGGAGAATACGGCGTTTTTCTCCATCGAGGACGATGACGGCTACGTCCGTATCGAACAGTCGCTAGGGAATCAGGTCCTGTACACGCCCAATGAGGCACGGGACATCGCTGAATCCATTCTCGATGCTGTTGACGAGGCTGCCGAAGAGGAGTAACCCATCGCCGGCTGTCGGCCCTGTTTTGCTGGAAGGCGAGATGGTTTGAACACGGGCGGTCCAGCATCAGATATGACAGATGCTAGCCACCGGGCGGCGGTTGCCGAGCGAGCGGCCCGTGCCGGCGGTGTCGTGGCCCGCGAGCAGTTCCGGGGCGACCTCAGCGTCGAGTCAAAGGCAAACAAGAACGACCTCGTCACGGAAACAGACCGCGACGCCCAGCGGCAGGTCGTCACAACGATTCGGGCGGAGTTCCCTGGTGACCGGTTCCTCTGTGAGGAGGACCTCTCGACGCTGGCCGGCCCAGAGGTCGACCGCGATGTCGAAGGGGTCGATAGCGTCCCCGACAGTGGCTCCGTGTGGGTCATCGACCCGATCGACGGGACGGCGAACTACGTCCGCGGAATGCGCTTGTGGGGGACGTCCGTTAGCGCCGTTGTCGACGGTGAGCCAGTTGCATCGGTGACCTATCTCCCCTCGTACGGTGACCTTTACGCCGCCGGCCCCGAAAGCGTGACGCGAGACGGAACTGAACTTTCCGTGAGCGGACGAACCGACCCAGAGACTTTTGCCGTGGCCCCCGTCGGCTGGTGGGACCGTGATGACAGGGACGAGTTCGGTCGGTTGTGTAGCGCTGTCGGCGACCGCTTCGGCGACATCCGGCGCTTGGGTTCGTTCCAAGCAACGTTGGCCCACGTTGCCGACGGGGCGCTCGAGGGGCTCGTTTGCACGCGCTCGATGGCACCCTGGGATACGCTCGCCGGCGTCCATATGGTTCGACAGGCTGGCGGCACGGTTACTGACCTCAATGGTGAGCCCTGGACCCACGACAGTGATTCCGTCGTCGCCTCCAACGGTGAGGCACACGAGGCCTTCGTGGCGGCCGGCAACGAAGCGCTCAGGCAGGACTGAACACACTTGCCCCGCGCAGTTCAGTACCGCGCGAAATTCCGCTCCATGCACACGGGACCGGAACGCTAAAACCGCCTGCCACCGGTCACTCGGCCATGGATACGTTCGAGCGAGCCGTCGATGAGTACGGGCCCGGCCAGCTCTGGGTGGGCTCTTTCGTTGCAGTCCTCCTCGTCGCGGTCGGCGCCGTTACGGCCGCTCCACAGGCCGTCTGGGATCGGTTCCTCTGGCAGTACTTCTGGGGGCCAGTGTATGCCGACGCCAAGTCGGCCAGCTGTGCCGAAATGACTGCATCCGGCCCACAACCACTGTACGATGGCTGTGCGGCGGCCATCCAGGAGGGACGGCTCATCGCCGAACCGGGATACACTATCGTCTCTGAAATCGGGTACATGTTGATTCTGGTGTATATGCTCGTTGGTGTCTACTTTCTCCTCGAGCGACTGGACATCGCCGAAGACCCGAAGCTCTACTTCGCGTTCGTACCGTTCATGCTACTCGGCGGCGCGCTGCGGACCGTCGAGGACGCAACTGACCGCGCGGTCGACGCCGGAGTTACACCCATCGTCGAGTACCCACTCAGCTCGCTCATCATCAGCCCCGTGATTTACGGTACCGTGTTCTTGCTGACGCTGCTCGTCCTCGTCGTCTGCGTGGACCTCGAACGGCGTGGGGTCGTCGACAGCTACTACCGGACGACCGGCGCTATCGGCGGGGCCTTTGTCGCCGTGACGCTCCTGTATCTCACGTTTGTCGCCCTCACCCGTGAGTACGCAACGCTGTACCCGTCAGTCCTCATCACGACTGTCGCACTGGCGTCGGCACTGTCGTACGGTCTGTACCGGCTATTTGAGTCTTACCGCCCGGCGATGAACGACGGCACTGGCTATATCGGTCTGCTGGTCATCTGGGGCCACGCAATCGACGGTGTCGCGAACGTCCTGCTGGCCGACTGGCTCGACGCACTCAATGTACCGCTGACGTACTACCCGAAACACCCGGCCAACGAGTTCATCATCGCGGCCACCGAGACGCTCCAGCCGGCTGGCCTCTCGGCCGCTATCGGCACGTCGTGGCCATTCCTGATCGTCAAGCTCGCCGTCGCCTCGCTGGTCGTCTCGCTGTTCAACCAGGAGTTCATCGACGACAGCCCGCGGTACGCACTGCTATTGCTCATCGCCGTTACCGCAGTCGGCCTCGGGCCGGGCTCGCGAGACATGCTGCGGGCGACGTTCGGTATCTGACGGCCGTTGGTGCCGTCTGCCCTCAGGGGAACGGATGGTGATCCCGGTCAAGTCGCGGCGCGAAACCGAGATCTGCCGGCACGGCTTCGGCCCGCTTGCCGAAGAACGACTCACCGAAGAACAGCGGCTGTGCCGACGGACAGACGACCCGGACCGCCTCGAACCCGAGCTGTTCGAGGTCGCGCGTCGTCAGCCGTGTCCCGTACGGCGCGAGCCCCGCGTCGGCTGCCCGGTCACACAACGTCTCTAGCTCTTCCTCGCCGGAGAGGTCCGCATCAGGGCCAAGCGAGTCCAGCGGGACCGCCGTCTCCGCAGCCGCCAAGTCGGCCGCCTCACCGGGCGATTTGGCGTAGCGCCCGATAGCGCCCTGTGCGTCCATGGCTGCCTCGGGACCCATGCTGTCGAGTTCCATCCAGTTCTGAAGCGCCTCCTCCAGCGCGCCGACGGCGGCTGCACCCGGGTTCAGATCTGCGTCGGTCCCGAGTGCGAAGCGGGGCCACCCGTCCTGTTCCAGTGCGACAGTGATGACTGGCACGTCCACGTCCTGTGTCAGTAACAGCGCTGTCACGTCGAGGCCCTCAGATGTCGCCCGCCGCCGGAGCGTTTCGTATCGCTCGTGGTCGTCGACGGCCACCCGGAGCGGCTCGAACGTCGAGTACCACGACAGCATTGCGGCGTCACGCTCGATGACTTCGTACAGCCCGGTCAGCAGCGCCTCGGTGACGGTGTTTCCCAGCCCGAGCCCGGTCGTCGTTGCCGGTCTGACGGCGTTCGACGGCGGGGGATAGTGGACGGTCTCGGCAGGAAGTGACCGGTGTTCGTTGGTCAGCAGATTTTCGGCAGGAACCCAGGGGAGCACCGTCGATTTGTCCCACTCGGCCTCGTCTCTGACGAATGCATCAGGTGTAACGGCATCCGGAATATCGGCGACTGTCCCGCGCTGTAGATTCCCGTCTCGATAGACGCCGGCCGCGTACCGCTCGTAGTTCTCGCCCAGCGCTTTCATGAATGCTGTATCCCAGTCGACGGCGACACCGGCGGCCTTGGCGGCGGCCGATACGTCGCTGAAACCGGTGGTGTCGGCGAGCGTCGACAGGTAGTACGGAGCCGGGAACGATTCGACTTCGCCGACCTCCGTTGCAATACCGACCCGGTCGTCAAGGCCCAGCTCCGCCCGCGATAGCGCCTCGCTGTCAGGGGCTGTCTGTCGACCGTCACCGAGGGTATGGCTCTGTGTCCCGCCACAATCACAGCCCGGGACTGGGAGGAACCGCCGCTGGGTGTGTGGGAGTTCCGTGACAGTCCCGAAGAGGGCAGCGTCACCGTCGAGAAACTGGGTCACCAGTCGACCGGCCAGCGCCCCCGCGAATCGTTGCGTGGCTGCTGCCGGGGCTTCTGCGACTTCCTCGGTGTCATCGACCGTCGCCTCAACCCGAGCCCGCAGGCAGTCGAAACAACCCGTCTCAGGTCCGAATCCGCTAATCGCGGCATCAGTAACCGGGACACCGCCGACGCCGCCCAGTTCGACGGCGGCCCACGGGCTGTCTTCGACTTTCGCCCGGTCGTTCCACGCCGCAAACGTCTCCGAACCGACGGTATCGACGACGATGACGAGGTCGCCACTGCTGTCCGCCGGTGTCGACGGCTGTGCTACTGAAACGTCGATATCAGCGAGAAACGCGGCAAGTGCATCGACAGCCGGTCCACGCCCGACGACTTCGACAGTTCGCATGCCGAAGCCCTCGTGGTGAAGGGAGAAAAACCTACGCGGCGAGGATGGACTGGGCGACGGAGGCCAGTTCGTCCGGGTCGGCGTCTTTGAGCCGGTCGTCACCGAGCATCAGGCGGAGTCGCGGTCGACCCACGTCAATCGGGACCTTCTCAGTGTCAATGAGATTCATGTCTTCGAGTTTCGTCTTGGTCCGCGAGAACGTCGCCTTGCTCGCCAGTCCGACATCCTCGCCCCATTTGCTGATGTCGTACAGGAGTTCGCCGTTCCGTGCGGCCACGAGCAGACTGATGGTGACCTCGTCGAGGCCGTCGCCGTCGCCGCGGGCCGTCGACAGAGAGCTGAGAACATCGTTGAAGTCCGATGCGGTTTCCGGGCCGATATCGGATTCCAGCGTTCTCTGGACGCGGTTGAGCGGCGGCGTTCGGAGTGAATACTCGTCGGCGTCCGTCCAGGCTGCGTCGTAGTAGTCGTAGGCGTTGTCGACGAACGCCGTGTCATCGGTCCCGAGACCGCCGACCGTGTCGCTGATCGTGACGAGCGCGTACACCGTATCCACAGTTACCGCGACCGAGTGGTTCGGCACGTCGTCAAGCAGTCGCATCGTGAGCCGGCCCTCGTCGATGAGGTCGGCCGCGGTGCTCGCGACAAGGAAGTCGTCCATGACGTCTTTCAGCGCCCGCTCGTCGGCCAACAGCCGAACTTCTGGAGCGCCCGAATCTGCGTCTAATGTCGATACAAGCTCAGAGATGGTCCGTCGTGACGGGTTCACGACATACACCGGCTCGTCAGTTGCCCCAAACACCGTGGTCAACATAGAACCGACGTCGTCTTGCAGGAGATTTTCGGTCATTGTCCCTTGCCAGTATATAGTGTACTGTTATATTTAATTTTACCGGCCATACTGTGTTGATTTCGCCAACAATCCGACAACACCCACCAGCGAACAGCGATAAAATATTGGTCAATTATCCTAAGCAGAAGCCGCTTGCCTCACGGACTGAACCATCTGTTCCGCTCATCAACGCTGTGTAAATCTGGCCGAATCAGTGGCTGGTCTCACTGTTTCCTTCCCGCCAGAAGCCACGACTTAGGACCAGATCAGACCTTCACCTGGGTACGCAAGGAAACGATGGCGTGTCGTATTACTACGACTGCTCAGTTGGCCAGTGTCGAAACGGGCGACAGCCGTCTCAGGATAAACCACCTGTCTTACATTTTTGGAGTCGTCAGAAGCCCGTCCGGAGGCGGGCGGCCAAGTCATCGGACCAGTGGAACTCCCCGTCGTAGATGACGGGCAGTGAGGTCTGACCCAGCGCGTCGGCCAACTCCGTAGCGCCGAGTGAGTGGCTCGTCTGTTCGCCGTTTAGCGCGGCGCTCTCGTCAAATGGCAGGCGGTAGCTCTCACCGGGCCGTTCCGGGGATACAACCGTACACTGTACGTCGAACCCGGTTTCCCCTTCGGAGAGCCAGACGACCGCCGGGTGTGCTGGATTGGGAACGATGGAGTATGTCCCGTCGCCGACAACCGCGTAGTCTTTGCACATCATTATCCGCCGGCGCGCGAGTTCCAGCGCTCGCTGGATGCTGAATCCGTTACTGAGCAAGCGCGCGAAGGCGGTCCCGACCAGGGCAGCGTGTTTGTCCAACACGTCGGTGAGTGTCACTGCGCCGGCGACCGCACCCTGTTTGACCAGGTCAAGCCCTTCATCGTAGGAGCCACAGGCGTTCAGGAAGAACGTCTGCGTTCGGGATTCTGACAGCGACGACAGCGCCAGATTACCGTCGGGACAGCGCAGTCCCTCCTCATCGCAGTGGCCGATGAAGTGGACGAACTCCGTCGGCTGCCGGAACACGTCGGCCAGTTCGTTGACCGACAGCAGTTCGCTGACCCGCACGTCCATCGGGAGGTCCGCTGCCCGGTATATCTCCGTGACTTCTGTGTGTTCGTCAGCCATCTCCTCGTCGTTGAGGACGACCGCGACTTGTTGGCTGTCGGTATCACGGTTCTGACTACGGTAGCGGTTCACGTACGCTTCCGGCGGCGTTTTGCAAGCGTCTATCGGGTTCCCCGGAGCGAGCCACGAGTGCAACTGCCCCTCACGCAGGTTCGGTTCAATGACCGGTGGGCGTTCGGCCGACCCGCGGCTCAGATACGAATCCGCCAGCGTCCTGTCGAGAAGCTCATCTTGGTCAAGCCGGGAGCTGTCCGGCAGGTAGATAAGACTGAGCCGGTCAAGCAGGAAGGGCAGATAGCGGACCCGCTCCGGCTCCGGCGAGACGTACGTCGAAAGGGGCCACTCAGGTAGAATCGAGTTCACGGCCTCATCGGAGACATCGATGTACCGTTCGAGCCGTCCAGCCGGCGATAGCGACCGAATCGTGTCCGGGTCAAGTGAGAGGGCGGACGTAATACGAGGCCCGCTCTCGGCCGGGTCGACGCGTCTGACCTGGCAGTCCAGATAGAATACCTTCCGGAGCAGCGCTGCGACGCCGGCCTGTAGCGACGGCCATGCGTCGAAAGTGAGCTGTACCGACTTGCCTTCGGCCGTCAACAGTGCGGTGTCCCGTGACTCGACCACCACTTCGGCCCCGAGATAGTACGCCAGTGGTGCGCTGACGAGCAGTTCCGCCTCGCACTCTGGAACACGGAGCGTGATACCGGTCTCGGGACGGTTCTGCCGAACCGGTTCCGGAATGCGGGTTGTCTCGCCGGTCGTGACTATCGGCGGGTGCCCGCGGAGTTCCGGGTGCGAGCGGGACGGCTGCATCGTGTGATGAGCCCCGCTCAGATGTGTGATTGCCGTTGCGAGCCCTGCGGGCGTCGCGGGGACCTGCAGATGCGGCCGCTCCGCGTTCGTTTCCCAGACGAATCCGACGGTAATGCTCGTCGGCTCCTGGAAGCCAAGCACGGTAGTAATACCGGCCGAGTGGAGCGACGCCGGGCCGTCGAAGCGGACGTGGATCCGGATGTCATCTACGACGCCCAGCGGTGAGTCCCGGTCGCTATCCGCAGCGCGGGCCTGCATCGTCAACAGGTACTCCCCTTCCTGAAGCCTTGTCGGTGAATCAACCGTCTCGCTATCGGCATCAGCAGCAACGCGGGTTACCGTGGCATCAACCGCCGGTAGCGCTAACTCGGTGACGGACCCACGGTAACAATCGTCGACACGTTGTGGTAGCTGTTCGCCGTCAGTACTCTCCCGATTGTGTAATTGGTGCACCAGTGCGGTCGGGTCGACCGTCTCCCCATCCCAGTCCAGCGTTTCACCGCCGTCCCGGCCCACCCGCTCGCCTGCCACCCCCCAGGTGACCATGTGTGATTATACAGAACGTCATCTGATATATACGTACGGTTGTCAGCACGTCGTCACCCCCCATACCCCGGCACCAGACGGTAAATAATAACATTGCACATACGTGGGTCAAAGGGTAGATTATTGTCGTATCGGTCCTGACTCGGATACATGAGCTACGAAACCGTACGGGAAGCAGACCCGGCAGTCGCAGACGCCCTGGAAGGCGAACGAGGCCGGCAGAACGACACACTGGCGATGATTGCTAGTGAGAACCACGTCAGCGAGGCTGTGATGGAGGCACAGAGCTCCGAACTGACGAACAAGTACGCCGAGGGCTATCCTGGCGAGCGCTACTACGGCGGCTGTGAGTACGCCGACGACGTCGAGGAACTCGCTATCGACCGCGCAAAGGAGCTGTGGGGCGCGGACCACGTCAACGTCCAGCCACATTCCGGTTCACAGGCCAACATGGGCGTCTATCTCGGCGTCCTCGAACCCGGCGACAAGATCCTCTCGCTTGACCTGACCCACGGCGGCCATCTCTCACACGGCCACCCGGCGAACTTCGCCGGGCAGGTGTACGAAGTCGAACAGTACAAGGTCGACGAGGAAACCGGCTACATCGACTACGAAGGCCTCCACGACCATGCAGAGGAGTTCGAGCCGGACATCATCGTTTCGGGCTACTCGGCGTACCCGCGCGAAGTCGACTTCGAGCGGATTCAGGAAGCCGCCGATGCGGTCGACGCCTACCACCTCGCAGACATCGCTCACATCACTGGTCTCGTCGCCGCCGGCGTCCACGAGTCGCCGGTCGGTGTCGCCGACTTCGTCACTGGGTCGACGCACAAGACCATCCGCGCCGGCCGCGGTGGCATCATTATGTGCGACGAAGAATACGCCGACGACATCGACGCTGCCGTCTTCCCCGGCTCGCAGGGCGGCCCGCTGATGCACAACGTCGCCGGCAAGGCCGTCGGCTTCGGTGAGGCGCTGGCTCCCGAGTTCGAGCAATACTCCCAGCAGACCGTCGACAACGCCATCGCGCTCGGCGACCGACTCAAAGAGCACGGGCTGGATCTGGTCTCCGGCGGCACGGACAATCATCTCGTCCTCATCGACCTCCGGCCGTCCCACCCGGACACCACCGGCAAGGAAGTCGAGGAAGCGCTGGAGGAAGCTGGTATCGTCCTCAACGCCAACACCGTTCCGGGCGAGACCCGCTCAGCATTCAACCCCTCGGGCATCCGCGCCGGTACGCCCGCGCTCACCACGCGTGGCTTCGACGAGGACGCCTGCCGCGAGGTCGCAGACCTCATCTACAAGGTTGTCGACGCGCCCCATGACGACGATGTCGTCGCGGAAGTCAGCGATCGCGTGGACGAGATGACCGACGAGTACACGCTGTACGAATAGCGCCAGAAGCTGTAGCCTGCGGTTCTGCTATCCGCACACTCCGCAACTCACTTTTTACCATTTCCAGCCGACACGTCTGGTATGCTCCGCGCAACCCGACGCCGGATGCTCTATGCACTGGGTGCCTCCCTGTCAACACTCGCCGGCTGTACGCAGTTTGAGGTCGAGTCAGGGGAGGAAACCGGACACAGCGATGGTGGCGGGAGTGAGCCCACAACAACAGCGTCAGAGACAGATACTGTTACTGCCACAGCCGAGCGGGCCAGTGCTGGCCAGACAACTGATGCCGAGGCGCTCGACCTGCGGGAGGCCAACGTCGTCGGCGTCGAACTCACGGACGAGGGGAGCGGCGACTACCGCTTCGACGTAACACTCTACCACGATGACGACGGCGAGGACGGCTACGCGAACTGGTGGCAAGTCGAGACGCTGGCGGGCGACCGACTCGGGCGCCGGGGCCTCCGGCACGCTCACTCGACGGCCCCGTTCACCCGGTCGGAGACGATTACGGTTCCAAACGACGTGGGCTGTGTCGTGGTTCGGGGGCATGACCAGACCCACGAGTACGGCGGGCAGGCGATGACGGTGGCTGTCCCGAGCGGCGTGACACGGGCCATCCAGCAGGGAGCCGGGCGGAAGTCAATCGCCGAGTCGGACTGTCCCTGAGCGTGCCAGCCTGTCGCGGCTGACTGAAATCCGGGACGTTCATACCGCCCCGCGCCGCCGTTGTACCTAATGACAGAGATTATCGACGGCAACGCCGTCGCACAGTCGATTCGGGACGACCTGGTCGCGTCCATCGACCGCCTCGCCGACGCCGGCCACCGCCCGTCGCTGGCAACAGTGCTGATGTCCGAGGACCCGGCCAGCGAGACGTACGTCTCGATGAAACAGGACGACTGCGAGGAGGTCGGTATCGAGGCCATCGACATCGACATCGACCCCGACGCGGACGCCGCCGAACTGTACGACACCATCGAGGACCTCAACGCCGACGACGACGTCAACGGTATTCTGGTCCAGATGCCCGTCCCCGACCACGTCGAGGACCGGTCGGTCCTGCGAGCCATCGACCCGATGAAGGACGTCGACGGCTTCCACCCGGAGAATGTCGGCCGACTCGTGGCCGGCGACGCTCGGTACAAGCCCTGCACACCCCACGGCATCCAGAAACTCATCGAGAGCGCCGGTGTGGACACTGAGGGCAAGGACGCCGTCGTCGTCGGCCGCTCGGACATCGTCGGCAAGCCGATGGCGAACCTCCTCATTCAGAAAGCCCCGGGCGGCAATGCGACGACGACGGTGTGTCACTCTCGCACCGAAAACCTCGCCGAACGGACGCGAAACGCTGACATCCTCGTCGCTGCGGCCGGCGTCCCGGAGATGATCGACGGCGAGATGATTGGGGAGGGCGCGACGGTCATCGACGTGGGTATCAACCGCGTCGACGCCGACACCGAGAAGGGGTACGAACTCGTCGGCGATGTCGAGTACGAGAGCGCGAAAGAGGTCGCCGGCGCGATCACGCCGGTTCCCGGCGGTGTCGGCCCGATGACCCGCGCGATGTTGCTGTACAATACGGTCAAAGCGACGGGCCTGCAACACGACATTGACGTCGACCTCCCCTGAATGCCGACGCTTGCGGATTTTGCGGACCGGGACGTGCTCACCCGCCGAGTGACCAGAGAGAGTGACACGGCGGGCGTAGACGGCGTCCGTGGCCGTGCCGACCGCGGGCTCCACTGGGCAGTCGGCGCGCTCGTCACCGACCCGGCGGACCGTCTGCTGTTCGTCTACGAGGACGACATCTGGAAGCTCCCGGGCGGCGGCGTCGAAACCGGCGAGACGCGTCAGGAAGCGGTGCGCCGCGAAGTACGCGAGGAGACTGGTGTGCCTATCGCTGTCAATGAACTGGCTGCCGTCACCGAGGTCACAGTAACCGACGGCGACCGCGAGGCGACGTTCTTTTTCGGGACCTATCGCGGGACGGCAGATGCAACGGCGCTCGCGTCGGACCCCGGCCTTGACGGCGAATCGATAGAGACCGTCACGTGGCGGGAATCAGTCCCTGAAAACTGTCTGGACGAGTCGCTTGTACGGCGGCTCCGGTGACCGGTTAAACCGTGTCGTCCTCGATTCCGGTGAGCCAGTTTTCGGCTCTGACGAAGGCACTTTCGTCGCCGGTGATGTACGAACCCAGGTCCCGCGCCGCATGGACGAGACGGTTCGCGTCTGCGGGGTCGACATCGCCGTCCAGCGCTTCGACCCGCTTTCGATGGTCGCGAATCCGCCCGGAGAGCTGTCGTGCAGTAGGGTCCGGATTGGCGTCCAGATACGTCCGCACGTCCCGCTGATAGCTGTCGACGGCGGCCGCCATCGCCAGCCCGTACGGCACGCGAAGGGCCGACGGGACTGACTCGACAGCCGGACGGTCGCCGTCGTCAGCCCCGCCGAGCAGTTCGTAGAAGTACCGCTCTGCTGGGTCGCCGCTGCGCAATTCCCGAGAGAGGTGTGCGCCAACATGCTGGAGTTCGACCGCGGCGACGAACGTCGGGTCGAGCGGGCGAAGCTCGCCCGCGTCGATGAACCCTCGCTTGCGCGTGTATTCCCGACAGTGCTCTGCTGCCGTGTCGGCGATTTCCCGGGTCGTATCCGCATCGATTCGACTCCGCACCGGCGTCAAATCGAGCGTGGCCGGTGTGTCGGTGTGTTCGGTGTGCTCGTCGATGCCGACACTGTGGATGCTGCCACAGTCCGGACAGGCAATGCTTCCCGTTTCGTAGTACCGCCACCGCGTGCCACAGTCCTGACACTCGCGCTCCCCGCGGACTTTCATACCTGATGCTGAGAGGGCTGTCCTCAAGATTGTTCCGTGAGGGCTGTCTACGCTAACGCATGCGCTCGGAAGACGAGATCCGCGAGCAGTACGAGTTCCTTGCTGAACAGTTAGACGACGAGGAGATGGACCACGAGCGGGTCCGTATGATGTTCACCCACTACAAGCGAGCACTTGGCTGGGCGCTTGAGGAGGAGCACATCTAGGTTAGTTACAGCTTACATTCGCTTCTAATTCGATAACTAACATCTGCTGGACGGGGCCGGTACTTTTAAGTTATTCTGCCCCATTCGACCAAGTGACGCTTCGCTTGGAGGGCCGAAGCGTCAGCGGGGACCAATTCAGGGCGGCAAGCGGTCGCGTTTTTCGCGACCGCTTTCCACTTACTTCGCTGCAAACAACCTGACACGAGTGATTTCTGTACATCCAGAAAGTGATTACTGACGATAGAACGTACTCGATGGACAACTCTGTGCCTGTCGCGTTCCCGGACCACTACCAGTTTGAGCTCGCTGTTGCGTGTCCCGTCGCTGCCCTCGGCTCGCCGCACTCTACTTTCAACTCAAACGCCACCTGTGACGCCGGTGTGAACGTGACTTTCTGGCCACTGCGTTGAGCGTGGCCTCTGATCTGTCTTCCAGAGTGTCGGTTATCAGTCTGTGCTCTGCCGCGGTGACGTTGCGGCCAACTACATCACCCATTTCACACAGGACTAGTCCGCCCATCTCTCTCCTGTACTGACAAATAATACTGCTGCAATCAGTTTCCGGAGAATGATTATATACTGACTGTAGTTACCATATGGACAAAACGATGACTGAGGGCCTACATACAGAAAATTCGAGACCCAAAACTACTGAAACCACCTCAAGTTCTCTGGGCCGATATATTTAACAGTATAGATACTAAATCATTACATAGGAGAATCGATGCACGACTTGACAGGATTCCAGCGTGATCTTCTCTACGTGATCGCTGGCAGGGAGGAACCCCACGGCTTAGCTATCAAGGAGGAACTCGAAGCGTACTACGAGAAGGAGATCCATCACGGTCGCCTGTATCCGAACCTCGACACACTTGTCGACAAGGGACTGGTGGAAAAGGGCCAGCGCGACCGCCGGACCAACTTCTATACGCTCACGCGTCGCGGGCGTCGTGAGATAGACGCCCGGCGCGAGTGGGAAGACCAGTACGTCGACCTCTAAAGATGTCGTACCGCGGCTTGTGCCGAGGCCGTCGTATCGTCGGTAGTGACAGGTACAGCGCCAGTAACAGGAGCTGGTCACGGTGCGATAACGGCGGTCATCGCCGTAGACACACAAGCCGTCGTTTACATGTCGCACAGCTGACGAAACAGCTTGGTGTCAGGTGGTTTCCGGCTGGTTCACCACGAGAGACCCGTGGCATTCGACAACGAACTTGGCTCCGCCACTTTCTCCCTCAGTGACGGATATATCCCACCCGTGTGCCTGAACGATGTCTCTGACAATAGCCAGGCCGAATCCTGTTCCCTCTTCGTTTGTGGTATATCCCTGCTCGAAGACGGCGTCACGCTCTTCACTGGGGATGCCCGTCCCGGTGTCTTCAACGTAGAACCCGACCCCGTCGGGTACGGACCCGACCTTGACGGTCAGATCGGCCGATTCATTGTGTTCGACACTGTTCCGGAACAGGTTTTCAAACAGGGTCCGAAGTCGATTACGGTCACCATCGAGTTGGAGTGTCGTTTTGACGACGAGGGTCGCTCCGTCAGTCTCGACGCTCTGCCAAGCATCGTATGCGATCAGTTCGAGGTCTCCCTCGTCGGTCTCAGTCACCGTTTCACCTGAGCGGGCCAACGTGAGCGAGTCGTCGATGATAGACTCCATACGCTCGAGTTGCTCCTGAATCGTCCCAATCGACGCGCTGTGATCGGCATCGACATCGCTCTCAAGTAGGCTCAGTCGTCCGCTAGCGACGTTCAGTGGATTCCGAAGGTCGTGCGCAACAATGCTTGCAAACTGGTCCAGTCGTTCGTTCTGCCGTTCCAGTTTTTGCTTCCGCTGTAGCTGTTCGGTCACATCTCGGGAATTCAGAACGATTCCCTCGACGAACGGGTCGTGAAGCAAATTCGTTGCGTGTGCCTCGATGAAACGCCAGTTATCGGCTGCGTCCCGGAATCGCACTACGTACGTGCCGGAGTAGCCGTGATCGTCAACGTATTTGGCCAAATCCTCAGCAACGCCTTGCCTGTCGTCAGGATGGATGTATTCGATGGCGTTCTCACCGACTAACTCCGCAGGTTCGTACCCGAGTATCTTCTCGACTGGCTGGCTGACGTACGTGAAATCCCCGTCTTCGTCCAGAATTGTCACCATGTCCGAAGACCGCTCGATGAGGCGCTGGAACCGCTCTTCAGCGATACGTCGATCGGTCACGTCACGGTAGATGAGCAGGTGTCCGATCATTGAGCCAGTTTGATCGGTGAGCGTTGTACGGTTAATATCAAAGTAGTGCGGCCCGCCGTCAGCCTCAATGACGACATCGGCGTCGGCACTGCCGTCGCCGTCTGGGAGCGAGTCATAGGACGGCATGACTTCGGACGCGGACCGACCGATTGCCGCCCCTTCATCATCGAGGAAGTCCGCCCCAGCCTCATTTACATCGACAAGCCGTTCGTCTTTATCAACGACGAAGACGGGATCGGACATCTCCTCGACGAGCGTGTGTCTCGCGACGGGCATCAAGTCAAGGAGGTCAAAGCGAAAGAGCGCAATAGCGAAAACAATCCCCGTAAAGGTGAATGAAAACGCTGTCGGGTCGGCGGACCCCATCGGGCCGCTGCCGAAGATGAACACCACGCTCGCAATCATCGGAATAATGCCGCCAAGCAACATCAAGGTCGCCTGTGTCCGGTATCGACCGCTTCGTTTGAGCCCGAAGAGCCCGACAATGACGTACGTCGTCCCGATCAGAGTGTACTGGTACAGGAGATTGAACCAGAAGACAGGGCCGTTCTCACGCTCCGGACTCGCGAGCGGCGGTCCCTGCACGAACCCGTCGAGGGTCCATATCAGATCGTGTGACTGTGCAGTCACGACAAATCCGAATACGATGACCGGGGGAGCGAGCAGTAGCGCCCAGCGTCGGCGGGTCAGGAGTGATTCCCGGCCGCTGTATGTCAGCCCGAACCAGAACTGTGTTGGCCCGAGCCCGACCGCGCCGATGTATTTGATAACGAGACCAGTCCGGTACGTCGACATTGTCGTGCTTGCAGACAGAACACCGTTGCCGAGCGAATAAAGCGCGACAGAGGCCATTATCGCAGCGAGCGGTACTGCTCCGCGGACGCTCCGCCGACGAACGGCGATTCCAGCGATTCCCAGGTTTATCGCGAATGCACCAAGGAGAATCCACGTCGGTAGACCGGGCGCTAATCCCACAGCCAAGAATGATTTTGACGTTTTTTATAACTTCTCCCCGTATATATCAGGTGGATTATATATGCGTCGGTATCCGCACAATCTGTGCCGGAATCCAACTGTTTCACCTACGACCAGACTGACATCGTGCGGGTGTACAACTGAGTGACGGGGCATATCTTCTGCCTGTCTCGCTGGCTGATATTTGGATGAGAAGCAACGAGCGTCTGTCTCCCATCACTAACTGCTAACTGATCACACATGTGGGAGCTATGTCGACTCGCTTGCAACTATCCCCGGAGTCGATTCAGACGATTGTGTCTCGTCCTGCTTGCGGGATGCTCGGGATGTTTCTGGGCCTCAAAGCAGTGTTGACTGCCCGAGGCCGAACCGCGCCTTCGCCACGCGCGCCGTGTTCTGGATTTAGAACTGGTAGCGCCGGTCGTCCTTGTCCTGTTGCTGGGGGAAGTCGTTCCCGGTCATCTGGTCGAAGGTCATCCCCGAGAGGTACTCGTCGTACGTGCAGTCGTAGCTCGATCGGAGGTGGAAATCCAGCGTCCCGCGGTCGACAGTCGACTGAAACAGCATATGAACTGCACGCCTGACGAGTTCATCCGGGTCGTCCGGATCGAGTGCGACTGACAGCATCGCGAGTTCGTTGCGCGTCTCGCGGTCAATCGACAGCTCGAATTCGTCGTCGAAGTCGCCGTACACCGCTTCGATATCATCCTGTAGATCCTCAAGGCTCATACGAAAGGGGACGACGAGCGCGAGGAAACCCCTTACGACTCGTCTGGGGACGCTCCCTCGAAGCACGTATCGCTACGAGTATAACATATGATAAATTATATCATGGGTTGAACATAACGATGTGTAGCGGTCAGCTACCATAGGATTCAGATCAGATAATGACAGGTAGTGGGGACGAGACAGCAGCGTCCAGTCAACCCGACGGGCTGCTAGAGCGGCTTCACGCAGTCGTCCCGGATATGTACGCGCGGAGCTACACAGCGAAGTTCGCTGTCGCGCTGGCAGTAATCGTCGTTGTACTCGCAGCCGTCGGCTTCGGCAGCTACCTGCAGATACAGGAACGAATCGTCAGCGATGCGGCGACAGACCTCGAAACGTCGGCAACCCATCGCGCCGACAGTATCGAGCAGTGGCGGACGACCACCGAGACGGAGGCTACTGCTATTGCAGCCGCAGGTGTGTACGACACTGGGACGTCCGCAGATGTCAGACAGTACCTCACTACGGCAGAGTCGTCGCAAATTCGTTCGCTCCACTACGTCTCCACCGTCGACGACTCCCAGATGGTTGTCGCCAGCACTGAGACGAACACAGAGGGCCGGTCGCCGTGGGCGGTTGAACCCGCGTGGAAGTCCCCCGTACTGGCGGCGACGAATGACACCGCCGGTACCGAGACAGTGGTGCAATCGACAGCATACACGGATGGTGACGGCCACTCGATGGCGTTCGTGACCCCTGTCCCCGATGGCGATGGGGCACTAGTGCTGGTTGCCCGGGTCCCGGCTGAGCAGTTTCACGACGGGCGCAACGGGTTCGAGACGCAACTGCTCACCGGGGACGGGGACCCGCTTATCGGTGGCCAGGACGGTTCCGCGCCCATCAGTCAGGACGGCCTTCAGGCCGCAATAGCGGGCCAAACGACGACTATCGAAACTGGGGACCGTGTTGCAGCGTACGCGCCCGTCAACGGCACGTCGTGGGTGGTCGTGACGAGCGCTGAGCGCGAGTCGCTGTACGGAACGAGTCGGCTCGTTGGCTTGGGATTTCTCGCTGTCGTCGGGACGGCAGTCGTCTCTTTGGGCGTCGCAGGGTACCTCTTCGGACGGCACACGGTTCGGCCTCTGAGACAGCTCCGAAGCCGGACGCAGGCGATGGAACAGGGTGATTTGGGTGTTGACATCTCGACCGCTCGGCAGGACGAGCTCGGGCGGCTGTACGGCGCCTTCGGAAATATGCGGGACACGCTTCGGAGTCAGATACAACAGGCACAGGCGGCCCGGAAGGAGGCCGAGCGATCGAGCCATGAACTCGAACGCCAGAACGAGCGGCTGGACGAATTCGCATCGACGCTGAGCCACGACCTCCGAAACCCGCTTACAGTCGCCCGAGGGCATGTCGAACTGCTTGCGACCCGGCTGTCGGACCCGGAGACGGAGTCGGCTGACCTCCAGTCTCACATCGAGAAACTCGAAGACGCACACGACCGTATCGAATCCATCATCGACGACGTGCTGACGCTGACAAGAAAGGGCGCGAGCGTTGAGGAGACGGCGCCGGTTCCGCTGGAGGCCGTCGTCACCGAGGCGTGGGACAACATCGACAACAAGGACGCCAGCATCGAAGTCGCGGGCAGTCGAACCATCGACGCTGACCGGGCGCGACTCTTGCGAGCCCTCGAGAACCTGTTTCGAAACGCTATCGACCACGTCGGCCCGGACGTGACTGTCACGGTCGGACTGACGGACCACGGGTTCTACGTTGCCGACGACGGGCCGGGGATTCCGACCGAAGCGGTCGACGACATCTTCGAGTACGGCCATACGACGAGTGAGGACGGAACCGGGCTCGGCCTCTCTATCGTCAAGACCATCGCGGAGGCCCACGGCTGGCGACTGTACATCGACACGACCTACCCCGACGGCGCGATGTTCGTGTTCGCGGACGTGTTCAGCGAGGACGAGCCGGACTGGTACGGGACCGAGTTCGAGTGGGGACGGTCCGAGGTCGACGACTAAGCGGTAACGACCGCCACGCACAAATCAGGACAGAGCTAAACGAGGGTATGACCGACCAGTCGACAGCGACGGACCGCGAGGGAGGCGTGCCTGCGGACCCGTCGGCTGTCCAGGACGCACTCGTGGAGTGGTACGAGGCAGACCACCGCTCGTACCCGTGGCGAGAGACGACAGACCCGTACGAGATTCTCGTTTCCGAGGTGATGAGCCAGCAGACCCAACTGGACAGGGTCGTCGACGCCTGGGAGGATTTTTTGGACCGCTGGCCGACCGCGGCGGCGCTGGCAGCGGCCGACCGCTCGGACGTGGTCGGCTTCTGGACCAGTCACTCGCTGGGATACAACAACCGGGCGAAGTATCTCCACGAAGCAGCTGGTCAGGTGATTGACGACTACGACGGCAAGTGGCCCCGCGACCCGGACGGCCTCAGCGAACTGATGGGTGTCGGCCCTTACACCGCCAACGCTGTCGCCTCCTTCGCGTTCAACAATGGGAACGCTGTCGTCGATACGAACGTCAAGCGCGTCCTGTATCGCGCCTTCGATGTGCCAGACGACGACTCGGCATTTGAATCGGCTGCGAGCACGCTTATGCCAGCAGGGCAGTCGCGGGTCTGGAACAACGCAATCATGGAACTGGGTGGCGTCGCCTGTCAGAAAACGCCCCGGTGTGAGGAAGAATCTTGTCCATGGCGCAAATGGTGTTACGCCTACGAGACAGGCGACTTCACCGCCCCAGACGTTCCTGAACAGCCCGACTTCGAGGGAAGCCGCCGACAGTTTCGCGGACGGGTTATCCGTGCCCTTGGGAACCACGACGAACTAACTCTTGACAACCTCGGACCGAAGGTCCGCGTTGACTACGCGCCTGACGGCGACAACGGACGCGAATGGCTTCACGGGCTGGTATCTGATTTGGCCGATGACGGGCTGGTTGAACTCGCTGAACAGGATGGTGATACCATTGTCCGGCTTCAACAGTAAACGCACCAGCCGCTTCCGGGTATAAAAGAAATACATATTTCAATGATTGTCTGGTAAAACCGACGTAGGTAAAGTGGACCATCGATACACCGATATATTTACGACCAACAGATTAAGGTCTGGTGGCTTAGAGGATATTCTATGCGCGACCAACTCGAATCTCTTACTTATCGGGTCGAGTCTGGGGAATTACAGACCCATGATGAAATTCGGCGTGAATTTCTGAACATCATTGAAGACACAGAAGACGAACCCTTCGGTTCTTCACTACCGAAGGTATTCACGGTGCTTACATCAATAGACCGTACTTCCCGAATGGCGTAATCAACTGAACACGATCAACTTATCACTTAATTGTAAATATATGCGTTTTCGAATTCCTCAGAATCTCTCTCCGAGCGACCTGTTAAATTGTAACTGCGCAGTTTATTTATTACCGTTTCTGTGCGCGGTCGCACTCATCGCGGATTACGCCGTCTCTCATACGTATCCGGCATTAGCTGGCGGCTTTTATTTCGCAGTGGGTGATACTGTCCTCAACAACTTCCCAACATATCCCGAAACAGTGCCGTTGTACACGGCTGACGGTGTCCGGATGGGGATGCCCCCCTTCGGTGCAATCATCGCCGCACTTGTCGCAAAAATCATTTCCCCATTAACGGCTGCGATGTGGCTCCCACTCCTATTTCATGTTGTGGCGACACTTGTGGGAACCTATGCGGTCCTAACCTACGTCCGCGATTCAGGCTCCGGAAAGTTGATCTCCGTCCTTGCTGGCAGTTCTCTGGCGGTGAGTCCGTCGGTGTACTTTTGGCATGTGACCGCTGGCGGCACGGTTCGCACGCTTGGATATATTTTATATCTCTCGCTTATTGCTATCTCAATTAGGCTCTTTCGCGGCCGGGAGGGCCGTCTGCTTGCTGTGGCCACACTACTCACCGGTCTGGCGATCTCAACACATCCGTTCTATGGGTTCATGTCCTGTCTGGCTGTCCTTGCGGCTTTTCTCGCCTTTGATCCAACCGTGCGGACGTTTCGGTGGGGTGTGTTGATCGCGGTTGGCAGTCTGCTTGTGGCAGCGATCTGGTTGCTGCCGTCAATCCTCAACCATGGCCTTGAGATGTACCTGAACGTGTCTGGGTCTAGGAACGGACTCTTTCAATGGACCTGGAATCCCGTCAACAGAATTTACACCGAGGGATGGCGCGGGACGAATAGACCGTTCTGGGTAACACTGGGATTATTCGGAACCCTCACAGCTCTTATAAAACGCCGTACATTTTTGCTCCTCTTGCTCGCGTTTTCTACCTACTTCACACCCCGGCCCCGGTTCATCATCGTCCCACTCGTGACGCTTGCAGCACTGTTCCTCGTCAAAGACGGCCCGACCTACTTCACCAAGGTCGCCAGAGGTATCAACGAGCGGCGACTGAAACAAGCCGGAGCCATCTTAGCCGTGCTGAGCCTTGTGATTGTCCCTGTTGCGACTGGTTTGGGCGCTGTTGGCGCGAACGCTCCACCATCGTTTATTAGGAGTGGTGGCTTGGACGCAGCCGAGTGGGCAAAGACCAATACCGAGTCTAATGCAAGCTTCATGGTAGGTGACGACTTCGCTGAGTGGTGGCCGCTCCTCTCCGATCGACGTTCTCTTGTTGCCCCCCGCGGCGCGGAGTGGGACCATGGTGAACGGCAAACAGAACTTGAACAACGGCGCACAATTCAGTCTTGTAAGTCTGCTGATTGTCTCCGTAAACTAGCTACATCGGAGCCGATTTCGACAGATTACGTTGTTGTCCCAGTGGGACGGCTGGTGACGGGTTTGGGCTATCAGCAGCAATCTCCAGAACTACACCCTTCGCTGCAACAATCTGCGAATTTCTCACTGGTATATCAAAACAGTGACTACGCAATATACGAATTCACTATGTCTAATAACTAACCAGATGTTTGGATTGGCTGATATATAATCTGAAAAACGGGGGGGGGGGTACCTGATCTTTCCAGACTCAAACTACGGGCAAGAAGGGCATTATTACGAGGTTCATTAGCGAAAGGGACAACACTGAACACAGTCCCTGTATTGCTAACTCGGGGAGAGCAGGGGTTGAAGGTTACAGCGTCACGGATTGTCTTAATTAATGGCGGAAATTGTCCGGCTGTAATGCCGGTCGAAGTTACCACCGTGATACTTCACGCGGACGTGAAGGAACGACTTGAAGACGAACGGAACAAAGACGAAAGTTACAACGACGCGGTAGACCGACTTCTCGGGGGTGACAGCGCGTGATGACGCCGGACGAACGGGCGCATTCCGCGTTCTGTGCCGAGGACTACGTCGAATTCGCGGCGGCGGACTACGACAGCCCGGCGGCGTTCCTGAAGGACCGGAACGGCGTTCACCCGGCCTCGGTTGACGACCCCGGCGAGTACCAGAAAGCCGTCGCTGAACGCGGGGGTGAACAGTGACCATGTCCGTCACCGACGACGCCGACGTGAACGCATGGGTTCAGGACGCCGTGTCCGCCGTGGAATTCCCGGCGAAGGCGAAGGGGTCGCTCGCGTGGCGTAGGGCGTTCCGAGCGGTCCTGACCCATATCCGCGAACAGGGAACGAGCGGGGCCGCCGGGAAGAACCTTCGGACAGTCGCCAATCGGGAAGAACCCCGGTTTGAATGGACGTGGGCTGAGACGGTCCTGCCGTGGCTTCCCGGCGTTCAGTACGAGCGCGGCGGACTGTGGAAGTTCGACCCCGCCGACGCCGACCGGGAACAGCCGACGTGGACACCCCGGGCGACGACCGAATAGCGTCCATGGTGACGGCGGCGGACTTCCCCGGCGAGGGGACGACCCCCGCCCAACACCGGAACGCTGTTCGGGAAGCATATAGCCACCTTGTCCGTCACGGAACGGCGACACGTGACGACCTTCGGCAACGCACCTGAGGGGGAGCACGGCCGGGAGTGGCTCCGCGGGCTGCTTGCGGATTTAACCGACGACGGGCTAGTCGATGTTGACGACAGCGATGGCGAAACGGTCGCGCGCCTACAGCGGTAACCGCCACTGATTGTAACACGACACGCAGGTGACGCTCTGATGCTAGTCATCGCCTTGCTCGGGCGATAGCTCGCGGGAATACACGGCCTCGTCGTAGGGGTCGCCGCCGATAGTCAGTGTGCGAACATTCGTCCGCTCGAAGCCGAGGTTCTCGAAGAACTCTCGGCTCCGGTCATTCGAGGCCAGGTCGAGCGCGCGGAACCGCTTGACGTCGTGCTCCAGAAAGATGTCTTCGAGTCGGTCGTATAGCGCCGTCCCGACACCCTCACTGTGATGGTCCGGATGGACGTACAGCCGCAGCATCGTTCCCATTGTATGCATGGTGATGCCCTGGGTGAAGCCGACGATTTCGCCGTCCTGCTCGGCGACCAGTAGCGTCGCCTCAATGTCGTCGAGGTCGTTGGCGGGGACGCCGCCAGCCCACCCGTGGAGCGCGCTGCCCAGTGGGTCGGCGTACCAGTCGGATATCGTCTCGTCGATGACTTCGGCGTCCAGCGAGTCGTAGGCGTCGTGCCATGCTGCCCGTGCGACCCGGCGGATGCCGTCGGCGTCGGCGTCGAAGGCTCGGCGGATAGTCGTCATGTGTGTCCCGGCGACGGACAGACAGATGGTTCCGAGCCAGTTCCACACCGGGTAAACTGACGCGATAGGCGGCGCAGTCCCGCCGGCTCGGCCGGATGCTGAATCGTGTCGCGTCCCATAGATGCTGTGTCTATCGGCTCGTTTGTGCTATCATGGCTAATATCCTCTCCTTTGTGTGTGAATCACTCTCACTATATATCATGGTTTATCATTAGGTTTATGTAGGTGACACCCATTGATCGTCTTGTATGAGGACAGTCATCCTCGGTGTCATCGGCTCCGACGCGCACGTCGTTGGGATTACCATTCTGGAACGAGCGTTCGAAGCGGCAGGGTTCAACGTAGTCAACCTCGGTGTCCAGTCGTCCCAGTCGGAGTTCATCGACGCCGCGGATGAACATGATGCCGAAGCGATACTCGTTTCGTCGCTGTACGGCCACGCCGAGCAGGACTGCCAAGGGTTCCAGCAGCAGATCAACGAAGCAGGACTTGACGTGACGACGTACATCGGCGGCAACCTCGCTGTCGGGCAGGACTCCTTCGAGGAGACGCGGGAGACGTTCAAAGCGCTCGGCTTCGACCGGGTCTTCGATTCGGAGACCGACCCGGAGGAAGCTATCGAGGCACTTAAAGCCGACCTCGGCCACCGCTCCCGTGAGGAGGCCTCGTCCGAGAAGATCCAGCTCGGCTCCTGAGCCACGAACACCTTTTCCAGCCGCTCACGTCAGCGAACCATGCGCAATCCGGACTGCTTTCAGCGACTGCTATTGTCGACCACGCACAGCCCGGGGCGCTTTACGACCAGGGTGCGTAGGCTGTGTAATGTCACACATGACAGCTGAGCTGAGTGACGGCACCGAAATCAAGAATATCCACGACGTGGTTGAGGGGTCGAACGGCGTTCACCTGAAAAAGGAGGTCAGCGGTGGCGAGCTGGAACGCGTCGCATACATCCCGTATCCGAACCTCCTCTACGTGTACCACGACAACTGAGCGTCGACCAGATAACCGCCGTCGTCGTGACAATCCGGAAGCGGAACCGAGACTAGCGATGCACTCTGTCTCCCCCACCGATATACCGGCCCCACTCCATAGGTCCGTCATGTCCGAACCACACGTCGTCGGCGTCGTCGGCAGTCTCAGGGAGCAGAGTTACACCAGAGTCGGCATCAAGCGCGCGCTCGCCGCCGCCGAAGAGACCGGAGCGACGACGGAACTGCTTGACCTCCAAGAGTTTGGCCTGCCGGTGTTCGACGCCGACCACCGTGAGGCAGGCGACGCCATCGCGTTCGCTGACAGCGTCCACGCGGCTGATTCGATTTTGCTTGGGACGCCGGTGTATCACGGGTCGTACTCGGGCGTATTGAAGAACGCACTCGACTACTGTGGCTTCGATGAGTTCGAACACAAAACTGTGGGGTTACTGGCAGTTGCCGGTGGAGGCTTTCCGATCACCGCGCTCGAACACCTTCGCTCGGTCTGTCGGGCGCTGAACTGCTGGGTCATCCCACACCAGGCTGCAGTTCCGAACGCGAGCGATCATATCGCCGACGATCAGATAGTCGACGCCGACATCGAAGACCGCGTGACGACGCTCGGTGAGGAAGCGGTCCAGTACGCGAACATCGAACCGGACCCGGCGTGTTTCGAGAGTGCGGAGAACGTCGGAGCAGATGATTAGCCGTGAGGACCGCCGTGGGTGTCCGAGCCGTGAGCGACTGATTCGAAGGAGCAGATGATTAGCCGCGTAGACCGCTATGCGTGTCTGTGCTGGAAGGGGCCACTGGCCGAGAGAAGGAAACGGTCAAACCGGCCCGCGCCCAAGTTCCCGGCGTGACTCAGTGGGTCGAGAATCCGACCGGTGGCCGGGACCGGGGGCCAACCGCGCTTGTTCGCGCGTGGGTCGAGATACTGCGGCGTCCGCGGCGGTTCTTCCGCACCGGCGTCGGACCGGGTGATCAGGCCCCGGGGCTGGTGTTCGCGGCGATGGTCGTCCTCTTCGAGGAAGTGAGCCGTTACGCCGTCGTCAAACTGGCCCAACGGGGACTCCTGTCTACGGGGCCGTTTGATTATCCCGCCATCGGCGGGTTCTCGCCAGGCGTTGCGGTACTGGCACTGTTTGCCATTCTTGTGTTCGTCACGCCGGCAACGGTGCATCTAACGGCGGCGTTGCAGACACTGCTGTTGCTCCCCGTCGCGTCGGACCGCGGTGGCGTCAGCGAGACCGTGCAGGTGATGTGCTACGCGATGGCCCCTTGTCTGCTGGCGGGTCTGCCGAGCGCAGAGGTCCGGGTGCTCGTCACCGCCTGGGGCGCGGGGCTGTACCTGATTGGGACCGCTGTCGTCCACAACGTTAGACTCCCAGTGGCCGCGATCGTCGGGGCCATCCCTGCCGCAATTATCTTCGGCTACGGCTTCCGCGGCTTCCAGGCCCTCTCGGTGCTGGCCGCTAACTACGGGTTTTAGGGTCCGTCGGCATGCGTTTCCGAACGATGCTCAGTATCGACATCGACCAGTTCATGCTGGAACTCAAGGATGGAGCGTTCAAGAGCGTCGGCCCGTCGAACAAGGAAGCGACGATCAAGATGTACGACGTGGACGGCGTCGACGTTCGCGAATACGGCGACAAGCGCGTCAAAATTGCCTTCGAAGACGAACAGGGAAGCGAAATCGAGGTTGCTCTGTTCCCGGAACAGGCGAAAGCGGTCGCTTCAGGGCTCGAACTGCTGGAAGAGGAGAGAGAGATGTTCGAATAGCGGACCTGTTTCGTTCGGCCGGAATTCGACAACCGTTTTAGGCCCGACATACTTGCACCGTGTAATGGGTTCGTGTATCATCTGCGGCAAATCTGTCGAAGGACGCATCTGTGACCTCCACGAGGAGGACGCCCTGTTCGAGTTCCGTGGCTCGCGTGCCGACCAGCTATCGGTCGACCGCTACTACCGCGGCAGTGTCGACGGCTTCGCCGAGTTCGGCGTGTTCGTCGACATCGGCGACAGCGTAACGGGGCTGCTCCACCGGAGCGAACTGGACCAGCGGCTCGATTCCCTCGACTGGGAGTCGGGCGACAACGTCTACGTTCAGGTCAAAAACGTACGGGACAACGGCAATGTCGACCTCGGCTGGTCGATTCGCCAGTCCGAGCGCGAGTTCCGCGGCGTCCTCGTCGACGACCCGGAAATCGGCCATTCCGTCCTACTTGAGAACGAAGATGACGAGGAGGACGAAGAAGTCGAGTCCGAGTCGACGGCCGACGAGTCCGCAAACCAGAGTGACGACGTGTCGAGTGCGGACGACGACTCCGGCGCAAGCCAGTCTGAATCTGAGAGTTCCACAAGCGCCGGTGCCGTCAGCCGAGCCAGCGACGCCGACCGCGTCGAGGGCACTGCGGCCGTCGGCGGCAACGACAGTGGGTCGAACACCGCCGTCATGACCGAATCCGACGAGGAAGCCGACGCAGAGAGCGAGGCGAGTCAGTCGGACGAAGCGACGACCGATGAACCGGTCGCCGCGGCTATCGGCGACCTTGACGACCACGTCGGTGCGGACGTTAGACTGGAAGGCGAAGTCGTCGGCATCCGACAAACCTCCGGGCCGACGGTGTTCGAACTGCAGGACGAGACCGGCACCGTCGACTGTGCGGCTTTCGTCGAAGCGGGTGTCCGCGCTTACCCCGAAGTCGAAGAAGATGACTACGTTCGACTGTCGGGCGACGTCCGTGAGCGACGTGGCGAACTGCAGGTCGAGACCGAGGACCTCGGCGTGCTCGAAGCAGAGGAGCGCGAAGAAGTCGAACAGCGACTCGCCGATGCGCTCGACGACGAGGCCCGACCCGACACGGCTGAACCGCTCGCCGAAGACACGGCGGTCGCGGCCCTCTCCGACGAACTGGTCGAAGCGGCGACCCAGATCCGGAAAGCAGTGCTGACCGACCGACCGGTCATCGTTCGCCACGCCAACACTGCGGACGGCTACCTCGCCGGCAGCGCGCTCGAACGGGCCGCGCTCCCGCTCGTCACCGAGCAGCACCGCCGCGCCGACGCGAAGTATCACTACTTCGATCGGCGACCGATTGAGGGCGGCGTCTACGACATGGACGACGCGACGAAGGACACGACGACGATGCTTGACAACCGGGAGCGCCACGAGGAGAAGCTCCCGCTGTTCGTCTTTGTCGCCGCCGGCGGCACGCGCGAGAGCCTCGACGGCTTCGACCTGCTGAACGTGTACGGCGCACCGAGCGTCGTCATCGACGACATCGACGTCGACGGTGCGGTCGTCGACACCGTCGACGCTGTCGTCTCACCTTCGGCTGACGCCGTTTCCGAAACCACCTCGACGGCGCTTGCGGCCAACGTCGCTGCACACGTCAACGAAGACGTTCGCGACGACCTGCAACACCTCCCCGCTGTGAGCTTCTGGGAGGATATCCCAGAACCCTACGTGGACGCCGCCAGCGAGGCCGGCTACGACGAGACCGCGGTGTCGGAACTCCGCGAAGCCGTCGCGCTTGAAGCCCACTACCAGTCCTACGAGGACAAGCGCGAACTCATCACCGACCTCGTATTCGGCGACGACGAGGAAGACGTGGGCGGCCTGGCTGGCCACATCGCCGAGCAGTTCCGCGAGAAGGTCGACGAAGAGGTGTCCACCGCCCGGGCCAATCTCGATCACCGGACCGTCGACGGCGTCGACATCGCCGTCCTCGACACGGACGCGTTCACCCACCAGTACGAGTTCCCGCCGGAGTCGCTCCTGCTCGATGAACTCCACCGGGACGTTCGCGACGAGAGCGACGCCGTGCTCGGCATCTCGACGGACACGATGTACGTCCGCGCCAACGGCGATCTGGACCTGCACGAACTGGTCAACGAGGTCAGCGAGCGAGTTCCCGAAGGCGGCGTCGCGACACGGAGCGTGCGCGAAGGCACCATCCGTTATCTGGCCGGCGAGCGCCCGGCCGTCCTCGACGCCATGCTCGACGTGCTGGCTGACGAGCTGTAACGCGGCAGACTTTTTCTCCCCGCCGGCAATCTGATCGGGCATGAGCGACGGCCCCGTCAACGAAGCCGATCTCGATTGGACCGACCACGACCACGGCGACCGGACCTTCAGACGCAAGCAGATCGGTGACGCTGCCGGGGGTGAGCAACTCGGCGCGAGTCTCTATGCCGTGCCGCCGGGCAAGCGACTCTGGGTGCGCCACTACCACGAGGGCAACGAGGAAGCGATATTCGTTCGGGGCGGAACAGGAACACTCCGGCTCGGCCCCGAGGCCGACGAGCACGCGCTGGAAGCGGGCGACTACGTCGCGCTCCCGGCTGGCGAGGAGAGCGCGCACGAAATCGAAGCTGGTGAGTCTGAACTCCGGCTGCTGATGGTCTCGACAATGGAGGAGCCGGACATCACCGTCTACCCCGACCGGGAGATGGTCGGGCTGTATGCCGGATCGCCTCCGGGCGGCGAGAAAGCAGACCGGACGCTGTCAACATATCTCGATATGAACGCGGAAAAAGAGTACTGGGACGAGTGAGTCTTAGCGGCTGCCGACGTCGAACTCCGACAGCATCGTCTGGAGCCGCTCGGACTGCTCGGCAAGGGATTCGATGCTGGCGCTGACCTGTGACATCGACGCGGCCTGTTCCTGCGCCGTCGCGGAGGCGGTTTCGGTCTCCGCGGCGGTCGACTCGCTGATGTCCACAGCCTCCTCGACCATCGACACCGTTTCCTCGGTCGTGGCGGCCTGGTCATCGGTCGTGTCACTGATCTCCTGAATACCGTTGTCAGTCGCTTCGGCGTTTTCAGCTACTTGCGAGAACGTGTCGACAACAGCCTCTACGGCTTCGGTGCTCTCTTGCATATCCTTCTTGGCTCCCCGCGCCTCCGTGACCGTGGTTTCGGTCTGTGCCTGCGTCTCCGCGATGAGCTGTTCGATCTCGGTCGCCGAGGCCTGCGTCTCCTCGGCTAGCTGTTTGACCTCGTCCGCGACGACGGCGAACCCGTCACCGCCAGACCCGTTTCCGGCCCGGGCAGCCTCTATGTTGGCGTTCAGGGCCAACATGTTCGTCTGCTCAGCGATGTCACCGATGAGTTCGACGATGTCACCGATCTCAGCCATTTTCTCGTCCAGTCGCTCCACGTTTTCAACGGTCGAATCGATCGCCGTCTGGACTTCCCGGGAGCCTGCTATCGCTTCCTGTGCTGTCTCTTCGCCGTCGTCAGCGATTTCGGCCGTCTCACGGGACCGCTCCGCGACAGTTTCGGCAGATGCGGCGACCTCTTCGACAGTCGCCGACAGGTCAGTCATCTCGCCGGAAACGGTTTCGAGCATCTCCTGCTGTTCGGCCGCCCCGCTGGCGATTCCCTGAATCGATTCGCTCATATCTTCGCTGGCCCCTGTTGCCTGGTTCGCACCGGCCGTGGCCTGGTCGCTTGTGGACGCAACCTCCTGAGAGAACGTCTGTATCTCTTCCATCGCCGACTCCGTCTCCGTCATCATCTTGTTGAACGACTCGGCGATCTGTACCATCGCGTTGTTGTCAGCTACGTCAGGGTCGACCCGAACTGTTAGGTCACCGTCGGCAGCGGCCGACATGGCCTCACTGAATCTGCTGGCCGTCTCCTGCAATTCAGTGTTTTGCCGCTCGGCTTCCTGCATTTTTCGCTCCGCTTTTTTACGGGCTTCTTTTGCCTCGGCGCGTTGTTGCTCTATCTCCTCTTGCTTGGCTTGGAGGTCATCGATGTCCGAGGCGCGCTGTTCGGCTTGTTCAAAACGTGCCTGGGATTTCTCGCGTGACCGCTCGGTCGATACCCAGTTGTTCACGAGGGCGACACACAGCATCAGGACGAACCCACCATGGATAAGCCCCCATGCCCACGGGTTGTTAATCGCTGCCGTGTGGTTGTAGACGCGACTCGGGTCGATGGTCCCAAAGTATCCGTGGGTGAGAACGACATACGCCAGTCCCCACAGGAATGGGACCCAGTCCTCGTACACAGCAACTATCGCCATCCCAACAAAGAAGTGAAAATGGGCTTCGATATAGCCGCCGGAGAGTTGGACAAGAGCCAGTGACGACACAAATACTGCCGTAACCGAGAGGATGGTCCTGACACGCCGCCTGAAGCGAGGGATGAGGCTACTTGCAGATAGGGCAAACACGACCCCACAGAGTAGCAGTACCCGAGACAGCGGGGTTGCAGGGATTTGCGCTTCTGCTATCGGAGTAGACCCAGTGTAGATACCAAGTCCGAATAAGAACGGGATGTGAAGCAGTGTCACGAGTACCACGCTCCGGTGTCGGTTGCGCCACTGCTTGTCCGGGATTGTCGAGCCGTCCGGAATGTAGGATACAAAGCTTTGTAGCCGCTCGGCTACGCTTGGATTACTGTCTGTTGTCTGCCCGACATTTCCCGTTGACTGAGCCATACGTACGCATCGTTCGAGTACCGCAAATTAACCCTTTCGCGCAGATTATCAATGCTTGAACTGCGGTATCGTCGCGTTCATGCCCTTACCGGAGGAATATAGTGTCGCTCGGTGCGTCCGTCGTGGCCGGAGAACCGGTCGTCGTTTCTAGAAATTAGTCTATCGCCGCTCTCTGGGCGGCAGTCGTGTTACCGGCCGCTCACGATACAGCGGATCGCCAACACCAGAAGTGACGTATCGACAGTCGTTCTCACGCTTTGGTCAATATGTAGCGACTTACCCGCAGTATCACTCAAAATAATGAAGGCGTCTGCGGCGGAGAGCAGACGGCCCCGGATTGTTTCCGGAATTCGACGGGCCCTACGTATCCGGTGACGAGACGGATTTAGCCGCCTTCTTGGCACCGTAGTACGCCCACTCAGCGCTGTAACAGAATACGCAGCCGCGGAAGGTCGGCCGGTCAGGGCTCCCGGTGTCGTCCGTTTCACCGCTCATACTCTAACATGGGGTGACAGCACAATGAACCCCACGGCTAGCCCCATCATTGACGATACCCGAGCGACACGCTTATTCGGCCGAGACGCCGATTTCGCACAACGCCGATGAGTACGGAGACGCCGGACCCAGACGAGACAGAGACCTTCCAGCAGGTGTGTGCGGAGCTGGTCGACCGGATTCTCGCAGGCGAGGTCGAGCGCGACGACGTCGAATCAGCCAAGATCGACGTCTGCCGGGAGTACTCCGCGCCGAAAGTGCCGAAAAACTCCGAACTACTCGATTACGCGCCACAAGAGCACCGCGAGGTGCTGGAGGAGGTCCTCCAGCGCAAGCCGGTTCGGACCGCCTCAGGTGTGTCCCCAATCGCGATCATGACATCGCCAGAGCGGTGCCCCCACGGGAAGTGTCTGTACTGTCCCGGTGGTCCCGACTCGGAGTTCTCCTCCGCCCAGTCCTACACCGGTCACGAACCCGCGGCCGCACGCGGCGAACAGAATGACTACGACCCGTACGGCCAGGTCACCCTTCGGCTCAACCAACTGCGGGAGATCGGCCACCCCGTCGACAAGGCCGAACTCATCGTGATGGGCGGGACGATGACGGCCCGGAGCCACGACTATCAGGAGTGGTTCGTCAAGCGAGCCCTCGAGGCGATGAACGACTTCGACGTGGACGGAGAGCCGACGCCCGCAGAGGACGTGAGCTTCGCCGAAGACGACTACGAGTTCCGCTATCTCGAGGACGTCATCGCGGAGAACGAGACCGCCGACGTCCGCAACGTCGCCACGACGTTCGAGACAAAGCCCGACTGGTGTGACCCCGAACAGATCGACCGGATGCTTGACCTCGGCGCAACGAAAGTCGAAGTGGGCGTCCAGACCACCTTCGAGCGGATCAACCGCGAGATGCACCGCGGCCACGGTGTCCAAGCCTCCATCGACGCCAACCGTCGCCTGCGAGACTCGGGGTTCAAAGTCGGCTTCCACATGATGCCGGGCCAGCCCGGGATGTCAAAGGAGATGTGTCTGGAGGACTTCCGACGTATCTTCGACGAGACGGACTGGCGGCCGGACTATCTCAAGATATACCCGACGCTGATCGTCGAGGGAACCGTCACCTACGACTGGTGGCGCAAAGACGAGTTCGACCCACTGGACAACGACGAGGCCGCCGAGTTAGTCGCCGAAATCAAGGATATGATTCCCCGCTACACCCGTCTTCAGCGCGTCCAGCGGGATATCCCGGCTGACTTCATCGAAGGCGGCGTCTGGAAGTCGAATCTCCGGCAACTCGCTTGGAAGCGGATGGAAGAACACGACTGGACGTGTGACTGTATCCGCTGTCGGGAGGCTGGACACAGCGACGACGCCGCCGAGAACATCGAACTCAACGTGATGACTTACGAGGCCTGTGGTGGCACGGAACACTTCATCTCTTTCGAAGACTTCGACAACGACGTGCTCGTCGGCTTCTGTCGGCTTCGATTCCCCAACGACCCAGTGCGCCGGGAGCTACAGGACGCCGCAATCGTGCGTGAACTCCACGTCTACGGTAACGCCGTCGGTGTCGGGCAGGAAGGTGATGATGAGGACCACCAGCACAAAGGCTACGGGAAGAAACTGCTGGAGAAAGCGGAGGTATTGGCCCGGGACGCCGGCTTCCCGAAACTGGCCGTCATTTCCGGCATCGGTGTCCGGCAGTACTACCGGGAGAAACTGGGGTACAAACAGGACGGCCCGTACGTGAGCAAGCGTCTCTGATAGCCCCGACTTGATTTTCACCGCTACTGTCCCCGTGTGACGTGTCCTGTCGATGGACCAGACTGCAGAACTGCACTGTTGAGTGTCCGGCCAACGTGAGGCTCGCCACCGCGCCGCGGGTGATGGCGACGATTGAAAGGACGAACGTCATTTGAGGTACTATATGTATACCAACGCGCTGGCTGTGCTTGCGGAGTGGATCGAATAGGGCATTATCTGTAATGCCGTGTCCCGGCCCTTATTAGACTAGAACCGGCGGTAGCGGACGGTAGCAGCGATAATATGACCTTACTTTGCGATTCGTTCCTGCTAACTAATTACCAGACTATCATCGGCCAACCCATGGGTAAGATTACGGGCCTGTGGCTATCAGCGATGACGCTACTGGCTGTGGTTGCGGTGTCGACGGCCCCGATGTACGGAACGGGTGTCGCGGCGGCGTCCAATCACGAGACAGAGACGGTTGCGGGACCGGACATCGAGGTACAGGACGCCGGATTGATCGACAAGCGGGTCGATACGGGGCAGATGAATACGCCAGAGCCTGAGCTGTGGGTCACGTTCGAGAACACGGGCGACACGGACGGGACAGAAACAATTACTGTCGAGGTCGGCGGGCGAGAAGTGACGGTCATCGGCCCCGAAGAGGTGACCGTCAACGCCGATGGAACGAGGAACGTCACCACGACGTACCTACTCGAAACCAGCGACGGCGGCTATATCGAAAACGGGGAACACGAAGTGACGGTCAACGGTGAACCCGCGGGTACGCTGGTCGTTGGCGAGTCCAACATCACCGTCACGGACCATTCATGGAATACGACGACGGTCAGCGAAGGCGGAGCCGTTGAACTGACGGTCTCCGCAGAGAACACCGGCGCTGTTTCCGGCCAGCGGGATGTTTTCACTTACGTAGACGGAACGTCAGTTGACGCAGTGTCTTTCAACCTCGAACCGGGCGTGTCCGGGACGGACACGTACGTACACACGTTCGAGGAATCCGGGACATTCGAGTTCGGTACCGCCGAGGAAACCCAGACGATCAGCGTAGGCGACCCGCCAAGTATCGAGGTCAGCGAGCGGGGACTCAACAGGTCGACGGTCGACGTGGGTGAGCCCGTCGAGATAACGGCCACCGTCACGAACACCGGCGACCGGGCGGGGACCTTGGCGGTGCCGTTCACGGTCAACGACGACACGTTGGAGGCGCGGGAGGTAACGCTCGACGGCGGCGAGTCCACGACGGTGTCGTACACGCATTCGTTTGACAGTAGCGGAACGTATACCGTCGACGTCGCGGGTGAATCGGCCGGTGATGTCGACGTACTCGAACCGGCCTCGTTTGCGGTTCGGGACGCTCAGTTGAGCACTGACACCGTGGCCGTCGGCGAATCAGTCGATGTGACGGCGACGGTCGTGAACAACGGCGCGGCGGCCGGGACCTTTGAGGCGGAACTCGTTGTCGACGGCAGTACCGTTGACACGCAGTCAGTTGCAGTCGACGGCGATAGCTCTCGGGAAGTGAGCTTCAGTCGCTCGTTCGACGACAGCGGCGAGCGGGAGATTTCGGTTAGCGATACGACCGCTGGGACGCTGACCGTCGAAGCACAGAATGGCGGTGGAGCTGAGCCACCCAATATCCAGATTCAGGACGCCGGGCTCATCGACACCCAGGTCAATACTGACACGGATACGGGCGGCATTGGAACCCGCGAGCCGGAGCTATGGGTGACGGTGGAGAATGCTGGCGGACAGACAGGTACAATTTCTCTGCCTATCGAAGTTGGCGGTACGCAGGTCGGCCAGGAATCGATAACGGTTTCGGCTGGAGAGACAGCCAACGAGACGTACCTCTATCGCCTTGAAGGAGCTGTTGATGAGGGTGACCACGAGGTTACGGTGGGCGGTGTCACTGCCGGCACCCTGACTGTCGGCCAGCCCGATATCCAGATCACCGACGCGAGCTGGAACCGGACGACGGTCACCCGGGGCGACGCGGCAGAACTGACGGTGAGGGCCAGAAACGATGGAACCGTGACCGCAGGCCAGGAGTTCTGGATCGAAACGGGGAATCAAGTCCCCGACGCCGTCTCGTTCGACCTCGCACCGGGTGAATCCGGGACGGACACGTACGTGCGGACGTTCGACGAGCCCGGAACGTACCAGTTCACCGTCGGGAGCGAGACACAGACCGTCACAGTAGAGCAGCCAGCGACGTTCGAGGTATCCGATAGGGCGCTGAACACGACAAGTGTGAGCGAGGGACAGAGCGTCGCGGTGACTGCAACGGTCACGAACACCGGCGACCAGGCCGGCACCTACGAGGTCCCGCTTACGGTTGCTGACGAGCAGACGAGCGCCACGGACCTGCAATTAGGCCCCGGGGAATCGACGACTGTCTCGTTCACGGAGCCGTTCACTGCCGTTGGCACGTACTCCATCGATCTTGATGGGGTGCGGGTCGGGACGGTCCGTGTGTCTGAGACGGCGACGTTCGAAACCACCAGCGTTGACCTGAACAGAACGGATGTCGTCACCGGAGCGCCGATAGCGGTCGCCGCGACCGTCCGGAACGAAGGTGACCAGACCGGGACGGCCGATGTGCGGTTACAGGAAGACGGTACCACGATCGACACGCAATCGGTGACACTCAACGGCGGCGAGGAAGCGACTGTCACGTTCGTCCAGTCATTCAGCGATGCGGGGACGCGAGACATTGCCGTCGACAACCAGTTCGGAGCCCGTGTGACCGTGACTGAGCCGGCGATGTTCGAGATCAGCAACGCGGCAGTCAGTAGCGAGTCCGTGACCCAAGGCGGTGCTGTCGAACTTAGCGCGACCATAACGAACACCGGTGGACAGGCGGGGAACGTCACAGGGAACTTCTCAGTCGCGAATTCGGTCGTGGAGAGCCGAACAGTGACTTTAGATGGCGGTGAGGCGAGAGAAATCACGTACGAACACGTCTTCAACGACAGTGGGAACTACGTCGTCGATATCAATGGCGCGCGAGCGGGCACAGTCACGGTCAAAGAGCCGGCGGCGTTCGACACGACTGCTGTCGAACTGAACCGGACGAGCGCTCGAACAGGCGAGCCCGTTGAGGTGACTGCCACGGTCGTCAACAATGGTGACGAGGAGGGGACCTCCCCAGTTCGCCTGCAGACCAACGACGACATCGTGGACACGAGGAACGTTACGCTCTCGGGCGGTCAACAGACCGAGGTCACCTTCGTTTACGTCTTCGAGAGTGGCGGTGAGTACGATGTGGCGGTCAACAGTGACTCCGGCGGAAACATCTCAGTAACCCAGCCGGCGACGTTCAAGATTCGTGACGCAAAGCTGAGCAGTTCATCCGTTGAAACCGGCGAATCAGTTGACGTGACAGCGACTGTTGCAAATGTCGGCACAGAGAGTGGGAACTACACCGCGGCGCTCACAGAGAGCAACCAGACGCTCAAGTCCAAAAGCCTCGGTCCGATTGCCGGCGGTGAGACAGCAACTGTGTCATTCAGTATCTCCTTCGATGATGAGGGCGATCGGTCGCTCTCTATTGGCAACGCAACCACCGAAACGCTCGCCGTCGAAGCTGAGAGCAGTAGCGGCGGCGGTGGTGGTGGTGGCGGAGGCGGCGGCGGTGGCGGAGGCGGTGGCGGCGGATTCAGTTCCAATGACGACTCAGATGAGACCGACAACGGCGGCGGCGCAGAGGCTCCCTCCATCTCACAGTCACAGATCGACAACGGAGTCACTGTCCAAGTGACTGCCGACGCCGCGAACTCGACGGTCACCCAGTCGCTGAACCGCTCCGGTCCGTCCGAGACCGCGCCGGCGTTTACCCTCTCTGAACTCTCGCTTAACGTGACCAACGAAAGCAATGGGTTCAATGCGACGCTGCTCGGCCCACACGCCACGCCAAACGATATGGCTGCGGTTCAGGAAGATGGCGTGCGCGGATACGTGACCGTCACCTCCGGCGCAAATGCGTCTGCTATCAGCCGGGCGACGTACACCCTACGGCTAAACGAATCGGCGCTTCCGGCCAACGGGTCGATGGACGCTGTCCGGGTGTTCCAGTACCACAACGGGTCTTGGAGTCAGCTACCCAGTACTGTCGATGCGACGAACAGGTCCATTCGGGCGACGGCGTCCAATTTATCAACTATCGCTGTCGTTTCCCCGGCCGCTAATGCGTCCACTCCGAAGGTATCCGACTCTTCGAATACGGATACATCGACTCCGACACCCGCAGAACTCACCGTTGCTGATGCGTCCCTGATGGCTGACTGGGTCAGGTCCGGGTTCAACACGTCGGCGCGGGCGACAGTCGAGAACCCGACCAACGAAACCGTCGAACAGACGCTGACGGTTACTGTTGACGGCGACTCGGTCGCTTCTCGGACGGTCCGGCTTAACGCCGGCGAACAGACTACTGTGACAATAGAGTTCGAGGCTGTCAACGGCGCAGTAGCAGTCAACGGCGTCAGTGCCGGTGACCTGCGTGTCGGCTCGACTACCGCCCAGAGCACGGGTGGGTCCGGGACTGACGAGACTGGTGAAAGCGGTGGCGGCGCAGAGCCAGCCGCCGAAACGGTCGCAGCATCTGGCCCGGGATTCACCGTCCAGCTAGTCGCACTCGCGCTGGCGCTGATCGCCGGTCTTGTCCGCGTCCGTCGTCGGGTGTAGTACCCATGTGGATGGCAGGGCATCCGGCCTCGCTACCTCAGCTGTGCATGAAGGAGGAGCTTACCGAGGATTTGGCAGCTGGGTAACTAATCCTTTACTCGCATACCTCCCTGTATGAGCGAGGCAAAGACACTCTTCACTGCGGTCACTATCGTTTTCGGTACCGCTGCGCTCGCGTCCGCATTCGCCGTCGGTAGCGTGGTTGCGTCCGATGCCGGCTCCCAGAACAGTGTATCGGACGCCGGAGTAGGCACAGTCGAACCTATTTTTCAGACCGACTCCGGGGGACTACTTGGACAGGTGAACGAGACGGATACACCGGAGGGCGGCGAGCAGACTGCGGAGGACCAACAGACGTCAACCGAACAGGCCCAAACTGAATCGGAAGAAACGGAGGGCCCGACTGAAAGCGGCCAGACGGAGGAACCCACGGAGAGTGCAGCGACAGAACCCTCGACTGAGATCGAGGAAACGGAGGAATCGACGGAAACCGAAGAAACGGAGGAGCCGACGCAAACTGAGGACCCCACAGAAAGAGAAAATACCGAGACACAGACTCGGACTGAAGAACCGACCGGCAGTGAAGAGACCGAAGAACCGACGGACGGTGAGGAAACTGAAGAACCAACTGACAGCGTGGAGACCGAGGAACCAACCGACAGCGAGGAGACCGAGGAACCAACCGACAGCAAGGAAACGGAAGAACCGACCGACAGCGAGGAAACGGAAGAGCCGACCGACAGCGAGGAAACGGAAGAACCGACCGACAGCGAGGAGACCGAGGAGCCGACCGACAGTGAAGAGACCGAGGAGCCGACCGACAGTGAAGAGACCGAGGAGCCGACCGACAGTGAAGAGACCGAGGAGCCGACCGACAGTGAAGAGACCGAGGAGCCGACTGAGGGTGAAGGGACTGAACAACCAACCGACAGCGAGGGGACTGAAAACGGGACACAGAACGCAACTGAAACAGATGACAATGTCGGTGCTGCCGACACCGACGACTCAGATGACAACTCCGACGACGACAGCGATACCAATGGTGGTGGTTCGAACGATTCAGGCGGTTCCGACGACTCTGATGACTCCGATAATAGCGACGACTCTCAGTCCGACAGTGGAATTGATGACAATCTCACGGAGTCGGATAGGAATGAAAGTCGGACGCCGACCGAGGGCGTGAACGCAACCACGCAGAACGGAACAGCAGGCGGTGGCGCGCCTCCCGGCAACACGACCGGCATCGGAAACGAAACCGCTGGATTCGGGACGGAAACGGGTACCGATGGAGGCTCCGCTCTCGCGGGGCAGGGAAACGCCGACTTGCAGGTCAGGAAGGCGTCACTGTCGGCTGACTGGGTGCGGTCCGGGTTCAATACGACTGTGCGAACGACAGTAACGAACGCCGGTTCGCGGCCGATTAACGAGACACTGACTGTGACGGTCGACGGCAAACCGGTGGCAACGGACCGAGTGGCACTCGACCCCGAGGAAGAGGCACTCGTCGAGACTGAGTTCGAGGCGGTCGATGGAACCGTTCGAGTCAACGGCGAGACAGCGGGCTCACTCAGAGTAGAGAACCAATCCGTTTCGGTCACTGACGGCGGCGACCGGGAAACGACTGCGGCACAGGGCCCCGGATTCACACTTTCACAGGTGGGCGTCGGTGTCGCGATACTCGTCGTCATCGGCTGGACGCGTCGGAGCGTCCGACGCCAGCGGGGCCGCTGAATCGGGCCCCGGGCGGGTGGTCCGAACTGGTTGTGTGGTGGATTTTTACTCGTACCGTCCGACGAGCAAGTATGGCTCGTAACCTCGCAGTCGTCGGTGCCGGTGGTGCCGGTGCAGCGGCAACGTACGCGCTCCACGACGCGGACGTCGACGTAACAGTGTTCGAGAAGAGCCGCGGCGTCTGCGGGCGCGCCGCGACTCGGCGGCATGGTGACTGTACGTACGAGTACGGGGCGAATTATCTCAAGGCCGACGACGGTCGCGTGACGGAACTGGTCACAGAGTCCCTCCCGACCGAGGGACTCGTCGATATCGAGGAACCGGTCTACGCGTTCGACAGGACCGGCGATATCGACACCGGTCGAGATGCTGACGAACACAAATGGACGTACGAGGCGGGCATTACGCAGGTTGCAAAGCGGCTGTTCAACGAGGCCGACGCCGACGTGGAGAACGGCGTACGGGTCGAGCGTCTGGAGCGACAGCGCGACGGCTGGCGGCTTGAGGACGATGAGGGGGCGGATCTTGGATACTTCGATGCTGCGCTGCTGACACCGCCGGCCCCCCAGACGGCTGACCTGCTGGGACAGTCGCGGTGGGACCACGACGACTGCCGGGAGCTTCGGCAGGAGGTCGCCACGGTCCCTTATCGAACGGTCATCGCCGGCGTGTTGCACTACCCCTTCGAACTCGACGTGCCGTGGTACGCCGCGGTCAACAGTGACAAGGACCACGACATTGGCTGGATCGGCCGCGAAGAGTGCAAAGACGGCCACGTCCCCGACGGCGAGTCCCTGCTGCTGGTCCAGATGAACGAGCCGTGGTCGATTGCGAACTACGACGAACACCCCGACACGCTCATCGACGACATCGCATCGCGGACGGCCCGATTGCTGGACGACGACCGGCTAGCCGACCCCGACTGGACCGACCATCAGCACTGGCGCTACTCTCAGCCCGAAGGCGACGTTGACCACGACTTGCTGTCGTGTGCGGCCGAGCACGACCTGCACTTTGCCGGCGACTGGGTGGCCGGCGAGGGGCGACTCCACGCGGCGCTCCGGAACGGGCTGGAGACGGGCGAGGAAATCGCCGACAGCGGGTAACGGAACGCCTTTGGGTGCCCGCCGACAGCCACCGACATGGACCACAAGCGGGAACTGACGAGCGTCGACCTTGCCGCGCTTGAGGGCGAACTCGCCGGCTACGAGGGCGCGAAGCTCGACAAGGCGTACCTTTACCCCGAGGACGACCTCGTCAGACTGAAGCTCCGGGACTTCGACCGCGGGCGCGTCGAGTTCCTCATCGAGGTCGGTGATGTCAAGCGCGCCCACGTTGCTGACCAGAGCCACGTCCCCGACGCGCCGGGTCGGCCGCCGGATTTCGCGATGATGCTCCGGAACCGACTGTCGGGCGCTGACCTCGTCCGCGTCGAGCAGTTCGAGTTCGACCGCATCATCGAACTGGAGTTCGACCGCGAGGACGCGTCGACGACTATCGTTGCAGAACTGTTCGGCGACGGCAACGTTGCCGTGTTGGACGAATACGGC